>JBBKWG010000113.1:0-45308 GCA_037968835.1 Paracoccaceae bacterium
ATCTTCACAAGCGAAAGAGAGGACGACCCCGAAGAACCGACGACGATGAAATCCGAGTCCCCTTCGATCAAACCCAGTGAAGACGGCGCGCTGACTGGCAGTCCTTCAGCGATGCCGAAGCTGCTCTTGGCGCTCAGCACGCCCATTTCGGAGATTTCGAGAAGTGTTATCCCATTTTCCGTCTCGGATGCAGCGGCGATATATCTGACATCGGCCAACCCGAACGTTATCGTCGCAGAGATATTCGCGAGGTAACGATCCGGTGCGTCGGCAATACCCGTCTGCCAAACGTAACCCGAGCCTGCGTCGATATAGAGGTCGACACCGCCGCCAGCACGAGCCGACGCCAGCGCGTTTTCCCCCGAAAGCACAAAGCCTACTGGCGAAATCAGGGTTCCGGCATTGCCAAACGCCACCTGCTGAACCAGCCCACCAGCGCCATCCAGCGAAACACCTTGGCCCGATGTGGGCGACATTCCAGCAAGCGTCAGAACCTGATTGCCGCCTAATTGCGCAAGGCCAAGCGTGGGGTCGCTGCCTACTGCATAGGACCCCGAAAGTGAAATTGCGTCGGTGACGGCCATCGTGCCGTTTGCTGCAATGTCGATCTCGACTATCGTGTTTTCGGTTCTGCTGAATGCGTAGAGAACCTGGCGACCACCGATACTCAACGTGAACAGGTCAGTCAGTCCGAATGGAAGGCCAAGCGCACTGCCGTCTAGAACCTGTTCGCTGGATAACACGGCCATTCGCGAAACTCCCGAAAGCGGACGGGGCTGCTGCCATCTTTGCGTCCGCGTTGTCAGGTATCGCGCAGGCTTGGTTAATATACCCTTTCGTTTATCGCGCGAAGTCCGTCACGTGATGGCGAGCCCTGAAATTCAGGCGGTTTTCGCCGATTGTGGCTGGTTCGCTCCCAAGATCGTCACAAGACCTCGGCGCAATCGCGTTTTCAGTCCGTTGATGACGCTGAAAAGTGACGGCACGAACAGGAGGGAAAGAACGGTCGACAACAGCAGACCGCCAATGACGGCGACCGCCATCGGCGCGCGAAACTCGCCGCCCGGGCCAAGCGCAAGCGCGCTGGGGACCATCCCGGCGGTCATCGCGATCGTCGTCATAACAATCGGTCGCGCCCGTTTGTGGCCCGCGTCCATCATCGCCTCATCACGCTCGACGCCGCGACTCATGGCCTCCTGCGCGAATTCAACCAGCATGATGGCGTTTTTGGTAACGATGCCCATCAACATCAGAAAGCCGATGATCACGGAAAGTCCGATGCCAGCGCCATAGATGTAGAGGGCAAAGATTGCGCCGCCGATAGCAAGAGGAAGCGACAGCAGGATGGTGATCGGCGTGACGAAACTGGAGAACAACAGGACCAGAACGACGTAGACCAGAAGGATCCCTGCACCCATCGCCAGTCCGAATTGCGTGAAGATTTCGCCCATGACTTCCGCGTCACCGCCCGCC
This sequence comes from Paracoccaceae bacterium, assembly GCA_037968835.1. Lineage (GTDB taxonomy): Bacteria > Pseudomonadota > Alphaproteobacteria > Rhodobacterales > Rhodobacteraceae > JBBKWG01. Next base: position 1,474 of record JBBKWG010000113.1, read on the forward strand.
TGAATTGACGTACCTTCGGGCATATCAAGCGCGATCGGCAGAGCATTGATCGCCTCAGTCGCGGGGCCGAGGAGCGCGCCGCCCGCAAGGTCTGCTTCGACAGTCGTGCGATACCGTCGATCATAGCGCTCGATGCTACTCGGTCCGGTCGACAGCTCCACATCGGCCACCACAAACAACGGAATCGACTGACCGTTGGTGCTGGGAATTCGTACGCCGGACATTTTGAAAAGATCGTTGCGAACGTCCTCTTCCAAGCGGACGATTATCGGTATTTGGCGCTCGCCCGAGTTGAACTTGGCCGAATTTCCGCCAGTTTCGCCTAGTGTAGCGATTCTGACAGTCGTCGCCAAAGCAGATGCGGTAACTCCCAGTTCAGCGGCAAGCTCGGGCCGTGGTGAAATCTGAACTTCCGGTCGAACGAGTGCGGCTTTGCTGGATGCACCTTCTAGCTGTGGAAGGGCCTCGATCTGATCGGCCAACTGTTGAGCCGCTGCAGACGTGATGGCGACATTGTCGCCCAGCACGCTGATAGCAACGTCACGGGTGCCGCCTTCGCCGAGTACGAACAGCCTGACATCCGGGAACCCGGCGAGCCGCTCCTTCAAATCGTCGATAATATCAAACGAGCTTCGCTCACGTTCATTCTTCTGTCCGAAACCAACTGTGACCGTCGCCGTGGTTTCGCTTCCGGACCCTCCGTCGACGAATACGGTCTCGACCTCCTCGATCTCTCTGACGATTCCAGTGACCTCTCTTGCCACCGCGCGCGTCTCCTCGATCCGGGAGCCCGGCGGCAGTTCGATGGAAATCTGAGCACGTCCGGTGTCGGACGGCGGAACGAACTCTGTGGGAAGCAGAGTTGCGGAAAAGATGGAAGCGGCGAAGATGAACACGCCCAGCACAAGCGTTATCGCACGGTTCCTGAGCGTCCATCCCAGAATGCGCATGTAGGTGCGCATGATGAGACCGTCTTTCTCCTCTTCCTTCGCGATCCCGTCGCGCAGGAAGTAGGCGGCCATCATTGGCGTAATCAACCGCGCGACAAGCAGCGAAAACAGCACCGCGACGGCGACCGTCAAACCGAACTGCTTGAAATACTGTCCCGCGATGCCGGACATGAAGCTGACCGGGGCAAAGACGGCGACGATGGTAAAGCTGATGGCAATGACGGTCAGACCGATTTCGCCAGCGGCTTCCTCGGATGCCTCGAAAGCCGGCTTTCCCATCTGAATATGTCGGACGATGTTTTCAATTTCGACGATGGCGTCATCGACCAGAATTCCGGTAACCAAGGTGATTCCGAGCAGACTCACCGTGTTCAGCGAAAAGCCTAGGTAGTTCATCACGATAAAAGTCGGGATGATCGAAAGCGGCAGCGCGACGGCGGTGATCAAGGTCGCGCGCCAGTTTTTCAGGAACAGAAAGACGACGATAATCGCGAGTGCAGCGCCTTCGTAAAGCGTCTCCATTGCCGAGTGATAGTTGCCCTCGGTGTAAATAGTCGCATCGTCGATCAGCGAAAACGTGACGTTCGGATATTCGCTGCCAAGTTCGCTCAGGCGTTCTTTCGCATTGTCGCCTGCATCCAGATCGCTGGCGCCGGTTGCCCGAAATACGCCGAATCCAACCACCGGCTGCCCATTGTAAAGCGCAAATGCAGTCGCTTCGGTCGAGCCTTCGCGGACGGTTCCGACCTGATCCAGTCGAACGATACCGCCCGCCTTGGTGGTGATCGGAGTCGCCGCAAGGTCCTGCAATGTTTCGGCCGCACCGAGCGCGCGGATTGAATATTCCTGACCCGCAAGTGCGCCGCTGCCACCGCCAAGATCAATATTGGATTGTCTTAGCTGAGAGTTGACGTCGGCCGCAGTCAGATCCAGCGATAGCAAGCGGTCCGGGTCAAGCTCGACCTGAATTGCCGCGTCCGCCCCACCAAGCCGGGTAACCTTGCCGACACCGTTTTCGCCCGTCAGCTCGCGCGCGACAATCTCGTCAACGAAGTATGACAAGTCTTCGATTGAGCGCGTGGGATCGGATACCGCATAAGTCAGGATTGGAGCGCCGGTGACGTCGAGACGCTGGATGTTCGGCTCTGTAATGCTTTCGGGAAGATCACCGCGGACACCAGCAATGGCATCCTTGACGTCGTTCAGCGCACGGTCCGTATCGACTTCAAGCGCGAACTCGATGGTGACGGAAGCAAAACCATCGTTTGCAATCGCGCTGACGTGTTTGACGCCGACAATGTCCGAAACGGCGGATTCAACCGGTTTGACGATCTGATTAGCGACCTCGGACGGAGCCGCGCCGGGTTGCGCAATTCCGATGGTAATGATCGGAATGTCGATATTCGGAAACTGCGTGACCGGAAGCCGAAAGAAGCTGACCATTCCGACAATGCAGAGAACCAGAAAAAGGGCCAGCGATGGAACGGGGTGGCGAATGGCCCAGGTGGACATGTTCATTGTGCCAACTCCGCTTGCTCGGAACCGCTGGCATTGATCGGATTGATCTGGTCGCCGTCGCCGAAGAACGCACCGGCCTTGGCGACGACGGTTTCCCCTTCTTCCAGGCCGTTGACGATCTCACGCCGCTGGTTCCAGATGAGTCCGGCATCGACGGCGCGTCTCGCGAGTACTCCATCATTGACCGCCAGAACGAACGTTCCTTCAGCGTCAGTAAGAACGGCGCTGGCGGGAACTGTAATGGAACGCCGCTTCTCGGTGATTACCCAGCCACTTGCAAAAAGACCCGAGCGAAGTGCCGGAGTTTGTTCTGTCTGTACACGGATGGAGCCTAGTCTGGTCGTGGGATTCACAGTAGGCGCAATGCGACGCACTTCGCCCTGCAATTGGCCGATGCCGGCAACCGATAGCTCGACACTGTCGCCGACTTCGACCTGTCCCAACGCGGTTTCGATGACTTCAGCTTCAATCTCGACCACACCATCTTCGATGATGCGAAAGACGGGTTCGCCGCCGGTGGCCGCGATGGCACCGATCTGCGCTGTTCGCTCGGAAATGACGCCCGACGTCGGCGCGGCGATGATTGCGTGATCGAGATTCAGCTGGGCAATTTCAAGCTGCGCTTCTACCTGCGCGAGTTGCGCTTTGGCGACCTCCAACCCGTTCTTTGACGCGGCGAGCGCTGCATTCGCGGATAGCGAATTGGCAACGGCCTGATCCAGAACCGCCTGTGTCGCCGTCCCCGAATCTTTAAGCTGCTGAGTTCGATCGAGTGCGGATTGCGCTTGCACCGCATCCGCTGACGCCGCGCCTATCTGGCTTTCGGCCTGCCGAACTGCGGCTTGGGCCCGATTAAGTTCGGCCTGGGACTGCGCAAGTTGCGCGACGAGGGATTGCTTGTTCAGCGTGGCAAGTGTCTCGCCGCTTTGAACGCTATCCCCTACGTCGACCGAAATCTGATCGATGCTGTATCCCCCAATTCTTGGAAAGACCAAAATCTCGTTGCGGGGCACGGCGGTACCCGAGATCGAGACCCGCCCGATAATCTCGTGCACTTCGGCGTTGGTCACCGTGACGGAAGGTATGCGCGGAGCTTCCGGTCCGCTCGGCTCGTCGCTCGCTGCGTCAACGCGGAGCGCCATCGTGATCGCGAGAATTACGGACAGAATGAGTACGATGATCCGACGGTTCATCGAAACCGCGGACACCCTGCTGATTGATCTGATCATCATCTAGCCTTTGCAATTTTCACGGTAACGCATGTCCCGCAACCTAGTTCGAGAGGCGACTAAGACACGTGAGCAGGATAGTCAAGTCAGTTGTTCAGAATAGACTGAATAAATTTGATGTCGAACGCGCCTCGTGTGAATTCCCTGCGTTTACAACTTCAATGGTCGTTCGTTCTGCATTTAACGGCGACGTGGGGAAGTAGCTCTGGTTCGAATTGACCAGCATCAATCCGGTCGCGTGCGCTCGGGGTAAGACTCGGGATTGTATTGTCACCAATCATTTGTATCAGTTCTGCGCCCCCAGTTGTCCTGCAAGTCAGGAACATTGGTGGCGCAATTTCAACATAGACCAATGCGAACAGCTCAAGTCATGTCCCAACATCGAGTTTCGCGTTGCTCTAGTCTGGCGGCCCATGATTCCCCATCTGGGCCGCCTTTCATTTTGCTGGATGCAGGTATCTCGTAGATGCGCCAAGCGGCCACTGTGGCGAGTTCGGAAAGCCAAAATTTCATGAAGTCCAAGGCTCTGAAATTTCGTGATCGCGCCGATGCAGGTCAACAGCTTGGCGAGATTCTTGCCGAAATGGAGCTCAAGCCGCCCTTGATCTTCGCTTTGCCGCGAGGTGGAGTCCCTGTGGCTATTGAAATCGCCCGAACGCTGGCGGCGCCGGTCGATCTGTAGCTGGTGCGAAAGGTCGGCGCGCCCGGAAACCCGGAAGTCGCTTTGGGCGCGATCGTCGAAGGAGCGAGTCCTACTGAGCCAGAGTTGAAGCGGATTGCTCACGGCGATCCGTGGCAAACGGTGCAGGATTTCGGCCCGTGTCCCGTTGGTGGTTCATCACCGATCAGGTCGCATAGTTGGGTCTCGGTTCCACTTCAGGGCCGGCTCAGCTTTCGCACTGACTCACCTCGCGTCTCGAAATCCCTCAACCAGCAATGCCAGACCCAGGCAGGTCAGCACGACGGCGAGGCCGGGAATGACCGGCAACCACCAACCGTGCGTGAAGAACGATTGCCCGTTCTGGATCAGTTTGCCCCAACTCATGACGTTGGGATCGGACAGGCCCAGATAGCTGAGCCCCGCTTCGGTCAGGATTGCCCCCGTCGCAATCGGGGCCGCAAGTGCCAAGACCGGACGGCGAACTTGCGGCAGCAGATGGCGGCGGAGAATCCAGAACGGCGGACAACCAAGGGCTTGCGCAGCGCGGACGTATTCACGCTCGCGCTGTGCAAGGGTTTCCGCTCGCGTGAGACGCGCGAGGCCGGGCCAGGACATCAGACCCAGCACCAGCGCCACGTTCGTGGCGGACGCGCCGAACAGGGTCAGCACCAGCAACGCCACGAAAAACCGCGGCACAACCAGCACGACTACGGAGAACCGCATCACCCCGTCGTCGATCAGACCGCCAAAATAGCCAGCCGTCATGCCTATCACCGTGCCGATAAAAGCCGACAGAAAGGTCACCACGGCAGCGACGAAAAGGGAGGTGCGAGCGCCCGCTACCACACCGGAAAACAGATCGCGGCCCAGATCGTCAGTGCCGAAAATATGGCTCGCATTGGGTGCCTGCAACGCGAGGCCGACATTCGCGAACGGGTCGTAGGTCGACATCCAGCCGGGCAGCAATGCGGCCAATGCGAATGGCGCCAGCATCACGAGGGCGATCCACATCACATGGTTCCGGCGGTGATTGAAAATTGCTGAAAGCCCACGCTCGACCCCACCGGTGGCGCCCTCTCCATTCAAGCCGCGATGGAAGGTGTCGGTCATCCCGCAGCCTTGCGTTTTGGCAGAAGGCGAGGGTCGATGACCATGTAAAGAATGTCCGCCAGAAGATTGGCCAACAGCGTTACCAAGGTCACCGCCAGCACGATGCCGATCACCAGTGGAAAATCGCGGTTTCGGATGGCCGAATTGGTCAGTTGACCAAAACCCGGCCAGCCAAAGACCACCTCGATCAGCACGGCACCGGCCAGAAACCAGCCGATGCGATTGGCGAACAGTGTCACGATGGCCAGCGAACCGTTCGGAAAGGCGTGGAGATATTCCGCCCGGCTCAAGCTGTTGCCCTTCATCAGCGCGGTGATGAAATAGGGGCGCTGCCGTTCAACTGTCATGGCCGAGCGTGTCAGCAACACGGTAAAGGCAAGCTGGTGCAAAGTCAGTGTCAACACCGGCAAGACGGCGTGATGGGCGATATCGACCCAATGCGCCCAACCGTGGCTGGCAATTCGGGCGTTGGTCATCCCCTGAACCGGGAACCACGGAATCTGCACCGAGAAGGCAAGCCGCAAAAGGTGCCCCAGCCAGAAGCTTGGGACCGCAAACGCGAGCAGGGCGAAGATGACGATGCTCAGACTACCGCGTTGACTGCGCGCAGCCAGAATGCCCAGCGGTATGCCGATGGACGCAGCGAGGATCAGCGACGGCAGGACCAGGATCAATGTCGCGGGCAGGCGTGACAGCAGCACCTGACTGACGGGCGCGTTAAAAAACCACGACTGGCCCAGATCACCGCGCGCCAAATTGGCCAGAAACGCGCCGTATTGGACAGCGAACGGCTTATCGAGTCCGAACCGCGCCTCGATATTCGCCACGGTATCGGCATCGGCAAATTCGCCCGCCAGCGCGACGATGGGGCCACCGGGCGTTGCGTGGAGAAGAATGAATAACGCCGTGCCGACCGCCCAGAGCATCGGCAGAATGCGCAGCATCCGACTGAGAACATACCCTATCATCGGGTCGCATCAGCCGGTTTGCGCGTTGCCTGGACGTGTCTACTCCACAAGGCCGGCCGCTTCCGCAAACTGGCCGGTCCACGAGCGGAAGCCGTCGAAGGTTTTCTTTTCCGCCGCCGCACCTTCGGTTTCGACCAGCCAGAAATACGGCAACTCGACGGACAGGATGTCCTGTACCTCGCGATAAATCTTGCCGCGGCTTTCGTTGTCCTGAACCTTGCCCGCGTCCGCGAACAGCTTGTCCACCGTCTCGTTGCGATACGCGGAGGCATTCGAGAACGGTATCGGCCCTATATTGTCAGAGACATACATCCGCCGGATGCCGATCTCGGGGTCGACGCCGTTGCAGTAGGAGATCAGGTTGGTGTCGAAATCGCGCTGCTTGAAGATCGCATCGACCGCTGCCTCGCGGTCGAGTGGGCGTGACACCAACTCGATGCCGACCTCGGCCAGATCCTGCTTCATCAGTTCGGCATAGCTGTTGAATGTCGGGAAGTGCACGATGTCCAGGGTCAGGCGGTTGCCACCATCGCCCGAGGCAAAGCCGGCCTCATCCAACAGCGCCTTGGACGCCTCGGGATCATAGGACAGGTCCGCCAATGCTCCGTCTGCATGGGCCCAGCCAATGGCGCTGGAGAACGGCGCTTCGGCCACCTTGCCCGTGCCGAACAACACCTGATCCACGATCCGCTGCCGGTCGATGGCGCGGGCAAAGGCTTGCCGTACGGCCAGATCGGCGGTCGCCTCGCGTTCGAGATTGAACGAGACGGTCATGATGCAGTTGCCGCCGCCAGGACCCGACGTGGACCGCAGGATGTTGCTGTCGCCTGCTGCCTCAAGGGCTGAAATGTCCTTGCCATCGACGCCGCTCATGTAGTCGATCTCGCCCTGTTGATAGGCCAGCAATCGAGTTGCGGGATCGGCAATGATGCGAAAGACCAGCCGGTCGATCTTGGGCAGACCTTCCTTGAAGTAATCTTCGTTTCGAACCAACACGACCTGCGCGTCCTTTTCGTAGCTCTCCAGTTTGAAAGGACCGGTGCCGACAGGTGAAAGGTTGGCGTCCGCCGTGGTCACGTCGGCGACCCCCTCGTAGATATGTTTGGGCAGGATCGGCGCTTCGGTCACGTCCAGCCTGCGCAGCAAAGCGGGATGCGGCGATGACAGGTTGAAGACAACAGTGCGCGAATCGGGTGTCTCGATGCTTTCGACCACGTTTCCAAGACCGGCTTTGGTGCGCGAGTGGTTCTGGAACAGGACAGATTCAAAGGTGAATTGCACGTCTTCCGACGTGAAAGGCTGCCCATTGTGCCAGTTCGCCTCGGCCAGATGAAAGGTCACGGTCTTGCCGTCCTCGGAGATGTCCCAGCTTGTCGCCAGATCAGGAATCGGATCGAGGTTCTCGTCCAGACCTACCAACCCGTTGAACATCGAATCCGCAACGGCGTGCACATTGGCACCGGTTGTAATACCCGGGTTGAACTGGCCCGGATCGGCAGGAATGGCAACGACGGCGACCTTATCCTGCGCCAGCGTGCCGGTCGCACCCATCAAACCAATTGCGGCTGTCGCCAATGCGAACACAGCCGTCTTTTGCAACGATCGGTAACTTTTCATGTGACTCTCCCAAGTCTGGTGGCTGTCTGATCTTTTGGCATGCCGGTTGCGCCCACGTGGCCCAGGCTTTGGCAATTCTGGACATCGGCTCGTATTTCACCGGCGGGCAAATCCTGGCCAATCACGACCAATCCTGTCAGCGCGCAATCAAGCGGCATTGGCACCGAAGAATAGACGTCGTGCACAACGTTCAGCAGATGCGGGCGCGCCTCGTTGGCAAACCGGACGACGCCCTTGATCCGGAACAGGTTCTCGGCGTGGCGCATGATCAGGAATGACATCGTGTCGCGAAATCGGTCCGGATCGAGCGGGCGCGTCAGGGGGATCGAGAAACTCGAAACGCCTTGCGTGTGTGCGTGGACGTGACCGTGCGACAACTTCGGCATCGAACGGTCCGGCGACATCGGCGTAAAGCACTTTGCCCGCGCAGCGTCAGTTGAGGCCGCGACGATCTCCGCCAACGGATTGAGTTCGGCAAGTCGCTTTCGGGCCGACGCAGATTGCGTGGCATCGACAAGGTCGGTTTTGGTCAGCACGATCCGGTCGGCGATCGCGATTTGACGGACGGGTTCGGGGAACCTCGCAAGCTGATCCTCCAGTCGGTCGGCGGGACAAACGGCCAGCGTCAGGTCGGCGCGGACACCCTTGCGAAGGCGCGGATCGTGTCGCAAACCGCGAAGGATCGCACCCGGATCGGCAAGGCCCGTAGTCTCGATCACGCAACGTTGAATATCCTGGCGTTCTGCAATCAGGGCCAGCAGCGCCTCGGCGAGATCCTCCTGCACTGCACAGCAGACACAGCCGTTCGGCAGACTGACCAACGCAGATCCATCGCCAAGCCGCCCGGCCAGCACCGCACTGTCCACATCAATCTCGCCGAATTCGTTGACAAGAACCGCAGTTCCCGCAGCGTCGGCACTGTCCAGCCAGGCATTGAGGCAAGTCGTTTTCCCCGCGCCTAGAAAGCCGGTCAGGACCGTGACGGACAGCCGAACATCCGATGTGGGTGGCTTTGCGGAGTGGGTCAAGACAGCAATCCTTTCCCTTGGGGCAAGGTCATTGGATGATTGCTCAAACCATACTAATATCCTAGGCTTTTTTTCGTGACTTCCCCGAGGAGAACCATCATGAAAATCGCGACTGTAGGAAAAGGCGGATCTGGAAAGACGACTATCGCAGGGACGTTGGCGCGGATATTCGGCACCACCGACAGGCGCATTCTGGCCATTGATGGCGACCCGAATCCGAACTTGGCGTTGATGCTTGGAATGTCGCCCGATGCAGCGAACGCAATCAGCTATATCCCGCCCGGCGTGATGCAGCGCGGTGCCGAAGTTGACGGCGTTGTCATGATGGAACCGACAATGGCGCGGGAAGATATCATCCGCGATTTCGCCGTACGCGCCGCGCCCAATGTCGATCTGATCGTGATGGGAAAGCCGGCGCATGGCACGGCCGGTTCCGGCTGCATGTGCGCCTCTCACCGGGCCGTGCGCGGGTTGATCGCGGAACTGACCTCGATGGGCGAGCACACCGTGACGGATATGGAGGCCGGGCTGGAACACCTCAAGCGTGGCACGGCGCGGCATGTTGACATGATGCTGGTAGTGGCCGAGCCGTATTACCGATCGCTCGAGGCCGCGATGCGGACCAGCGAACTGGCCCATGAACTGGGCATCGCGCACGTCAAGGTGGTGGCCAACAAGGTCCGGTCGGACGAGGATATGGAGGCGATCCAGACCTTCTGCGACAAGCACGGGATGGAGATTATCGGCACCGTCCCATACGACGAAGCGATGATGGATGCCGAGCGTCTGGGCAAGGCCCCGATTGATTACGCATCCGACAGCAAAGGTGTCGCCGCGATTCGTGAAATTGCAGAAAAAATAGATGCGATGGCCAGCCCTGCAGGCGGCACCGGTGCCAAGACAGACGCGAACGCCGGGGTCTGAGGCAAGTAACCGGGTGGATTGGCCATGCTAATCGGTTCATTGGCCAAGTCGCTTGATGTCTCCACCAAGACCCTTCGCCACTACGAGCGAATCGGCCTGATCCCGAAAGCCGAGCGTGGTGCCAACGGGTATCGCACGTTCGCACCCCATGCGGTTCGGCGAGCGCAGCTTGTCGTGAGTCTTCGCAAATTGGGCTTGTCGCTCGACGATGTGGGCGAAATTCTGGATGCCGACGACGGTCGCAGTTTACGCCAGCGACTGCTGGGCCGCCTGGACGAACAGATCGCCGAGCGCGATTTGAGTATCGCCATGATGCAAGGACAGCGCGATGAATTGCAGGCGCGTTTCGATGCGCTGATCGGAACGCCGCGCGACCGCGCCGGCAATTGCATCTGCGGGGCGATGCTGACTTCTTGCGACTGCGGTCACGAAACTGGGAAGTCGAATGCCAAATGAACGGCTTGACCTTACCCTAGGGACAATCTCGTAAGCTTATCTGGCAAAATGGCTTTTTCGTCGGAGGCGAACGACCAGATGGCGCATGACGGCAGCACCCTGACCCAGGACTATCGCCCGACCTTTACCCTTGATGACGGCCCGCTTGACGAGGTTCACGCCTTCTGGCTGGCGGGAATGAGTTGCGACGGTTGCACCATTTCCGCCGCTGGCGCGCAGAACCCCTCGGTCGAGCAACTCTTGAACGCACGGCTGCCAGGTCTGCCCAAGATCGTACTGCATCACCCGGTGCTGTCGGTCACTGCGGGCAAAGACTTCATGAAGGCGCACCATGCCGCAGTCGCGGGCAAGTTGGGCAAGCCCTACGTCATCCTTTATGAAGGATCGGTCGCGAATGAGGACATCGCCGGGGCCTCGGGCGGGTACTGGTCGGCAATGGGATCAAGTGGCGGTGAGAACCCGCAACCGGTCCCGACGGCGCATTGGCTGCGCGATCTGGCACCCGGCGCGGCTGCGGTCATCGCCGTAGGCACCTGCGCGACATGGGGCGGCATACCAGCGGCGGCGGGCAATGTGACCGGCGCGATGTCGGTGATGGATTATCTGGGCAAGGAGTACCTTAGTGCTCTCGGCTTGCCGCCGATCAATATCCCCGGCTGCGCGCCGGTTGGTGACAATATCACCGAAACCATCGCCTCGGTCCTGATGTTCCTCGCAGGATTTGGCCCCCTCCCCGAGTTCGACGAGCTAGGTCGCCCGGCATGGCTGTTCAGCGAGACGGTGCACCGGCGCTGCGTGCTGGCGGGCAATTACGAGGAAGGCAGCTTTGCCACCGAATACGGCGAGCGGAAATGCCTGGTCGAGCTTGGATGCTGGGGACCGGTGGTGCAATGCAACATTGTCAGCCGCGGTGCCAACGGAAAGATGGGCGGCTGCATGAACACCGGCGGTATCTGCATCGGCTGCACCATGCCCGGTTTTCCCGACGCCTTTGCACCGTTCTACAAGCGCCCGCCCGGCTCATTCCTGTCCACAACCTTTAGCCGCAGCACAGGCAGCTTCATCAAGTATCTGCGGCAATACACCCTCAAAAGCCGCAACCGCACGACGCGGTGGAAGGAAACCGGCGATGTGCCGTCGGGCTGGGCCAAGGTCGACGGCGGATTCAGCGTCGGCGAGCAGATGGTGGGCGGCTTTTATGAATTCCTCAAGCGCCAGGGAACGCAGTTCAAGGCCGGGTCGGACCGGCAGAAGGAATTGCAGGCGCCGTCGTCAGCCTATCTGCGGACAATCGCCCGTGACAAGCAAACTGCGGAGTAGCGCCATGAACATGTGGTGGATCATTGGATATTCAGCGGCGGCAGCGGTGGTGGTTGTGGTCGCGATCCTGCTTCTGGCCATACTGTATCAGGCGCGTCGCATCCGGAAACTGGCGGGCGTGGCGGCAGAGGTGGTCGGCGATATCGACGCGAACACCCGGTCGGTCTGGGCGCTGACGCGCACCAACAAGACTGCCGAGGCGCTGCTTGGCGGCGCACAGGCCATCGCGGGAAACACCGCAAAGGTCCGGAGCGCGGTCTCTCATGATGCACAGGAGGATGCGGCATGATCGATAACCTCACGCTTTGGTGGATCGCTATCGGTGTGGCCGTTGTCGTGGTGATCGTCGTCGCGGTCCTGCTCATGCTGATTATCAACACCGCCCGTAACATCGAGGCCGGAGCCGCCGTGATCTGGGCCCGCGGCCAGCAGGTTGCCAACAACACGATCCATATTCCGCTGCTTTACCGCACCAATGAAACCGTAGGCAAAATCCTGGGCGGGGCGGGGTTGATCCTGCGCGACGCAAAGGCAATCCGGGATCACGCGCGAAGTTGTCCCGGCTGTGTCGCCTGTATTGTGGGAGGCAAATGATGGTAACTCTTCTGACCCTACTGACCGCTTTGGCCGCACTGCTTTTTCTGGCCGTGGTGGCGGTCGCGCTGGTGAAGATCGCCAACGTGCTGGAAACCATAGGCGGCACCGGCACAAGCTATCTGGCGAAACTGCGTCTTGGCCTGCGCGCTATCGAACGCGAAACCTCGCACCTTCCCGCCGCAGCCGTTCCGCTTAACAAAGGTCTGGCGGATGTCGCGGGCGGACTGATGGCCGTGGACGAAACGCTGGGCGAGCTACATGAAGCCTTGCTGAAGCAGGAGACCGCATGATGCCCACCGCAGTCGCCGTCATCTGGATCGTTACGCTTGTCATCATCGCGGCGATCATAGTCCCCGTGGCTGTCAGCCTTCTGCGTCGCGTGCTGAACGCCGCTTGGGCGATCGAGGCCTACATGGCCGACATGAAAACATCCGGCGTGCAGATCGCAGGCCATACCGGCGCGATACCGGCACTGGACGACACATTGGCGAAGGCCGCCGCGATGATCCCGGTGGCCGAAAACATCAAAGGAAAGACCGGAGCCGTCGCAACGCTGTTGTCGGAACGCGCCATCCGGAGAGCATCGACATGATCGCCGCACTCACGTGGATCAGTGTGATCCTTGCCCTCGTTATCGTGCTGGTCGTTGCCTATCACCTGATCGGCGTCATCGTGGCTCTGAAACGCGCGGGAGATCACTTGGAAGCACTTGCGGGCGGTCTGGTAAAGGTCCGCGATGATACCGCTCCGCTGAACGGGCGGGTGGACGAGATCAACGCGGGACTTATGGCCCTCGCTCCACCATTGCTGGCGGCGAATGATAATCTGGCCGCCATCGTCGGCGTCGCTACTGCTATGAAACAAAGATAACCCGCCAAAGGGGCCTGTCACATGTGCTTTACCAACCTTCCCATCGAGTTTGATGATGACGGCAATGCGTTTCTGAAAGAGGGCGTCAAGAACCCCTACACCTATCAGACCCGCACGGTGGAGGAGCGCGATGCCAAGCTGAAGGAATTGGCGGTCAAGAATGGCCAGTTGGTCGACATCGACTACGATCCGGTGACCCGGGTAGCAGGCGCATTGGCTTTCCATTCCAGCGTCGATCTCAAAGCTGGCAAAATAGTCGACACCAACTCGATGGCAACCCTGTTCCGCGGTTATGAGGTGATCCTGCGGGGCCGAGATCCGCGCGATGCCGCCTTTATCTCCAGTCGCGCGTGCGGTGTCTGCGGCGGGGTGCACTCCACCGCGTCGGCCCTGGCCGTCGAGATGGCGCTGGGCATTAAGCCGCCGCCGCTGGGCATTGTCGTGCGCAACCTGCTGCTGTCCTGCGAATACCTTTATGACAATCCGCTGCACCTTTTCGTATTGGCCGGTCCTGACTTCTCCGAGAGTCTGGTCAAGCAGACCAATCCCGAGATCTGGGACAAGGCCGAACGCGCGCCCTGCAAGCACAAGGACAGGCACGGCTACGCCACCATCGGCGATATCATGCGCGACCTGAACCCTCTGACCGGCAAGCTGTACCTTGAAGCGTTGCAGATGACGCGGGTGGCACGCGAGGCCTATGTGCTGCTCGGCGGCAAGTATCCGCACCCCGAGACGATCATCCCAGGCGGCGTGACCACTTTCGTCAACATCTCGGTGCTGAACGAATTCTACCTGCGGATGGTGAAGTTCTTCGACTATGCCAAGAAATGCATCGGCATCTGGGATGACGTGTTCGATTTCTACTATGACGCCGATCCGCGCTATCTGGATTGCGGACGCCTGCCCGCCACCATGATCGACTGCGGTCAGTGGGACCACGAGGATTATTACGACGCGACCTACAAGAACTGCAACGAATGGGGCATGAAGCGCTGGTCGACGCCGGGCGTTCTGGTCAACGGCGAATTGCTGACCAACCGGCTGACCGACATCAATGTGGGTCTGGAAGAGTTCGTCGAACATTCGTTCTACGAGAAGTGGGAGGACTACCCGTTCAAGACCGACCCTTCGGGCAATCCGCTGTCGCCCAACCATCCCTGGAACAAGACGACGATTCCGCGCCCCGGTGCGCAGAATTGGAAGGAACGGTATTCCTGGGCCACGACGCCCACATGGGACCGCAAGACGTTCGAAGCTGGGGCCTATGCACGCGTTTACCTCTCGGCGGTGTCCGGCAAGCTTCCGGCGTCGGCGTTCTTCGAATCCACCGGCAACAGCCTGAAATTACGCATCGCCAAGGGCGAGTCCCTGCCGGAATTCAATGCCGAATGGAAAGTGCCGGAGGTCTGGAACGCGTTCGAACGCAATCGTGCCCGCGCTTATGCCGTCGGCTTCAACCTGATGGTGACGATGGAAAACCTGACCCGCGCAATGGATCTGGTCAAGCGTGGCGAAACCAAGGTTGCGACGCCGTTCGAAATCCCCTCCAAGGGCCACTCCATCGGCGTCGGGTTCTGGGGTGCCGGACGCGGGTTTCTGACCCATCACTGCGAAATCAAGGATGGCTTGCTGGCGAATTACCAGATCGTCACGCCTTCGACGATCAACGCCTGCCCTCGCACGCCCTGGGGCGAGCCGGGGCCCTATGAGCAGGCGGTGCTGAACACAACCATCGTCGAGAGCAACTTCAAGAACGAAGAAGATTTTCAGGGCATCGACATCCTGCGCGCGATCCGATCCTTCGATCCCTGCATGCCGTGCACGACGCATGTCATGGTCGAAGGCTCTGACCGGGTGGTGACACGCGAGGTGACGACCTGTGCCTGCGGCATCGACTGAAATCATCGTTGGCGTGGTTGGGCATTCGCCGGTGGTCGATGCCTATCCGCTGGGGCCGGAACTGATGCGAAGGCTTGAGGCGCGATTGGCCGGTGTGCCGGGCGCACGCGCCGAGAACATGACCTGGGGGCCGATCCACATCGTGCAGCGCTTTCAGGACGAGGACGGGCCGCGACCCACGCGCATCGTGCTGGTCGGGGCGGCCTCGGTTTCAAGCCGGCCGGGGCGGATTGCGGCGCACCGGTGGAAGGGCGGAGTTCTCACGGACACGGCAGTTCAGGAACGGGTTTATGAAGCCGTCACCGGCGTGGTCGATCTCGAAAACACATTGATGATCGGCGAACGGTTCGGGATTTGGCCCGGCGAGTGTTTCACAGTCGAGGCGGACCTGCCCGGCGACACGTTCGGAAACATGGTGATGGCAGAAAGCGAGGGGCGGGCAAGCGATGGGGCGCTGATGGCTCTGCTAGGATTTTCCCCTGCCGCAATGATCGACGAGATCGTCATGCTGGCTGGTGATCTGGCGGAGAACGGACCGGCTGCGCGTTGCACGACGACAGCCAAAAGCGCAGAGGATCTGGTGCCGACCGGTGGCTTCATGCACAATCGGGCCGTAGCCTTATGAAAGGACCAGAGTAATGTCCAAGCCAACCGAAACAGACGCGCTCGAGCGGATGATGGAGCAGGAGGACGTCCTGCAAATCTGCTACTGGTATCAAGGCGAGGGCTTTGGCGAGCGGTTCACGCCGCAGGGTGTTCTGCCATTCCTCCACAGCGGTCAGGACGCCGTTTCCGAGACGTTCCAGCGGTTGGTGGAAACCGGCGAATTGCGCCGCGACGGTGATACTTTTGCTTTCACCGACGTGGGGCGTAAAAAAGCCGGCCGCATGTTTTTCGAGACCTTCACCGAATTCCAGCAGGCCAGCCACGGCGAATGCAACGCCGGGTGCTGCGACGGCGAGGAAGTCTGCGACGACCCGTCCCACAGCCACGATCACCATGCCCACGGATAAAGCCGCAACCGCGCCGCCGAAACTTCACGCCGAGGAACCGCAGGCACTTATCGGATACCGCTCGAATGCCGAATGGGATGCGCTGGTGTCGGAAACCGGCGACAGGTTGGCGGCGCTTGAGGGTATGGACGAGGATGTCCGCGCCGCAACGTTCGCCGCCATGGACGGCATCGACGCGATCCACCGGGAAGCGTTGCACCGTCTGGTGCGCCTGTTCAAAGAGGGCGTGCTTGAGCAGGTCATCACCGACCCGGCGATCAACACCCTGATGGGCATGTACGATCTTTTGCCTCCGGAAACGCCGGGCTGCGCCAAGATCTGGGATTTCCTGCCCGATCAGGACATCGCCAGCGACGGATTGGCCGCCGATCCGGTCGGCACGCCGCCACACTGGTCGCCCGCACCCTTGGCCGGCGAACTGGCCGAGGGCGCGTTCGCCATTGTCCGGATGGAGGAGGGCATGATCGTCGTGGCCCGTGCGGGTGGCGAAATTTACTCATTCAGCGCGACATGCCCGCATCACAATGCCTCAATGCGCGAAGGCTCTTTGAACGGGTTTTCCTGGGCCTGCCCGTCGGAAACGGGGTGCCTTTACGACATCCGAAGCGGCTCACGGTTGGGCGGCGGGCCGCCGTTGGGCTGTCACCCGGTACGCACCGAAAATGGCCGCGTATTGATCGGGTTCAGTATGCCGTTCAACGCGAAACTGCCGGTATTCTGAGCGGATGAAAATCCTTGTCGCGGGGGTTGGCAACGAACTGAAGGGCGATGACGGATTTGGCGTACATGCGGCTCGTCTGGCCGCGCAGGACCCGCGCGTGACCGCCCGAGCAACCGTGATCGAGACCGGGATCGGCGGCATTCATCTGGTCCAGGAATTGATGCGCGGCTACGACGCTCTGATTGTATTCGATGCCTGTGACAGGCAGGCTGATCCGGGACGACTTTTCCTGCTGATGCCCGAACTGCCCGACATCGACGCGCTGACCGACCGTGAACGCCGCGACTACTTCGCCGACATCCACTATGCCACGCCGATCCGCGCGATGACGCTGGCCCGAGCAATCGGAGTGCTGCCGACGCGCGTCAGGATCATCGCCGCTCAGGTTGCCGAGGCGGACACATTCGGCACCGAAATGTGCGCCGATGTTGCCGCCGTGGTTCTGCCCGCCGTCGACATGGCGGTCGAAGTAATTGACGCGATCGCGGCCGAGGCGACGTCATGAACGACAAGGTTGTCGCACGCCGCATCACGGTGAGGGGTCTGGTTCAGGGCGTCGGATTCCGGCCCTACGTGCATCGTCTTGCCACCGAAGCGCGCCTTCGCGGCAGCGTGCGCAATACAGGCGGCGGCGTCGAAATCGACCTGTTCGGCGCAGCGTCCAAGATCGTGGACTTGATGCGGCGACTGCCGATCGAGGCGCCGCCTTTGGCCAGTATAGATTATTTGCAGGATGATTCGCTGGATTCCGTGCCGCCTGACAGTTTCAGCATTGATCATAGCGGCGGCGGTGATGTGCGGGCGGCCGCAACTCCGGACGCGGCCATGTGCGAGGCTTGCAGGACAGAGCTGCACAGTCCCGGCGACCGACGATGCGGATACCCTTTTCTGAACTGCACCCATTGCGGCCCGCGCTTTTCAATTCTGAACGCCCTTCCATACGATCGCGCGAACACGACGATGGCGGCCTTTGCGATGTGCACGGATTGCGTGGCGGAATACGACGACGTTGCCGACCGCCGGTTCCACGCGCAACCGGTCGCCTGTCCGGCTTGCGGACCCACGCTTTGGGCAGAACGTCCCGGCAGCATCGAGCGGATTGCGCAGGGCTCGTTAGCCATCGACCAGGCTATCTCGTGCCTTCAGGGCGGTGGGGTCGTCGCGCTGAAGGGAATCGGCGGGTTTCATCTGGCCTGCGATGCCCGCAGCTTCGACGCGATCGACCGCCTGAGGGCGCGAAAACGCCGCCCGACGAAGCCTTTTGCGCTGATGGTCCGCGATCTCGATGCAGCCCATAAGTTCGCCATTGTCAGCGACGTTGAAGCCGCCGCCCTTTGCGCGCCAGCCGCGCCTATCGTGCTGTTGGACCGGCGCGAGGACAGCGACCTGCCCGACAATCTGGCGCCGGGCCTGCGGCGACTTGGGGTGATGCTGGCGTACAGTCCGCTTCATGCATTGCTGATAGATGCCATCGACGCCCCGCTTGTGATGACCAGCGGCAATCGGTCAGGCGTGCCACAGGTCACGGAGAATAACGCCGCCCGCACAATGCTGGCCGATTTCGCGGATCTGTTCCTGATGCATGATCGCGCCATCGCCAACCGGGTGGACGACTCGCTTGTTCAAGTCTCGCATGGAAAGGTGCGACCCCTGCGCCGTGCCCGTGGTCTGGCGCCCCGCCCGCTCCGCCTGCCCGATGGATTTGGCGAGACGCACCCGCAGGTTCTCGCCCTTGGCGGCGATATCAAGAACGCCTTCGGCATCGCCAAATCCGGCAGTGCAGTGCTGTCACAGCACATCGGCGATCTTGGCGACGTGACGGCATTGACCGATCTGGAACGCACCATCGGTCTTTACCAGCAGCTCTATGATCTGGCTCCGGAGCTGATCGTGGCCGATCCGCATCCCGGCTATTACTCGACGCGTCTGGCCCGCGATCTGGCCTCCGCCCGGAATGTGCCGCTGGTCGAGGTCGCGCATCACCACGCCCATGCCGCCGCCTGCATGGCCGAACATGGCATGCACCGCGATCATCCGCCTGTTCTTGCGTTGGTGCAGGACGGGATCGGTATGGGGTCGGATGGTTCGCTCTGGGGCGCTGAACTGCTGTTGTGCGACTATGTCCAGGCCGAACGACTGGCAAGCCTGCGGCCCGCTCCGTTGCCCGGCGGCGACAAGGCTGCGACGGAACCGTGGCGCAATCTGCTGGCGCGGCTGGATCACCTCGGGCAACCCGATGCCTGGCCAGAGTCGTTAGCTCGGCAGCTGTCCGGAAAGCCAACCTTGCCGCTACTCGCCGCGATCAAGTCGGGCGTGAATGCTCCGCCGGCGTCCTCGGCGGGGCGTCTGTTTGATGCGGTCGCTTGCGCCATTGGGGAAGCGGATGGGGCGCAGAGTTTTGAAGGCGAGTCGGCCATGCGTCTGCAAACGCTGGCCGAGACCCACATTGCACAGCACGGCACTCCCAAGGGGTTCGTTTTTTCGACGTTCGAACAGGGCGAGTTGCGCTTGATCGACCCCGCGCCACTTTGGTCGCAAATCGCCACCGAACAGGCGGCTGGCGTGTCCAGTGAACAGATCGCGGCTCGTTTTCACGTCGGGTGGGCGGACGTCTGGGCCGAAACGGTCGAACACGCAGCGGCCAGACACGAGGTCAACAGGATCTTTCTGTCAGGTGGCGTATTCCAGAACCGACTTTTCGCCTCTATGCTTCGACAAAGGCTGGAACGCTACGGGTTGAGAGTGCACGAACACCGCGAAGTGCCCGCCAATGATGGCGGCCTTGCCTTGGGTCAGATCGCCATCGCGCTGGCCCTCCATTCGGCTGATAAAAGGAACTGACTCATGTGCCTTGGAATCCCCGGCCTCGTTACTGAAATCCTCGATGCGGACAAGTTCGTTGCGAATGTCGAAGTGTCCGGCGTCACCCGAAAGATCAACGTCGCCTGCGTCGCTGAAGCGGACAAGCTGGACGACCTCGTCGGCAAGTGGGTGCTTTTGCATGTCGGGTTCGCGATGAGCATCATCGACGAAGAGGAAGCCGCCCGTACACTTGAGGTCCTGACCCAGATGGGCGAATTGCAGGAAGAGATGGCGGCGATGCGCAATGGGGCCGTGGCATGAAATATGCTGACGAGTTCCGCGATCCCGCCAAGGCCCGCAGCCTGATTCGCGAAATCGAAGCGACGCTGCCGCGCGTAACGATGCCCGATAACCGCCCGCTTCACATCATGGAAGTCTGCGGCGGCCATACCCACTCGATCTTTCGCTATGGGCTGCAAAAACTGGTGCCCGATAGCATCGAATTCGTCCACGGTCCGGGCTGCCCGGTCTGCGTGCTGCCGATGGGCCGTGTCGACGATTGCATCACCATCGCGGAACAGCCAGGTGTGATCTTCACCACCTTTGGCGATGCAATGCGGGTGCCGGGATCGCGCGGCAGTCTGATCGACGCCAAGGCGCGCGGGGCCGACGTGCGCATGGTTTATTCGCCGCTGGATGCGCTTTCTATCGCCAGGAAAAACCCCGACCGCGAAGTGGTGTTCTTCGCGCTGGGGTTTGAAACGACGATGCCTTCGACCGCGTTGACGTTGTTGCAGGCGGCGGACGAAAGCGTCGGGAATTTCTCGATGATCTGCCAGCACATCACCATCATACCTACGCTTAAGGCGCTGCTGGCCGATCCGTTCACGATGATCGACGGCTTCATCGGGCCCGGCCATGTCAGCATGATCATTGGCAACAAGGGCTACGAGTTCATCCCCGCCGATTACGGTAAACCCTTCGTCGTTTCGGGATTCGAGCCGCTGGACATGCTGCAGGCCCTGCTGATGGTTCTGCAACAGATGGCCGAGGGTCGCGCGGCGGTGGAGAACCAATACGCGCGGGTCGTGCCAGAGGATGGCAACCCGGCGGCGATGAAGGCAATCAACGAAGTCTACGAGGAGCGTGAAAGCAGCGAATGGCGCGGGCTTGGAACGATCGACCATTCGGGCGTCAGAATTCGCGCCGCCTATGCCGATCTGGACGCCGAGCGTAAGTTCGGACTGGTCCCCGCGGTGGTTGCTGATCCCGAAATCTGCCAGTGCGGTGAGGTCGTGCGCGGGCAACTGAAGCCGATGCAGTGCCGTGCTTTCGGGCGCGAATGCACGCCTGCGACTCCGCTGGGTGCGCTGATGGTGTCGTCCGAAGGGGCCTGCGCAGCCTACTACCAATATGGTGCAACCGAGTTGGCAGCACCCAACCATGACTGAACCCGCTCCGCGTGGTCTGCGCGCGGTTGGCAGGGTGCGCGGCGACACCGTGACGATGGCGCATGGTGCCGGCGGGCGGGCGATGCGCGACCTGATCGACGATATTTTCCTTGGTGCCTTCGGAACCGGCAATGTCGACACATCGGAGGATCAGGCTCGCCTCGCGCTTGATGGCTTGCAGGGCACGCTCGCCTTCACCACCGACAGTTTCGTCATCGACCCGATCTTCTTTCCTGGCGGTGATATCGGCAAGTTGGCGGTTTGCGGCACGGTCAACGATCTGGTGGTCGGCGGGGCGATACCGATCGCGCTCAGTTGTTCGGTGATCATCGAGGAGGGCCTGCCGTTCGCCGACTTGCGGCGCATCACCGCCTCGATGCGGGCAGCGGCAGACACGGCAGGCGTCGACATCGTCACCGGCGATACCAAGGTCGTCGGGCGGGGCGCGGCCGACCGTATTTTCATCACGACATCGGGGATCGGAGTAATCCCGCCGGGGCGGAATCTTTCCGCCGAGAACTTACAACCCGGCGATGCGATCCTGATCAACAGCACTATCGGCGAACACGGAGCTGCCGTGATGGCGGCGCGCGAAGATCTGGGGCTGAGCAGCGGACTGCTAAGCGATTGCAACCCATTGGGCGCTTTGGTCGAGGCGCTTTTGTGCGCTGCCCCGAATACGCGCGCAATCAGGGATGCGACGCGCGGCGGGGTTGCCACGGTGCTCAACGAATTCGCCGTGTCGTCGCGTGTATGCGCACGGATCGAAGAGGATTCGCTACCGCTGCGCCCGGAAGTGCGCGGCATTTCCGAAATCCTTGGACTGGACCCGCTGTATCTCGCCAACGAAGGGTTGTTCGTGGCCATTGTCCCGGCTGATCAGGCCGACGCCGCCTTGGCAGCGCTGCGAAAGTTGGCTGGCGGCGAGGCGGCGACGCTGATCGGCCACATCGACGCGGCGCCCGCAGGACGCGTCGTCATGCGGTCGTTGTTTGGTGGCGACAGGCTTGTCGATATGCTTGAAGGCGATCAAATGCCGCGCATTTGCTGACCGGACGCGAACAAAGCGAGAGCCTTGCGCACGGCCCGTCCGAGACAGAACCGGAGACTCGAAATCGAACACGAAATCGCCCGCATCTCGCCTCGGCGCATCCTTCGGCGCTGGATTCCGCCGATCTTGGGCAGTGCGATCGCATTGGGGCTGA
The DNA here is from genome assembly GCA_037968835.1 of Paracoccaceae bacterium. Taxonomy (GTDB): domain Bacteria; phylum Pseudomonadota; class Alphaproteobacteria; order Rhodobacterales; family Rhodobacteraceae; genus JBBKWG01. The sequence goes on from JBBKWG010000113.1 coordinate 23,816, forward strand.
TCTTCTACCTTTACCGCGATCTCGATTTGAGCAGATTCCTCGTCGGTCTGCGGAACGCCAGTCCTACATGGATAGCCGTGCTCGCCGCCGCCATTCTTCTGGAGCAACTGGTCAACGGCTGGAAGTGGCGCCAGATCCTTCACGACGTGAAACCAGTGTCGACCCTGCGTCTGACCGGTGCGCTTCTGGCGGGATATGGCGCCAATGTGCTGGTGCCGCTTGGGATCAGCCCGCTGGTGCGATCATGGTTGATCGCTCGTCTGGAAGATTTGCGATTGGGTACGGTTCTGACCACCACGATCATCGCGCGGTTCATTGACGGGGTGATTTTTGCGCTGTTCGCCGCGCTGGTTGCGATGGCTGGCAAAATTCCCCAAATCGATGGCGACCTGCAGTTGGGACTCGGCGTCGCCGGGGCGATGAACTTTGCGCTTTTCGGCGCGCTGTTGTGGGTGATTTTCCGGTTTCGGACTGTCTTCGCGCAAGAGGGCCCGGTGATCTGCCGCCTTTTCGACTGGGTAGCGAAACGGTTCCGGGCCGACGGGCCGGCATTTCGGACCTCGATCCGAGACGGCGTTGTCTGGCCGCGCGCAGGGCGGCACCGGCTCAATGTGTTCGTTGGTGCGATCACGGCCAAACTGATTTCCGCAACGCACTTTTTGTGGTCCGGGCTGGCGGTTGGAGTGGTGCTTGCGCCTTTCGATTATCTATTTCTGATGGTCTTTGCGGGTTTCTCTCTGGTCTTGTCGCGCTTCGTTCGGGTGCCGGGCGGCTTTGTCATCGGATCGGCCTTCGCGTTCAAACTGCTCGGCGTGCCTGAGGAACAGGCGCTGCTGATGATCTTGTTCAACTATGTGATGTCGATTGCCATTGTCGTCGGGGGCGGGCTGATCGTCCTGTGGCAGTCGGGTCTGGACATTCAAAGCGCCCGGCAGGCGGCCGATACGCCGGATATCCGCAGGTAATTTTCGGGGCGAACAAGGCCGCGTCTCGCCCCATGCTTCCCCCGATGTCATTTCGGCATGAGTGTTGCGAGCGCCTTCACTTTGCTGCCATTCCTTCTTGTCGCTTGCCAAGGAACCGGTCCTGATCTGCGGAGGACTTGCTGAAGGAATTAAAATGACATTATTAAACTCGGAGGTTTCCCCGAACCGCTCTCACGCCTCTAAAGCCTTGAGAATTCTTGAAACAGTGGTGAGCCGTGCAGGATTCGAACCTGCGACCCACTGATTAAAAGTCAGTTGCTCTACCAACTGAGCTAACGGCCCACTCGGGCGAGGGACCTATAGTCAGGGGTCAGACCCGTCAAGGGCAAATGCGGCACGATCCGTCCCGTTAACCGACTGGCCCGCCTTGACTTGTGGCGTGGCGTCTCGGCAGGTTGGCTGGACTTCAGATAGGCTCCGATTCAATGCCCCGACTACTTCTACTCTGTTTGTTTGCGCTGGCCGCCTGTTCGTCGCCCGGCAACGGAATTCTGGTTAGTCGCGAGGCGGTGCCGGTTGGCGGTAACCTGTTCGTGGAAACGCTGAGCGGCGGCAATCAAGTGCTGGTTCTGGACGGCGAAATCACGCCCCTGACCTCGTTCGCGTTTCTATCGCTCGTCGAACAGGCAAGCGTGTCTGGTCTCGTCATCGCGCAAAGCCCGGGCGGCAATCTGCTCGCATCGCACCAGATCGGTCAGGCCATCGCAAAGAACGGGTTGAACACGGCGGTTATTGTCAGTTGCCGGTCCGCCTGCGTCGACATCTTCATCGCCGGTCGAGAGAGAGAAATTGCCGAAGGCGCGGAATTGGGTCTGCACGCTGCGTCGGACCCTGAATTCGGCTATGCCATCGACAAACCGTACTGGGACGCGTTTGGCTTTGGCGCGGTGAACGAGGCCGCTTACAGGGTGCCGAACGGCGGATTGTGGATCGTTACGCCAAAGCGGGCGGTTGAACTGCGTCTCGCAACACGCATTATGAAGTAGCCCGCTTCCCTCCGTGGAAACGTGCCGATATATGCGCGGCATGAACATCGACGTTCCCGATACCGGTCTGCCCTTCATGAAAATGCACGGGCTTGGCAACGACTTTGTCGTGATAGACTGCCGCTCGGTCGAATGGCCAGTGACGCCAAGCCTCGCGATTGGGCTCAGTGATCGTCATCGGGGTGTCGGATTCGATCAGCTTGCCGTGATCAAGGCTGCGACCGATACCGACGCCGCATTGACGTTTTACAACGCTGACGGGTCAACTTCATCGACCTGCGGGAATGCGACCCGCTGCATTGCGCGCTTCCTGATCGACGAAACCGGACAAGAAAGCGTGACCCTGCGGACTGATCGCGGCGTGCTCGTCTGCAAAGACGCCGGGTCTGGTTCGACAAGCGTTAACATGGGGCAACCGCTGACGGAATGGCAGGCGATCCCGCTTGCCGAGGCCGTGGACACAGATTACCTGCCCCTCGATGGCGATCCGGTCGCGACAAGCATGGGAAATCCGCATTGCACTTTCTTCGTGGAAGAAGCCGATGCGATTGATCTTGCCGGACGCGGTGCCGCGATGGAAACGCACCCGCTGTTTCCCCAACGCACGAATGTCCAGTTCGCGCATGTCATCGGTCCCGACCATCTGCGAATGCGCGTCTGGGAACGCGGTGTCGGCGTCACGCTGGCGTCCGGGTCGTCGTCCTGCGCGGTTGCCGTCGCTGCGGTGCGTCGCGGTCTGACGGGGCGTCGCGTCACGCTCGATCTGGACGGTGGCCGGATCGCGGTGGACTGGCGTGACGACGGGGTCTGGATGACCGGGCCGACGGCGCATGTGTTTTCGGGGACGTTGACACCCGCCTTTCTGGAATCGCTCTGATGGATCGCAAGGCTCCGTTGTTCGCGACCCTTGGCTGTCGGCTGAACGCCTACGAAACCGAGGCCATGCGCGAGATGGCGGATGCTGCCGGTCTCGGCGACGCGATTGTCGTGAACACCTGCGCTGTTACTGCCGAAGCGGTGCGCAAGTCGCAAAAAGAAATCCGCCGCCTAAAGCGGTCAAACCCATCGGCGCGAATGATCGTCACCGGCTGCGCGGCGCAGACCGAACCCGAACGGTTCGCTGGCATGGCCGAGGTCGATCTCGTGCTCGGCAACACCGAAAAGATGACGCCCGAGACATGGACTCGCACCGCCGACTTCATCGGCGAGACTGAACGCGTGCAGGTCGACGACATCATGTCGGTTACGGAAACCGCCGGGCACCTGATCGACGGGTTCGGGCGGCATCGTGCCTATGTTCAGGTTCAGAACGGCTGCGACCATCGCTGCACCTTTTGCATCATTCCGTTCGGGCGCGGCAATTCGCGGTCGGTCGCGGCTGGCGTGGTTGTCGATCAGATCAAGCGGCTGGTCGACCGGGGCTTCAACGAAATCGTGCTGACCGGCGTCGATCTTACAAGCTGGGGTGCGGATTTGCCGGGAGGGCCGCGTCTGGGCGATCTGGTGCGGCGGATTTTACGGCTGGTCCCCGATTTGCCAAGGCTGCGTATATCGTCGATCGATTCAATCGAGGCGGACCCGGCGTTGATGGAAGCGATTGCGACAGAGGCGCGCCTGATGCCGCATCTCCATCTAAGCCTGCAGGCTGGCGACGACATGATCCTGAAGCGCATGAAGCGGCGGCATCTTCGCGACGACGCCATCCGGTTCTGTGAGGAAGCACGGGCTTCGCGGCCCGAGATGACCTTTGGCGCGGATATCATCGCTGGGTTCCCGACCGAAACCGAAGCGATGTTCGAGAATTCCTTGAAACTGGTCGAGGATTGCGGGCTGACCTGGCTCCATGTCTTTCCGTTCTCGATCCGTCCGGGAACGCCGGCTGCGCGGATGCCTCAAGTCAATGGCGCGGCAATCAAGGCGCGGGCCGCCCGACTTCGCGCGCTCGGCGATATAGCCGTCGCGACGCATCTGGAAGCGCAGGTCGGTCGGGTTCATCAGGTGTTGATGGAAGCACCTGACATGGGACGGACAGAGCAATTCGCCGAAGTCCGGTTCGCGCGGCCCCAGTCAGAGGGAAAGATCGTCGCAGCGCCAATTATCGGATACGATCATGGCGTGCTTCGGGCGTAGTTACGCCTCGGTTGAAGGACCAGACCAATGCATCCCAACCCAGCGTTTCGATCCGATCCGAAAGAGCGCCACATCGCGTTCGCGCGGGATCGTGCGTTCGGCACTTTGGCGGTTAATGCCGATGCCGGCCCACTTCTGAGCCACATCCCGTTTCTGCTGAGCGACAACGCCCAAAGCGCCGATTTGCATCTGGTTCGCTCCAATCCCATTGCCCGGCTTGGATCGGTGCCGGCCGTCATCGCGGTTATGGGACCCGACAGCTATATCTCGCCCGACTGGTACGGGGTTCCCGATCAGGTGCCGACGTGGAACTACGTCGCGGTCCATCTGCGCGGGCAGCTTGTGCCGTTGCCGCACGACACCATGCGCGACATGCTGGACCGACAGTCAGCGTCTTACGAAGGTCGTCTGCTGCCCAAAGCGCCGTGGTCTGCCGACAAGATGACGCCTGAGGTTCTGGAGCGCATGATACAAATGATTTCGCCCTTCCGTTTTCATATCGAAAAGATCGAAGGAACCTGGAAATTCGGCCAGAACAAGCCGGACGACGTGCGATTGGCCGCCGCCGAGCATGTATCTCACGACGGATTCGGCAGCGAAACAAGAATGTTGGCCGAGATGATGCGCGACGAATAATCTCCGTTCACGGCGGGCGGCTCACGATTATCTGACAGCGCCGACTGGCCTATTCAACGCCAAGACTTCGACTTGCCCCTGCATGCGCTTTCGTGAAGGCTCGCGACACGTGTCGATGATCAGGGGACTCCCAATGCAGCTTTACCATAGCCACGCCTCGCCGTTCTGCCGCAAGGTCGATGTCGTCCTGCGCGAGACCGGTCAACGCGATGCGGTGACGGATGTGCTCGCCGTGGGCCACACGACCGACCCCGGCACCATGCCGGTTGGCGTCAATCCCATCGGCAAAATCCCGACGCTGGTGCGTGACGACGGCCCTGCCCTGTTTGACAGCCGCGTGATCTGCCGGTTTCTGGACGCGCGCGCCGGCAGCGCACTTTATCCCGACTCGCGGCTATGGGAGGTGCTCACTCTGGAGGCTTTGGCTGATGGCATGCTCGATGCGGCGACGCTGATCGTCTACGAGGGGCGTTCGCGGCCCGACGAGTTGCGGTATGCGCCGTGGGTCGATGGCCAATGGAAGCGGATCGAAAGATCGCTGGATGCGCTGGAAGATCGCTGGATGAGCCATTTGTCGGGGCGATTGAACATCGGTCAGATTGCCGTTGGCTGCGCGCTCGGCTACCTCGATTTCCGGCATGGACCGCGCGACTGGCGCAACGGGCACGACACGCTTGCGGCATGGTTCGCCGATTTCGACCAGCGCCCGTCGATGCAGGCGACCCGACCGCACGCATAAACACCCGGGCAAGCAGTCACTTTCCGACGGGTGCGCCCGATTGTCCGCTGGACGGCCCCGGCCATGACAGGTATCAACCGCCGTCAAAAGGGCCGGACTCGTGTCGGCCTTCCAGTGATGGGCACACGCCCCGAATTGAGATGGAGAAACTCGTGTCGCACGCAGAAGACCACGAAGGCACACGCCGGGACTTCCTCTACTATGCCACTGGCGGCGCTGGTGCCGTGGCGGTTGGGGCAGCAGTCTGGCCGTTGGTTAACCAGATGAACCCGTCCGCGGACGTTCAGGCGCTGTCCTCGATCCGCGTCGACATCGGTGGTGTCGAGGAAGGCACGCAGTTGACGGTCAAGTGGCTGGGCAAGCCCGTATTCATCCGCCGCCGCACCGCGGACGAGATCGCAGCGGCCCGCGACGTCGATGTGTCGGCGCTGCCCGATCCGGGCGCAGAGAACGCGAACCTTGCCGGCGAGGCTTCTGCAACGGACGAAAATCGCGCACTTGACGAAACCGGCGAGTGGCTGGTGATGATCGGCGTCTGCACCCACCTTGGCTGCGTGCCGCTGGGCGAGGCCGGAGATTTCAACGGCTGGTTCTGCCCCTGCCACGGGTCGCACTACGACACCGCCGGGCGCATTCGCAAAGGTCCCGCACCGCGTAACCTGCTGGTGCCGATCGCCGAATTCACCGATGAAACAACCCTCGTACTGGGATAAGGGAGACTGACATGGCCGGAATTCCGCACGACCATTACGAACCGAAGACCGCTGGCGAAAAGTGGCTACACCGTCGCCTGCCGGTCATGGGCATTCTTTACGACACGCTGTTCATTCCGACACCGAAGAACCTGAACTGGATGTGGATCTGGGGCATCGTCCTGACCTTCTGTCTGGCGCTTCAGATCGTGACGGGCATCGTTCTGGCGATGCACTACACGCCCGATGTCAATCTGGCCTTCGCCAGCGTCGAGCACATCATGCGCAACGTGAACGGTGGCTACATGCTGCGCTACCTGCACGCGAACGGAGCGTCGCTGTTCTTTATCGCGGTCTATCTGCACATATTCCGCGGCCTCTATTACGGCTCCTACAAGGAACCGCGCGAGGTCACGTGGATCATCGGCATGCTCATCTACCTTTTGATGATGGCCACCGGATTCCTGGGATACGTCCTGCCGTGGGGGCAAATGTCGTTCTGGGGTGCCACTGTCATCACCGGCCTCTTCGGGGCAATTCCCCTTGTTGGTGACGCAATTCAGACCTGGCTTCTGGGTGGTCCGGCCGTCGACAACGCGACGCTGACGCGTTTCTTCTCGCTGCACTATCTTCTGCCGTTCGTGATTGCCGGACTGGTGATCGTCCACATCTGGGCGTTTCACACCACTGGCAACAATAATCCGACCGGGGTCGAAGTCCGTCGCTCTTCAAAGGAAGAAGCGAAGAAGGACACGCTGCCATTCTGGCCTTACTTCGTCATGAAAGACCTATTCGCGCTTGCAGTCATCCTGACCGTCTTTTTCGCGATCGTCGGCTTCATGCCGAACTATCTGGGACACCCGGACAACTACATCGAGGCCAACCCGTTGGTCACACCCGCCCACATCGTCCCGGAATGGTATTACTTGCCGTTCTACGCGATCCTGCGCGCCTTTACGCAGGAAGTCTGGGTTGTCCAGATCGCCAGTTTCGTCACCGGCGGCATCATAGACGCCAAATTCTTCGGCGTGCTGGCGATGTTCGGCGCGATTTTCGTGATGGCTCTCGCGCCTTGGCTGGACACTTCCTCGGTGCGTTCCGGTCGCTACCGGCCGATGTTCAAATGGTGGTTCGCGCTTCTCGTCGTCGATTTCATGGTGCTAATGTGGTGTGGCGCGATGCCCGCGGAAGAACCCTATGCAACGATCGCTCTGATTGGCTCAGCCTACTGGTTCGGCTATTTCCTGATCATCCTGCCGCTTTTGGGCGTGATCGAGAAACCGCTGCCGCAACCCAAAACGATCGAGACCGATTTCAATGAACACTATTCGGAAACGGGTGGCACCAAGACCATCGTCGATCCAACGCCTGCGGAATAAGGGACCAAGACATATGATCCGTAAGATCACAATTTCCGCAATCGCGGCTCTGGCGCTGACATCCGGTGGTGCAGTGGCAGCGGAAGAAGCGCACATCGAAGATTTCGCGTTTTCGTTCGAGGGGCCGTTCGGTTCCTACGACAAGATGCAGCTTCAGCGCGGGCTTCAGGTCTACACCGAAATCTGTTCGGCCTGTCACGGGCTGCGCTATGTTCCTTACCGCGCGCTTGCCGAAGAAGGCGGGCCGGATCTGCCCGAGGATCAGGTTCGCGCCTATGCAGCGCAATACGAGGTTTTCGACAGCGGACTCGACGATTTCCGCCCGGCGATCCCGACGGATCACTTCGGCTTGTCGGGGCTTGAGAATGCGCCCGACCTGAGCATGATGGCCAAAGCGCGAGCCGGTTTCCACGGACCTTACGGGCTTGGCATCAACCAGTTCTTCAAAGGCATCGGTGGACCGGAGTACATCGCTTCGCTTCTCACCGGATATACCGGCGAGGAAAAGGAAGAGGCCGGCTCGATTCTTTACGAGAACACAGCCTTTGCCAGCGGTTGGATTTCGATGGCGCCACCTCTTGCTGGCGATGATGTCGAGTTCGAGGACGGCGCACCGACCGAGATCGAGGACACTGCTCAGGATGTTGCGGCGTTCCTGATGTGGACGGCGGAACCCAAGCTGAACGCACGCAAGGAAGCCGGGTTCACGTCGGTGCTGTTCCTGATTGTTCTGAGCGTTCTGCTTTACCTCACGAACAAGCGGATCTGGGCACCGATCAAGCATCGCAATCGCGACGTCACCTCCGACAAGGGGTGACACCATAAGAATACGGTTATCAGGCGCGCCCATCTGGCGCGCCTTTTTCGTGCCGGTCAGACCCCCTTGCCGATCATCCGAGGCATGGATAGGGTCGCGCTGATCAATTTTCCTTGGTGATACATGTTCATCGGCATCCTTCAGTCCGGCCACTTCGTGAAGCGGACCGGCGTGCCCGACCGTGAATACAACGACCTCTTCGAGGCGCTCTTGAAAGGGCGCGGACTGACGTTCCGCACGTGGAATGTGGTCGATATGGAGTTCCCCGAAAGCGTGGACGAGGCCGAGGGTTGGCTGATCACCGGATCGCGCCACGGCGTGTACGACGATGTGCCGTTCATCAAACCGCTCGAGGATTTCATCTGCCAGGCCTACGCCAGGTCGGTCCCGATGGTCGGGATTTGCTTCGGGCACCAGATCATCGCACAGGCCCTCGGCGGTCGTGTCGAGAAGTTTTCCGACGGCTGGTCGATCGGGCGGCAGACTTACGATTTCCAGGGCGAGACCGTCGCCTTGAATGCGTGGCATCAGGATCAGGTCGTCGAGAAACCGGCTCGCGCCGAGACCATCGCCTCCAGTCCCTTCTGCGAATACGCGGCGCTTTTATACGAGGGCAAGGCGTTCACGGTTCAAGCCCATCCCGAATTCGACGAAATGGCGATGGACACCCTGCTGAAGTACCGCGCGCCCGGACTTGTCCCCGATCCGCTGATCGAAGCGGCGAGCGAGACCGTCACGACCGAGAACGATCACCAACGGCTGGCCGACCAGATTGCCGCCTTTTTCAAGGAGGCTGCGCATGGCTGACTGGCTATCTGAAATTCCGGAGGCGGCGACAGAATATCTTGAGGGTCGCAAGGTCTCGGAGGTCGAATGCATCATCCCCGACCTGTCCGGAATCGCGCGCGGCAAGGCGATGCCAGCGGCCAAATTCGCAACGCAGACTCAGTTCTTCCTGCCGAATTCTATCTTCTTCCAGACCATCACGGGGGGCTGGGGCGAGGCGGCAGGCGAAGAAGGCTTCACCGAGCCCGACATGGTTCTGAAGCCCGATTTCAGCACAACTACAGCCTCGCCGTGGACCGCCGACGTCACGCTTCAGGTCATCCACGACGCCTACGACAAGACCGGCGAACCGGTCCCGTTCGCACCCCGAAATGTGCTCAGGCGCGTGGTCGAGCTTTACAACGACCGCGGCTGGAAACCGATCGTGGCACCCGAGATGGAGTTCTATCTGGTCGCCCGCAACACCGACCCGGCCAAGGCAATCGAAGCGATGATTGGCCGTTCGGGTCGCCCGGCAGCGGCGCGGCAGGCCTATTCAATCGCGGCGGTCGACGAATTCGGTCCGGTGATCGACGATATCTATGACTTTGCCGAAGCGCAGGGAATCGAGATAGACGGGATCACGCAGGAAGGCGGTGCCGGTCAGCTTGAGATCAACCTGCGGCATGGCGATCCGGTGAAACTTGCCGACGAAATCTTCTTCTTCAAGCGCCTGATCCGCGAAGCCGCCCTGCGCCACGGTTGCTTCGCGACCTTCATGGCCAAACCCATCGAAGGCGAGCCGGGCAGCGCGATGCACATTCACCACTCGGTCGTTTCGACCGAGAATGGGCAGAACATATTCTCGGAACCCGACGACAGCGAAAGCCCCGAATTCGCGTATTTCATCGGTGGTTTGCAGACCTATCTGCCGGCCGCGACGCCGTTGTTCGCGCCATACGTGAACTCGTATCGCCGCTTCGTGCGCGATCACGCGGCACCGATCAACCTTGAATGGGGACGCGACAACCGCACCACGGCGATCCGGGTTCCGGTCTCCAGCCCCGACGCGCGCCGGGTCGAGAACCGGCTTCCCGGCATGGACTGCAATCCCTATCTTGGCATAGCCGCCTCGCTGGCCTGCGGTTATCTGGGCATGGTTGAAAAGATCACGCCCAAGGACGAATTCATCGGCGACGCTTATCACGGCGAAGAAGCAATCCCGCGCGGCATCTATGCGGCGCTCGAAGAACTGGAAAGCGCGACATCGCTCCGGAATGTGCTCGGCGAGGAATTCTGCCGGGTCTACGAGATCGTCAAGAAGTCGGAATACGACGATTTCCTCCAGGTCATTTCACCCTGGGAGCGTGAGCACCTGCTGTTGAACGTATGAACCCGCTTTATCGCAACGACGCGGCTGGCCGCTATCCCGACAGTTGGTATGTCGCAAGCACCGATCCGGGACCGGAACGACCGGCGCTCGACGGCGATCTCAAGGTTGATGTTGCCGTAATCGGTGCCGGTTATATGGGACTTTCGACGGCGCTGCATCTGGCGGAAAAGGGCCTGAACGTCGTGGTTGTCGAAGCGCACCGGGTCGGGTTCGGTGCATCCGGGCGCAACGGCGGTCAGGTCGGCACGGGTTGGCGTCACGATCAGCACTGGCTGGAAAAGCGCGTCGGACGCGATGACGCCCGCAAGCTTTGGGACCTGACGGTCGAGGCGAAGGCGCTGACCCGCGATCTCGCCGCCGCCCATGCTCCCGACGCGGCCTATAAGCCCGGTGTCATGCACGGTGAATGGACCGACAGCGGCGCCGCGGAGTCGCTTCGTTACAGCGCGTGGCTGCGTGAGAATTATGATTACGAGACCGAGTATCTGGACCGCGACGCCTTCCGCGCAATCTGCCACTCGGACGTCTATCAGGGCGGCGTTCTCGACTGGGACGCCGGGCATATCCATCCGCTGCGCTATTGTTTTGGCCTGGCGCGAGGGGCCGAAACCGCAGGCGCGCGGATTTTCGAGATGACCGAAGCGACGGTCGTATCGGAGGGCATGGTGCACACCAAACGCGGCACGATCCGGGCCGATCACATCGTTGTCGCGGGCAACGGGTATCTGCCCGACATCGTGCCCGATGTCGCGTCGCGGGTGATGCCGATCAACAGTTTCATCGCCGCAACCGAACCGCTGGGCGACCGGGCGGCGAGTATCCTGTCCAAGGACGTTGCGGTTGCCGACGACAAGTTCGTGGTCAACTACTTTCGCCTGAGCGAGGACAAACGGCTATTGTTCGGGGGTCGTGAAAGCTATTCGATCGGCTTCCCGAAAGACATCCTGGGCGTGTTGCGCGCACGGATGGAGCGGTTGTTTCCGCAGATTGCCGGATGCGCAATCGACTACCACTGGGGCGGCACGCTTGGGATCACGACGAACCGCATGCCGATGATCCGACGGATCAACGCGACAACGCTGGCGGCCGGGGGATTCTCGGGGCATGGCGTCGCGATCACCGGATTGACCGGCAAGATCATGGCCGAGGCTATCGCAGGCAACGCCGGCCGTTTCGATCTTTTATCGTCGCTTCCCGGAATGCCGTTTCCGGGTGGCAGGGCCGCGCGGGGCCCGCTGCTAAGCCTGGCGATGACCTGGTTTTCGCTGCGCGACAAATTGGGAATCTGACGGGTATGGCGACTGCGGATCAGACCACCGGGCACTGTCTATGCGGCGCCATTCGCTTCAAATTCGACCCCGATGCGGTGCGCTGGACGTGTCATTGTCACTGCGAAAGCTGTCGTCGCGCGACAGGCGCCCCGGTTGCGACGTTCATCTCGGTTTCCGACACGGGGTGGAGGTGGCTTGGCAAATCGCCCGCCAACTTTGCCAGCTCGCCCGGGGTCCGTCGTTCCTTTTGCCCAACCTGCGGCAGCCCGGTCGCCTATTCCACGGACAAGCTACCGGGCGAAACGCACCTTTTGGCCGCCTTGCTCGTGGATGCCTCGGCGGTAAAGCCCGAGTTTGTTTTCGCCGACAACGAACGCTTGCCCTGGTGCGAGCTTGTCCACGATCTGCCCAAGAAGTGAGTTGCAGGCCGGTGCAAGGCCGCTAGGCTTCGTTCATGCCGGAGGGGAATGCCCGTGAAATCGATCGAGACCGATGACCTGACGATCCACTACGACGTCAAGACCTGCATCCATGCACGGCGGTGCGTGCTTGGTTTGCCGAAAGTGTTCGATCCCGATGCGCGACCGTGGATAAATCCCGAAAATGGCGACCCCGACGAAATCGCTGAAGTCATCGAAGCCTGTCCGTCTGGCGCGCTCAGCTATCACCGCAAGGATGGCCGTGACGATGAGTCCCTGCCGCGCACCAATACGGTTCGAGTTTGGGAAAACGGTCCGCTTGAAGTGCGGGGCGATTTGCAAATCGAGGGACAGGCTCCACGTCAGCGCGTTCTGTTGTGCCGGTGCGGGAAAACAGCAAATCCGCCGTTCTGCGACAACAGCCATCGCGACGGGTTCACCGCAACCGGCCTGCCAGCATTTCGCGGCGAACGCGACGCCGTTCCCGAAGCGACGCACGGACCCGTTGAAATAACGCCGCGCGATAACGGTCCCTACATGATGCGCGGAAATGTCGAGATTGTCGGCGGTGACGGCCACCGGGTTGCCCGGGTAGAGAAGGCAGCCTTGTGCCGTTGCGGATCGTCGGGCGACAAGCCGTTCTGCGACGGCTCTCATCGCAAGATCGGCTTCACCAAACCACCGAAAAGCGAAGACTAATCGCCCCAAATCCGGGTGAGTGCGTCAAGCCAGTTCCGGTAGCAGATGCGCTCGATCAGGTCTTCACCGAAGCCGGAAGTCCGCATTGCATCGCGCAGCGCATCAAGCCCTCCTGCGTCCTTGATCTCCGCTGGCATGACTGCGCCATCGAAATCCGAACCGAGCGCGACATGGTTTTCGCCAGCGATCTCGATCATGTGCGCCAGGTGTCGGGGCATCCATTCAAGCACGCCGTCCGCGCGCATTCGCCCGTCGGGTCGCAGAAACGCGGCTGCGAAATTCAGCCCGACGATGCCGCCGCTTTCGCCGATTGCGCGAAGCTGGTCGTCGGTCAGGTTGCGCGAGTGTGGGCATATGGCGTGGGCATTGGAATGCGTGGCGACCAGCGGAATGCCGAATTTCGCAACGTCCCAGAACCCGGCGGCGTTCAAGTGGCTAAGGTCGACCACCATGCGCAGTTCCGCCGCCCGTCGCACCAGACGACGCCCGTCGGCTGTCAATCCGGGACCGATATCGCCGTCCGACGGAAAGCGGAAGGGAACGCCGCTGCCGAAGATCGTCTCGCGGCTCCAGACCGGACCGATAGAGCGCAGACCCACCGCATGAAGCACCTCGAGCGCGGCAAGGTCGGGACCGATCGCCTCGGCACCTTCGACATGCATGATCGCGGCGCAGCGGCCACTCGCCATCGCTTCTCGAATGTCGGCAACCGTCCGGCAGATCGTCAGATCGCCGCGCGCTTCAAGGCCAAGCAGGATCGCCGCCTGCTCGGTCACGACCTTCAGGGCGTCGTCGGCGTGAACCTCGGGCGGGAACGGAATATCATAGGCGCCGTTGTCGAACCGGCCAAGGTCGAGCTTGGCGCTGTCGGGCACGAATATCGCGAAAAACCCGCCAGCGAATTTACCCCGCTTGGCTTTCGGCACGTCGATATGCCCCGGTCCGCCGGCGCCGAAATTTCTGATCGCGTCCGGTCGCCCCAGCCAGAGGCGCAGAAGAACGTCGTTGTGACCATCGAATATCGGCGGGCGTGGTGTCATGTCGTTCGGCTAGCACGGAATTCCAGAGCGTGCCACGCCTAGCCAGCGATGCGGTAATAGAGCCAGTCGGGAAGGAAGTTTCCCAGACGGAACATCGCCCCGAAGCTGCGCGGGAAGTTCTTCGCAAAACTGGTGTCGTTCATATGCTCGATGATCTCGCGCGCGGCCTCGGCGGGCTCCATGATGAAGGGCATTCTGAAATCGTTCTTGTCGGTCAGGCGGGTTTTCACGAACCCCGGATTGACCAGTTGGACATCGACACCGGTGTTGCCAAGATCGGCCCGCATACTCTCGGCCAGATACATGATCCCGGCCTTTGACGCGCCATAGCCGATAGCACCCGGCACGCCGCGAAAGCCGGAAAGCGACCCGGTCAGCACGATATGCCCCGCGTTGCGTTCGACCATCTGCGGCACGACATGACCCAGAACCCGAACCGCGCCGGTCAGGTTCACATCAAGCATGGCAGTGACCTTTTCGGCATCCCATTCGCGGGCGTTCATGGGCCAATAGACACCCGAAAGGTAAATCAGCCCATCGACCTGACCCGCCTTCCTGGCGGCAGCAGCCACGCTTTTGGCGTCGCTTACGTCCATCGGCACTACGCTCGAAGGTCCGGCAAGTTCATCCGCAAGCGACTTCAACTCGTCGACGCTGCGGGCGCTCAGGATGACATGCGCGCCGGTCGCCGAGATCTGACGCGCCACTTCGCGCCCCAGCCCCGCCGATGCCCCAACGATCCAATAGCGCTTCCCCTGCCAGTGCCTCATGCCACCCTCCTTTTTCCCGATTTGATAGCCTCTACCGGTCGTATAGTAGCGACCAGTTCAGCAACTTTAATCCCGAACTTGCGGAATTGACTGCGTTTGACCACGGTTCCGTTCTCAACCAGATACATCCAGTCGACCGCCGACAGAATAAATCCGCCCGACGACGCCGGAAGTCGAATGTCGTAATTCAGGCAAACGCCCGATCCCGCTTGCTGTCCGCGCCCGGTCCCCACCACATCGTCAGCTTCGGCCCGGATCAGCCCGTTGGCTCCCACCGTCAGTCGCCACTCGCGGTCCTGCGCTTCGCCGGAATCATAGACGAAGTGCTCGGCCAGCGTGCCTGAATCGCCATTCCACGATCCCTGCATCTCTGCGACGAAGCGCGACGAGACGCGCCCGGTCGCACCAAAGATCACACCTTCGCAGATCAGCGGTCCGTCAAGATGCCGGCGAAGATCGAAAGACTTTGCCGCGCAGTCGTAGTCTTCGGGTCTCTGGGCGTGGAATCCGACAAAGTGTTTCGATGTCCAGACCAAGGCCAGGGTCAGGATCACGCCTGCCAGAAAGACCAGTACCATTTCCATTTATTCAAACCTCTTTGAGGGCTGTTGTCTCTGCGGATTCATTCAGGCGCGTCCCAGCCAGAAGGCCGAGTGCCAGGAACTTCAAGGCGCAGGGAAGAACCGCATACATCAGTGTCAATGTTTCCAACGCACGGTCGGGCATTTGGTTCGACCCGGAAGTGAACCCGGATGCCTCAAGCAGCGGCAAAAGGCTCACGGCGGCGAAAGCCAGAGTAAATTTCGACACGAACGACCAAAGCCCGAACCCCTCGGCAGCGCCGGGCGAGACCTCGGCAAGACGGGCCGCGAAAATCGCCGGCAACAAGGTCATGTCCGCCCCAAGTGCCGCCCCGGACGCAAGACACACGAAAGCGAACGCGAGTGTATCGCCGGTCGACAGAAACGCCGCGCCGCCGAACGCGGCGATGGCAAGGATCATTCCGATCATCAGCGCGGATTTCGCGCCGATCCGCCGGGCCACCTGACCCCAAATCGGCGCAGAGGCAGCGGCGGCAAGAAAGAACAGAAGCAACAGCGGGCCTTCCCATCCGGGCGCGCCGAGCCGGCTTTCGACGAAGAACAGGAACAAAGTCGAGGTGACGGCCACGGGCATGGCATTCAGAAGCGCGATCAGAAGCAGTCGGCGCGCCAGCGGATCGGACAGGATCGGGCGGAAGCCGGTCACGGGCACAGTTCCATCGGACCGCCATTCGCCGCGCATCGCCCAGACGGCAAAGCCCGCACCGACGACGAAAACAAGCGCGAAGGCCGCGAACGGCGCGCCCGTCCAGATCAGCGCGATCGGCGCGACAGCGGCCAGCGATATGCCAAGCAGCGCCCCGGTTTCGCGCCATTGGGCAAGGCGGACGTGACCCGACCGTCCCAGCGTTCGGGCCTTCGACACGCCTTGGGCGTAAAAGCTGATCGTCAGGAAGCTGAATGACGAGAACAAGAGCGCCAAGGTCAAAGCGAACCAAAGCACCGGCGAAAACAGCGGCGTCACCGCGAACAATCCCGTCATCGCTATCGCCATCAACGCGCCGGACAATGCAATGGCCGCCGCGCGCTTGCCGCTGAATTTCCGGCTGAGCCAGCCAAGCGCCGGATCCTGCACGACATCGAACAATCGCAGACCGAAAAGCACCGCGCCCAAGGTGGCAAGGCTGACACCGTATTCGTCGACGTAGAATTTCGGCGCGTGGATGTAGATCGGCAGTCCGGCGGCAGCGAGCATCGCGGCAAAAAGCGCATAGGCCGGCAGCGACCGGTCCTTTGCCCTCATCGCGAAACCTCGGTGGGTGGCGGCGTCGGTCGGGATCGAAATGTCGCGCCTTTCCACCAAAGCTTGAGCGCCTGCCAGTGGATCAACCCCAGAACACGCCTTGACCCGAAGGGACGGCGCAGAAGGGCAAACAGTATCGCTCGGTTGGTCAGCGGTCGGCGGACTCCCGTCAACGTGGCAAGCAGTCCCCCATTCCCGGCGGTGTAGTCAATCCAGACGCCGATGCGCTCGGCATTGATGTCGAAACGGAACACATATCCGCCCTCGACGGGCTGGAACGGCGACACATGCAGCAACTTGCGCGCAGTCAGTTTGTCGTCGCGTGCGATCGGGTGAAGGTCGTCGTGGTGGCAAAGATACGAATGCCGGTCGCCATAGGTGTTGGTCACTTCCGGAATGACGACACGCAACGCATCGGCGCGGTCCCGGATCAGCCAGAACGCCACCGGATTGAACACGTGCCCCAGCACCCGAGGTTGCGCCAGAAGTTCAATGCGCCCGATCCCGAAGCCGTCCAGTCCGGTCTCGCCCAGCACGCGACGCACCCAGGCCGCACCGCCCCCGGTTGTCGGTGGCCCGCCGTGATCGCTGTCATACATCGCGAAAACGCCCGCCTTGTTGCGACGGAAAAGCGTCGGTCGCGAAACCTCCGCCTCGGCGTCGAGCAGCACGTAGTCGATCGAATAGCTGAACGCGTTTTCAACCGCGCCTTTGCGCCCGTGGAAGGTCTGCCCGTCGATATGATCGACACGCGTGGTCATTCCGCTGCGATGGCCATGGCGGATTGCGCACGGATCGCATCGACGACGTTGACGGCGCTTGCGATGCCATCCTCGTGAAAGCCGTTGCGCATCCAGGCCCCGCAAAACCACGTCCGGTTCTGCCCATTGATCGCGCGGATCGTGTCCTGCGCCGCAAACGCTTCAAGGTCGTAGACCGGATGGCGAAAGGTGGTCTCGTCGTAGATCAGGTCGTCGCGGATCGGCGCGGTTCGGTTCAGCGTAACGAACATCGGGTCGTCGTGCGGGATCGGCTGAAGTGAGTTCATCCAATAGCTGAGATCTATCGGGGCGCTCGGATCGCGTGAGGTTTCGACGTAGGACCACGACGACCAGACCTTGCGCCGTCGCGGCATAACCGAAGCGTCCGCGTGCAAAACCGCGCGATTGGGCTGGTAACGGATCGACGCCAACGCCGTCCGTTCCACTCCGCTCGCATCTGACAGCAGCGCCAGCGTGTCATCGGAATGGGTGGCGAAAACGACCTCGTCGAATTGCTCCCACTCGCCGCCCTGAACCCGCACGTCAACGCCAAGCGCCGTGCGCCGCACGCCTTCGGTTCGCGCTCCGGTCCTCACGTCGACGCCCTTGCTGAACAGTGAGCGGCCCAGACGGCTGACGTATTCGACCGAACCACCCTGCACCGTGAACCACTGGTGCTGTTCGCGATAGCCAAGCAATCCGTGGTTGCGGAAAAAGCGCACCATCGTCTCGGCCGAAAAATCGAGCACGCGATTTGGCGGCGTCGACCAGATCGCGCCAGAGAACGGCAGCAGGTAATAGTCGCGAAACCACGGGCCAGTGCCCAAATTCTCCAGCAGATCGGCGATGGTCATACCCGCAGACACGTTCGCTTCGGCATCCTTGTTGAACCTCACGATGTCGCGGATCATCCGCAGAAACGCCGGGCTGACCGCGTTGTGACGCTGCGCGAAAATCGCATCGACGCTCGCCAGCGCATACTCCAGCCGACCGTTTCGCGCCGATACGCCGAAGCTCATGTCGCTTTTCGCAACCGGCACATCGAGGTCTCTGAACAGCGCCGTCAGGTGCGGGTAGTTTGCATAGTTGAAGACGATGAACCCGGTATCGACAGGTTGATCGCCGTGTTTACCAGCGACGATCGTGCGGGCATGACCGCCCAGACGCGCCTCGGATTCAAAGAGAACGACCTTATGGTCCGGCGACAGATGATACGCCGCCCCCATTCCGGAAATGCCGCCACCGATGACCGCAATACGCTTTGCGGTCGACCCGCGTTGTTCGAACGGCATTTTCTGCTCCTGCCCTCAACTCTTACCTGACTGATTACGGTCGGGGACCCAAGACAGATTTGTTTTACTTTGCGGGAGCGTTTTTGATCCACCACTGCCCGGCTTGCGTAAACCATTCAAATGCCGACAATCACCGCGACCAATGAACTTGATGGAATTGCTGCACAAGACGCTTATTGTGCGTCGTATCCATCCTTTCCTGGTCGAATTGAGAAACGCGTGACGGTCATGGCTGAGACGGAGAACGAGGACTGGACGGCCCTTCTGGCGCGTGTGCACCAGAACCGTGACAGGGCAGCGTTCGCCGCATTGTTTCGCCACTTCGCGCCACGCGTGAAGGGGTTCTTGATGAAATCCGGGGCCGGGGCGACTTTGGCCGAGGAATGCACACAGGATGTGATGGCGACGCTTTGGCAGAAGGCGCATTTGTTCGACCCGACCCGCGCGAGTGTCTCGACGTGGATCTTCACGATTGCCCGGAACCGCAAGATAGATGCGTTGCGCCGACAGCGCCGTCCCGAACCGGAAGATCTGCCGTGGGGTCCAGAAAGCGAACCCGATCAGGCCGACGCGCTGGCGCTGCAACAGGACAGCGAGAAACTGGCCCGCGCCATCGCCGATTTGCCCGAGAAGCAGAAACTTCTGATCAAGCGGGCGTATTTCGGCGACCTGACGCACAGCGAGATAGCTGAAGAAACCGGGCTGCCGCTCGGAACCATCAAGTCACGAATACGGCTGGCGCTGGAGCGATTGCGCCACGCTATGAATTGAACGGAACGAGTATGAACGAGATCAAACATCATCTGACGGACGCGCTCCTGATGGCCTATGCCACCGCCAATCTGCCCGAGGCGTTCAGCGTCGTGATTGCGACGCATATCTCGCTTTGCGACGAATGCCGCGCGCGCCTTGGCAGCTATGAGGCCGTTGGCGGTGCGCTGCTGGAGGATTGCGAAGCGGTCGATGTCGACGCCGCAGCATTGACGGCGACCCTCGCGCGCATCGAAAGCGCAAACGCCGGATCGGAGCCGAAAGTGGCGCGCAAACTCGGCGCGGTATTCCCGACTCCGCTGCAATCCTATGTCGGCGGCGATCTGGAGACTGTGCGATGGCGCGCGGTCGGTGGCGGCGTGAAGCAGGCGGTTCTGAAAACATCGTCCGACGCGACTGTCAGGCTCTTGTCGATTCCCGCCGGCGCGGCCATGCCCGATCACGGACACCGGGGAACCGAGCTGACGTTGGTTCTGAAAGGTGCGTTTCGCGACGAGGACGAACGGTTCGCGCGCGGCGACATCGAAATTGCCGACGAGGATATGCATCACACCCCGACAGCCGAGGCGGGCGGCGACTGCATCTGTCTGGCGGCAACCGATGCACCGCTGAAATTCCGCGGCCTGATCCCAAGGCTTGCACAGCCGTTCATCGGGATCTGAACCCTCAGCGGTCCTGGCTGAAACTGGCCCTTATGTGATCCGCCGCTGCCAGAACGGCGTCGCTGGGGTCGACTGCAACGGCCAGTCCCAATGCGTATTTGGGGAGCTTCGGCAGATTATAGCGCGCGGGCGCTTCGACGATTTCGCCGCCAAGCGACGACACCGGTATCGGAGCCACCGCAAGGTCCGCGAGGATGGCCGCGCGTTGACCAGAGATGTGTGCGCTTTGAAACGCAATCCGCCAATCGCGCGCCTGTTGGTTCAGCCCATCCAGTCCGGCTTTGCGCCAGACGCAACCTTCTTCCCAGACACTGACGGGAAGCGGTGATTTTTCAATCGCGACCCCGCCTCTCCGTGCAGCCCAGACCAGTTGCTCGCGAAAAACGACCTCGGCGATTTGATCGCCCTCGAATCCCGACTCGCAAGTGATAAGCGTCAGATCGAGGCTCCCGTCCTTCAGCGAGGCAAGCATTCGCGACGAATCATCGACGACGACATTGACGGTGACGCAGGGATGCGATTCCGCGAAGCGGCGCAGCATGATGGGCAGGAACCGTTCGGCGGCGTCATCTGGCGCGCCCAGCCGGACCACTCCCTCGACATCGGGCTGCACAAAGCGGGCAATGGCGTCGCGGTTCAACGCCAGCATCCGACGCGCGTGTTCCAGAAGGAATGCGCCATCGGCGGTCAGCGTGACCGACCGGCTGTCGCGCACGAAAACCGGGCGGCCAAGAAGCTCCTCGATCTTCTTTACCTGCATCGAAATCGCCGATGGGGTTCGATAGACCGCCGCGGCCGCAGTCGAGAAGCTGCCGGTTTCGGCAATGGCGACGAGGGTGCGCAGCAGGTCGAGATCCAAAAGCGGAATAGTCGGGGTGCGTGGGGCATTCATAGCATCACCGTGAATGATAATTTCTGACAGATGCATTCAAATCTATTCGTTTGATTGATGTATGTCCAGAGCTCATGTTGATCTTCGAGGCCGTCGCGACGTCTCTGCCAAAAACTCGAAAAGGAGACACACCATGAATAGCCAAACCCTCAGCCCCCCCGTCGGCCATCCGATTGCGGACCTGTCAAATCGTCTTGCCGAACGCATCGGACTGCGGCGCAAGCGCAAGGGATTCCTGCGCCTGCTCGATCTGGACGATCACATGTTGAAGGACATCGGCGTCACCCGCTGGGAAGTGGAACAAGCATCTCGTCTGCCATTCTGGGCTGACGCCGGCACCGAACTGCGGCGGATGTCGCTGGAACGCCGGAACGCGATGATGTGACGGACGCGCATTGCACGCTACAACCTTTCTATGCGCTCATCGTGCCCCAAACCAAACCGAACCGCCCCCGAACCGAGGGGCGGTTTTGCGTGCCTCAGTCAAGCCACTTCCCCGGCGGCGTGGGTTCGATGAAACGCTTTGCCGAACTCTTCACGCGTCTCGA
>JBBKWG010000114.1:0-5179 GCA_037968835.1 Paracoccaceae bacterium
GCGGTCATTGCAGGGGTCACGACCGGTGCCATCGTCGGCGCGATCCAGGGCTTCTTGATCGCCTATCTCGCGATCCCGGCGTTCATCGTGACGCTGGGCGGCCTACTGGTCTGGCGCGGCGCTGCGTTCCTGATCGCGCGGGGCGAGACAATTTCGCCCGTTGATCCGACCTTCGCGCTGCTCGGCGGTGGTCCTTACGGCGCGATTGGAGCGACCGGAAGCTGGATCGTCGGCATACTGGCATGCATCGGCATCATTTTCCTGGTCCTGCATGGCCGTCGCCAACGGATCCGGTTCAAATTCCCGCTGCGTCCGGTCTGGGCCGATACGTTCCTTGGCGCGGTCGGTTGTGCCGTCGCAATTGGCGCGGTGCTTCTTGTCAATTCCTACCCCTGGCCGCGCGGAATCGTGCGTCAGTATGCCGAAGCCAACAATATCATCGTTCCCGACGAGGGACTGTTCATCTCGCACGGTTTCGCGATCCCGGTGCTGATCCTGATCGGCGTCGGCATCATAATGACGGTGTTGATGAATCGCACCCGGTTCGGGCGCTACGTCTTCGCCATCGGCGGCAACCCCGAAGCAGCGGAACTCGCGGGCATCAACACCCGGATGATGAAGGTCAAGATCTTCTCGCTGATGGGCTTTCTCGCGGGCCTGTCGTCGGTCGTCGCCTCGGCCCGTCTGAACTCGGCCACGAATGCGCTTGGCACCCTTGACGAGCTATACGTCATCGCCGCCGCCGTGATCGGCGGCACGTCGCTGGCCGGTGGTGTCGGCACGATCTATGGCGCGATCCTTGGCGCGCTCGTGATGCAAAGCCTTCAGACCGGCATGGTCCTGATCGGCTTTGACGCCGCGATCCAGCAGGTCGTAGTCGGCTCCGTCCTTGTGTTGGCCGTCTGGCTCGACATCCTTTACCGCCGCAATTCCAAGTAAGGAGCGCGACATGACCGTGAATACAGGAACACCGCTCGTCGAACTGAAGGACATGTCGATTGCGTTCGGCGGCATCAAGGCCGTCGATCACGTCAGCATTGATCTCTACCCCGGCGAGGTCGTCGGACTGCTTGGCCACAACGGCGCGGGCAAGTCGACGCTGATCAAATGCCTGTCGGGGGCTTACAAAGCCGATTCCGGCGAGATCTACGTGAACGGCGAAAGGGCGACGATCAACAACCCCCGCGATGCGCGCACCTATAACATCGAGACGATTTATCAGACGCTGGCGCTGGCCGATAACCTCGATGCCGCGTCCAACCTCTTTCTGGGTCGCGAACTGACAACGCCGATGGGGCTGGTGGACGACGCTTCGATGGAGGCTGAAACCCGCAAGATCATGGGCCGGCTTAACCCGAACTTCCAGAAATTCTCGGCGCCCGTTTCGGCGCTGTCAGGTGGTCAGCGACAGTCGGTGGCGATCGCGCGTGCCGTCTATTTCAACGCCAAGATTCTGATCATGGACGAACCGACAGCCGCGCTCGGCCCGCAGGAAACCCAGATGGTGGCCGAACTTATCGACGAACTCAAGCGTTCCGGACTGGGGATTTTCCTGATCGACCACGACGTGCATCAGGTCAAAAATCTCTGCGACCGTGCGGCGGTGATGAAGAACGGCGCACTTGTCGGCGTGGTCAAGGTCGATGAAGTCAGCGAGGACGACATTCTTGCGATGATCATCGCGGGCAAGAAACCCGAACATCTGGCCGCGTAATGTATCTTGGACTTGACCTTGGCACGTCGGGCCTGAAGGGACTGTTGATCGACCGGGACCAGCGCGTTATCGCGGACGCCACCGCGCCGCTCTCGGTGTCACGACCCCACGACGGCTGGTCCGAACAGAACCCTGCCGACTGGATCGCCGCTGCCGAGACCGTGTTGGCGAGGCTCGCGGCGGATGTCGGACTGGCGGATGTCGAGGCAATCGGCCTTTCGGGTCACATGCACGGCGCGACGCTTCTGGACCGCGCCGACGAGGTGCTGCGCCCTTGCATCCTGTGGAACGACACGCGCTCGTTTGCCGAGGCCGCCGAAATGGACGCCGATCCGATCTGGCGCGAGATCACCGGCAATATCGTCTTTCCCGGCTTCACCGCGCCCAAGGTCGCGTGGGTGAAGAACAACGAACCCGCCATCTTCGCTCAGATCGCGCGGGTCTTGCTGCCCAAGGACTACCTGCGGCTCTGGCTGACCGGCGAGCATGTCGCCGAGATGTCGGATGCGGCCGGGACAAGCTGGCTTGAAACCGGTGCGCGCGACTGGAGCGATGCACTTCTTGAACGCACCGGGCTTGGCCGGGAGGCGATGCCGCGTCTTGTCGAGGGCTCGGAGGTGTCGGGAACCGTCCGCGAGACCCATTGCGCGCATTTCGGTCTGAAGCCGTCCTGCGTCGTTGCCGGCGGCGGCGGTGACAACGCCGCGTCCGCCATCGGGATGGGCGTTGTGTCCGCCGGGCAGTCGTTCGTGTCGCTCGGGACGTCGGGCGTCCTGTTCGTGGCCAACGACGGCTATCGCCCCGATCCCGCAACCGCCGTCCACACCTTCTGTCACGCGGTGCCGGGGGCCTGGCACCAGATGGGCGTGATCCTGTCGGCCACCGATGCGCTCAACTGGTTCGCCGGTCTTGTCGGCGAGGATGCCGCACACCTGACCGCGGACCTCGGCCCGCTTCAGGCCCCCGGCAAGACGCTGTTCATGCCCTACCTCGGCGGCGAACGGACGCCACTCAACAGCGCAACCGTGCGCGGCGCGTTCCTTGGACTGGAGCACGCAACCGACAAGGCCGTCGCGGTGCGCGCGATCCTAGAAGGCGTCACATTCGCGCTTGCCGACAGTCGCGATGCGCTGGCCGCGACCGGCACCATGATCACGACCTGCGTCGCGGTCGGCGGTGGCAGCAAGTCGGACTATTGGCTCGGCGCGATTGCCACGGCGCTCGACCTGCCGATTTCCGTGCCCGTCTCGGGCGATTTCGGGGCTGCATTCGGTGCGGCGCGGCTTGGAATGATGGCGGCGACCGGCGACACGTCGCTGGCGACACCCCCGGCGATTGCCCGGACACTGGAGCCGAGGCCGGACCTGCGTGACGCATTTCTTGAAGCCCATCAGCGATACAAGACCGCGTCCGCGTTCTTGAAGGAGTTCACATGACCGATTTCTTCCGCGACATCCCGAAAATCCGCTTCGAGGGCGCCGACACCACAAACGAATTCGCGTTCCGCCACTACGACCCCGAAGAGATCGTGCTGGGCAAGCGGATGGAAGACCACCTGCGCTTCGCCGTCGCCTATTGGCACAGCTTCGCGTGGCCCGGCGGCGACCCCTTTGGCGGCCAGACGTTCGAGCGGCCGTGGTTCGGCGACACGATGGAGCTTGCGAAACTCAAAGCCGACGTTGCGTTCGAAATGTTCGATCTGCTCGGACAGCCCTATTTCTGCTTTCACGACGCCGATGTCCGCCCCGAAGGCGCCAGCTTTGCCGAAAGCACCGCGCGGCTGGACGAGATCGTCGACTACTTCGGGCAAAAAATGGAGACCTCCGGGACCAAACTCCTCTGGGGAACCGCCAACCTGTTCACACACCGCCGCTACATGGCCGGCGCGGCGACGAACCCCGATCCGGACGTGTTCGCCTATGCCGCCGCGACCGTCAAAACCTGCATTGATGCGACGCACAGGCTCGGCGGTGAAAACTACGTCCTCTGGGGTGGGCGCGAGGGCTATGAGACGCTTCTGAACACCGACCTCAAACGCGAACGCCAGCAGGCCGGCCGTTTCCTGTCGATGGTCGTGGAGTATGCCCGTCGCATCGGCTTCACGGGCGCGATCCTGATCGAGCCGAAACCGCAGGAGCCGTCAAAGCACCAGTACGATTACGACGTCGCAACGGTCTACGGGTTCCTCAAGGATTTCGGGCTGGAGAACGAGGTGAAGGTGAATCTCGAGCAGGGCCACGCCATTCTTGCCGGCCACTCGTTCGAGCATGAAATCGCGCTTGCCACCTCGCTCGGAATCCTCGGCTCGATCGACATGAACCGCAACGATTACCAGTCGGGCTGGGACACCGATCAGTTCCCCAACAACGGCCCCGAGGTGATGCTGGCCTATTACGAAATCCTGAAATCCGGCGGGTTCACCACCGGCGGGACGAATTTCGACGCCAAGCTGCGCCGCCAGTCGCTTGATCCCGAAGACCTGATCCTCGCCCATGTCGGCGCGATGGATGTCTGCGCCGCCGCACTGAAAGGCGCCGCCGCGATGCTTGAGGACGGCACGCTCGAACACCGCCGCACCGCGCGCTATGCCAGTTGGGACACCAAAGCCGCCAAATTCATGCTGTCCGACGGGACGCTGGAGCAATGCGAAAAGCGCGTGCTGGACGAAGCCATCGACCCTCAGCCGAAATCAGGCCAACAAGAGCGTCTGGAAACCCTCGTCAACCGTTTCTGCTAAACGCCCACCGCAGCGGAGAGGCGCCATTTACAGCGGAAAATTATCGAGAAAACTGGCTCCGGCGGTAGGCCTTGGGGAAGAATTCAAACCACCCAAGGAAATCACCTTTTGCCTTTATATTTCAAGCGTTTAGGCCGCAACTCTCGTCCACGTCGTCTGGCCCTGTGTGTACTTTTCGCGGCCAAACTGCGTACCTGTCTATGAGTACTTGCTGGGTCCGTCAATGGCTCGGCTGCCCTCACCCCACCTTTACCCGGCGATGGTTTACCGTATCCTCGACTACCTTTTCTGAACAATCAGCGCAAAGCAACGGCGTCTCACCTACAAACATTTCGTCGATGGCTCGGCATCCCATTGCGTTGAGCCCAGCGTCATGCCCTGTTCGGAATTCGCATTAATTCGACTAGAATAAGGTCGGAACTTTCTCAGGTTGGAACATTTCCGTGGTGTTATCCCCGATGGAGCAACCCGCCTCGCTCCGCCGGGACGTTTCATTGACTGAGACATCCCGCACCTTTGGTTCGTACCTGAAATGGAGACGAGCCCTGGGCGCCGGTCGCCGTTGGGCGCGGAGTGGTCACGCGGCGGTACAGAGTGATGCCAAGTTTGAAGGTTGTACAGCTTCTGCGATGGCACGCACACTAGAGGTACATCTGACGACCGTAGTAACCCATTTTGATTGAGCAAGATAATTCGTCTCCGGATGCGCCCGTCATCAACGAGGATTG
>JBBKWG010000115.1:0-4557 GCA_037968835.1 Paracoccaceae bacterium
GCGGCGCTGCGGTCGGGCGGCGCTTTGAACTATGTCGCGGCGGGCAGTTCAGCTTTGATGGCGCTGTCGGACGGGTCGGAACTGCCCGGAACATTCGGTATTGCGCAGGACCGCATCCGCATCTTCATGGCGGGCGGGGTGCCGGTGGATGGCAGGATGCCGGGCGACACCGAAGACGATAGTTCGCAGGCTTCAGCGATCGTCGAATTGCTGGGCGCGAACGACGTTGTAATCGCGCTCAGCGCAAGTGGTACGACGGCTTATACGCTCGAAGTGGCCCGACAGGCGCGAAAAAGCGGTATCCGGGTCGTGGCGATTGCCAACAACCCGGGCACACCCTTGCACGATCTCGCAGATATCGCGGTCGTGCTGCAAACGCCGCCAGAGATGTTGGCAGGGTCTACACGGCTTGGCGCGGGTACTGCGCAGAAGATCGCGTTGAACACGATTTCCACGCTAGCCGGTATCCTGTTGGGCCACATCCATGACGGAATGATGGTCAACCTGAAGGCCGACAATGCAAAATTGCGGACGCGCGCTCGACAAATCGTCGCCAAATCCGCCGGCGTCAGTGCCGAGGCGGCCGCCGATGCGCTGCGTGCCGCGGGCGACAATACAAAACTTGCCGTCCTCCTCGCCGCGAATGCGCCGCATGAAATCGCCGAGCAGCTGCTGAAAGAGCACGACGGCCACTTGCGACCTTGTCTCGACGCCTTGGCGGAAAGAACATAGTTTTTACCTACGACTTAAACAAAACAGGGAGACGAAAATGACTAAACGAAACCTCGCCACGCTGCTGCTGGCCACAACCCTGCTGACTGGTACGGCCGCGCTGGCACAAGACGTGACGCTAACCATTGAAAGCTGGCGCAATGACGATCTGGCTATCTGGCAGCACAAGATCATTCCCGCATTCGAAGCCGCGCATCCTGGTATCAAGCTGAACTTCACGCCTTCCGCTCCGGCGGAATACAACGCGGTGCTGAACTCGAAACTTGATGCGGGTTCGGCCGGCGACATCATCACCTGCCGACCGTTCGATGCCTCACTGGCGCTGTACGACGCTGGCCACCTCGCTAATCTTAGCGACCTCGAAGGCATGTCCAACTTTTCGGACGTGGCGAAGTCGGGCTGGTCGACCGACGACGGCAGCGCCACATTTTGCGTGCCGATGGCTTCGGTGATTCACGGCTTCATCTACAACAAGGACGCGTTCGACGAACTGGGTATTGAAGAGCCCAAAACCGAAGCAGAATTCTTTGCCGCGCTCGACAAGATCAAGGAAGACGGCACCTATATTCCGATGGCCATGGGCACCAATGACCAGTGGGAAGCGGCCACCATGGGATACAACAACATCGGTCCGAACTACTGGAAAGGCGAAGAAGGCCGCAACGCCCTGATCGCCGGCGAACAAAAGTTGACCGACGAGACCTGGGTCGCCCCGTTCCGCCAGCTTGCCAAGTGGGGTGACTACCTGGGCGATGGATACGAGGCGCAAACCTATCCCGACAGCCAGAACATCTTCACTTTGGGCCGCGCGGCAATCTACCCCTCCGGATCGTGGGAGATTTCGGGCTTCAACGGGCTGGCCGAATTCGAGATGGGCGCGTTTTATCCGCCGGTCCAGAATGCGGGCGACACCTGCTATATTTCGGATCACACCGATATTGGCATCGGAATGAACGCCAAGACCGAACATCCCGAGGAAGCCAAGACTTTCCTGAACTGGGTCGGCTCGTCGGAATTCGCGACGATCTTCGCCAACGCTCTGCCGGGTTTCTTCCCGCTGTCGTCGGCACCGGTCACTTTGGAGGATCCTCTGGCGCAAGAGTTCATCTCGTGGCGTGGAGAATGCGAGAGCTCGATCCGCTCTACCTATCAGATCCTGTCGCGCGGCACTCCGAACCTGGAAAACGACACATGGAATGCCTCGGTTGCCGTGATCAAGGGCGAAGAAACCCCGGAAGCCGCAGGCGAGCGTCTGCAAAAGGGCCTGGCTACCTGGTACGCACCCCAGCAATAACTCGTCCACTGCCCCGCGCGTCGACGCTCCCGATGATGCGCGGGGTTAACTACCTCGACGGACCTTTTGCAAGGCACTTCAGGGCGCGTTCCGAATGGGCCTCGATCAGATGACCCCGCAAAGAAGGACGATCTCGATGGAAAAACCACGCATCCGCTGGCATATCCTTGTGTTTCTGACTCCTGCATTGCTGGTCTACACGGCGGTCATGATCTATCCGCTGTTCAACACATTGCGGCTGTCGCTGTTCACCGAGGTCGATCAGACCCGTGTCTTCGTCGGCCTTCAGAACTTTCGCAAGTTGTTCGGTGACGCGGTGTGGTCGAACCAGTTCTGGAACGCACTTGGCAACAATTTCTGGTTCTTCGTCATCCACATGCTGGTTCAGAACCCCATCGGTATCGCGCTTGCCGCAATCCTGAGCCATCCAAAGCTGCGTTTCGCCGCTTTTTATCGAACCGCGATTTTCATTCCGACAATCCTTTCCTTCGTGATCGTCGGCTTTGCTTGGAAGTTGATCCTGTCGCCGATTTGGGGCATCGCGCCCGGCATGCTGGATGCGGTTGGGCTGAAGTCGCTTTACGCGCCGTGGCTGGGTAAGGCCGAATATGCGCTGACTACCCTGTCGCTGGTGTCGGTCTGGCAATTCATCGGCATCCCGATGATGCTGATCTATGCGGCGCTACTGTCCATCCCCGACGAGATCCTGGAAGCGGCGGAGGTCGACGGCATAACCGGCCTTTCAGCGTTCTGGAAAATCAAGCTGCCGCTGATCCTGCCGTCGATCGGCATTATTTCCATCCTTACCTTCGTGGCAAACTTCAATGCGTTCGACTTGATCTACGCCGCTCAGGGCGCGCTCGCCGGGCCAGACTTTTCGACCGACATCCTCGGTACCTTCATGTATCGAACCTTTTTCGGGTTTCAGTTGCAACTGGGTGACCCACACATGGGGTCGACTATCGCGTCCGCGATGTTCGCGATCATCCTGATCGGTGTCTGCCTGTATCTGTTCGGAATCCAGTCGCGCATGCGCCGCTATCAATTCTAAGGGAGATAGCCGATGAACGCCGCCCGCTCGAACCGCCTGAATATCGCGGCCGCCCATGCGGCGCTGATCCTTTACACACTGATCGCACTGTTCCCGGTCTTCGTGATCGTCATCAACAGCTTCAAGACGCGCAGCGCTATCTTTCGTGAACCGCTGGCTCTGCCCGACGCTGAAAGTTTTTCGCTGATCGGGTATGAGACCGTGATGAAGCAGGGGGACTTCTTTCTCTACTTCCAGAACTCGATGATCGTGACGGTCGCGTCGTTGTTTTTCATACTTTTATTCGGTGCCATGGCGGCCTTTGCGTTGGCAGAGTACCGGTTCAAGGGCAACACGATGATGGGATTGTATCTGGCGCTTGGCATCATGATCCCGATCCGGATCGGCACGGTCGCCATTCTCGAGATGATGGTGCAGACCGGACTGGTGAACACGCTTTGGGCGCTGATTTTGGTCTATACCGCGCAGGGCTTGCCGCTCGCCGTGTTCATCTTGTCCGAGTTCATGCGCCAGGTCAGCGACGACCTGAAGAACGCCGGCCGTATCGACGGCTTGAGCGAATACCGCATATTCTTTCGGCTGGTTTTGCCGCTTGTGCGCCCGGCCATGGCCACGGTCGCGGTGTTCAACATGATCCCGATCTGGAACGACCTGTGGTTCCCGCTGATCCTGGCCCCCGCCGAAGAGGTCAAGACGCTGACACTGGGCAGTCAGGTGTTCATCGGCCAGTTCGTCACCGACTGGAACGCCGTGTTGTCCGCGCTGTCGCTGGCGATACTGCCGGTCATGGTCCTGTACGTGATCTTCTCGCGCCAGCTAATTCGCGGCATCACATCGGGGGCCGTGAAATGAGGGTGCTTGTTGTGGGTCTGGGCAACATGGGTCGCGCGCACGCGCTGGCTTATCACGCCCATCCAGCGGCCGAGATTGTCGGGCTGGTCAATCGTTCGCCCGTCGATCTACCCGAGGCTTTGCTGGGATATCCGCGATTCACCACGTTTGAGCTTGGGATGGCAACCAACCCCGATCTGGTCTGCATCGCCACCTACTCCGACAGCCACGCCGAATACGCCATCGCGGCAATGCAAGCCGGGGCGGATGTCTTTATTGAAAAGCCTCTGGCAACGACGGTCGAGGATGCGGAGCGTGTCGTCGCCACCGCGCGACAGACGGGGCGCAAACTGGTCGTCGGCTATATCCTGCGCCATCACCCGTCCTGGCAAAGGCTGATCGCCGAAGCGCGAGAACTCGGCGGACCGTATGTGTTTCGAATGAACCTCAACCAGCAATCGAACGGAGAAACCTGGGAAACTCACAAGGCGCTGATGCAGACCACTTCGCCCATTGTCGACTGCGGCGTGCATTACGTCGATGTGATGTGCCAGATCACCGATGGTAAACCAGTGCGTGTTCACGGAATGGGCGTGCGCCTGTCCGACGAGATTGCCGAGGGCATGTACAACTATGGCCAGTTCCAGGT
>JBBKWG010000116.1:0-2572 GCA_037968835.1 Paracoccaceae bacterium
AATCCGAACTGACCCGGCGCTGCGCGGCACTTGGCTGGGACGACACCTGCGTCATGCTCTATACTTCCGGGACGACCGGGCGACCCAAGGGTGTGGTGCTGTCCAACCGTAATATCATCGAGACTTCGAAAAACTCCGCCGAATTCGATCACCTTAATCCCGGCGACGAAGTGCTGGCCTATCTGCCGATGGCGTGGGTCGGCGATTTTATCTTTTCCATCGGTCAGGCCTATTGGACCGGGTTTTGCGTGAACTGCCCTGAAAGCCCGGAAACGATGATGACTGACCTGCGCGAGATCGGGCCGACTTATTATTTCGCACCGCCCCGCGTCTTCGAGAACCAGCTGACCTCGGTGATGATCCGGATAGAGGATGCCGGCCGGTTCAAGAAGTGGCTGTTCGACCGCTTCATGGCGCACGCCCGCAAGGTCGGTCCGCTCATTCTTGACGGCAAACCCGTCGATTTCATGGACCGCCTGCAATACCGGCTTGGGGAATACTTCGTTTACGGCCCCCTGAAGAACACGCTTGGCCTCAGCCGCGTGCGCGTTGGTTATACCGCGGGCGAGGCGATCGGACCGGAGATCTTCGACTTTTATCGCGGTCTCGGGATTAATCTCAAACAGCTCTACGGCCAGACCGAAGCCAGCGTGTTCATCACCCAACAACCCGACAACGAAGTCCGCTCGGACACGGTCGGCATTCCCTCGCCGGGGGTCGAAATCCGCATCGCCGAGAACGGCGAAGTCTTCTACCGCTCGCCCGGTACGTTCGTTGAATACTACAAGAACGCCGAAAGCACCGCCTCGACCAAGGATGCCGACGGCTGGGTCGCAACCGGCGATGCCGGCTTCATCGAGGAAGGCACCGGACACCTTCGCATCATCGACCGCGCCAAGGATGTCGGCAAGATGGCGAATGGGGCATTGTTCGCGCCTAAGTACGTTGAAAACAAACTGAAATTCTACCCCAACATCCTTGAAGCCGTGGTTCACGGAGCGGACCGCGACTACTGCACCGCCTTCATCAACATCGACCTGTCCGCAGTCGGAAACTGGGCAGAGCGCAACAATATCGCCTATGGATCCTATCAGGAACTTGCCGGCCATCAGCAAGTGCTCGACACGATCCAGTCGCATATCGAGGAGGTAAACCGCAGCCTTGCCACCGACGATATGCTGTCGGGCTGCCAAATCCACCGTTTCCTTGTCCTTCACAAGGAACTTGATGCCGACGACGGCGAGTTGACGCGAACGCGCAAAGTCCGCCGGAACATCATCGGGCAAAAGTTCGAAGATCTGATTAACGCACTCTACGACGGGTCAGACAGCGTCTTTACCGAGACAGAAGTGACGTATGAGGATGGGCGCAAAGGCTCGATCAAGGCGACGCTTGCGATCCGCGACGCGAAGGTCGTGGCGATAACGGCGAAAACGCTGGAGGCAGCGGAATGAAGATAGTTTTGTTCTTTATTCCGGCAATTCTGTTCTTCTGGGCGTTCGCGTATTTCTTTCACAACCCCGATCTGGTCGTCGAAAACCGCGCGCTTGTAAGCGGTCCGCTTCTGGCCATCGGTATCGCGCCGCTTTTCCTTTTTTATAACCACGAATCCAGTGTTCGGCTCAGGGCGATGCTGATCTGGTTTGTCGGTATGCTGGCCGGGATTGGGGCGGCCGCATTTCTTTTCGCGGACAAGTTGCCGCCGGTGCCCGCATGAACGCAATGTCCGGCAATTACACAACCGAAGACGGTCGCAAGATCGGCGGCGTGCTGATGGAGATGCGGAATATCACGCTCCGGTTCGGCGGTGTCGAGGCGATCAAGGACATTTCGTTCGACATCCACGAGGGCGAAATCCGCGCCATCATCGGACCGAACGGCGCGGGCAAGTCGTCGATGTTGAATGTAATCAACGGCTTCTATCACCCCCAGCAGGGCGAAGTCTGGTTTCGCGGCGAGAAGCGTCCACCGATGAAACCGTTTGAAATCGCCGGTCTCGGGATTGCACGCACGTTCCAGAACATCGCGCTGTTCGATGGAATGTCGGTGCTCGACAACATCATGACCGGGCGTCTCACTCACATGAAAACCGGACTTCTGGCGCAGGCGATCTGGAAGGGCAAAGCCGAGGCGGAGGAGGTCGAGAATCGTGAAATCGTTGAGAAAATCATCGACTTTCTAGAGATCCAGCACATCCGCAAAACGCCCGTCGGTCGTCTGCCTTATGGCCTGAAGAAACGCGTCGAACTGGCGCGCGCGCTGGCCGCCGAACCGTTGCTGTTGCTGCTGGACGAACCGATGGCCGGAATGAACGTCGAGGAGAAAGAGGACATGTCCCGCTATATCCTTGATACGAATGATGAATTCGGAACGACCATCGCGCTGATCGAGCATGACATGGGCGTTGTCATGGACATCTCGGATCGGGTGGTGGTGATGGATTACGGGCGCAAGATCGGCGACGGCACGCCCCATGAAGTGCGCAACAACCAGGAAGTCATCGACGCTTATCTGGGGGTGGCGCATGACTGAACGGGGCGTGAAAATCGGTTTCGGTATCGCGTCGGTATCA
>JBBKWG010000117.1:0-45889 GCA_037968835.1 Paracoccaceae bacterium
TGCAAGGTGCCCCTATCCAACAGGGCTCCGAGGGCCAGACCTGAAAGAACCGCGCGAAGCCGTGGGTCGTCAGCGCGCGGGAGCGGTTCAAGCGATTGGCCCTCAGCAATGCCCGTCGCGGTCCCGGAAAAGGGTGCACCAACATAGCCCAATGTATCGAAGTCGCCGCCTGGGCCAAACCACACGGCAACGACCGCTTCGACTTCAACGGCGGTTGCGGCACCAGCCGAGGCTATTGCCAATTCAAGCGCAGACAGGATCGTCTGACTGTCGGATACAGCTTGTCCGTCCGTGCCCACACCAGCAAACAGCGATCGCCCGCCAACCTGAGTATTGAGTGTTCCTAGAACCGCGGAAAACCGTCCCGACGCGTCCCGCGTGGCTGCGTCCACCAACGTCGCGGCCGCGGTATCCGGAACCGTCAGCAGTGTTCCCGAGATTTCCTGCGCTAGGCTCTGAATCGCGGACAAGGCAGATTGAGCGGCATCAACCTCCATCTTTTTTTCGCCTATCGCGGTCAGGTAACTTTCCGCGCGTTTCAGTCCCCTTTCAAACCCGGTGAAGGATAGGAAATCGCCATTCAGATGTTGTGGTAAATTGGATGCGATCCCCGACGATAGCTCCCCCGACAAGCGAGATAGCTCGCCCATAAGTCGGGAGTTATCATGTCGTAGTCGGAAACTTTGTGCGAGGTCACCTATCGAGGTCACTGTCATGTCTCAGATCTCCAGAAGGTTCTGAATAAGCCGATCAACTGTCTGTATGACCCTGGCATTGGCAGCGTAGGCCTGTTCGATGAGCAGTAGTTTCTGCATTTCCTGGTCGGTATCGACGCCATTCGAAAGCTCGGAATCGCGAAGCGTATCCCGGCGCGTTTGGGAGAATGCGATTTCACGTTCTCCTGTGACCATCGACTCGCCAACGCGCGAAGTCAGCGCGGCTGCCAATGATGAGAAATCTCTTGCCGCGCCCCCGTACCCGCCAGCGACCGGAGTACGAAATTCCGCTAGCGCATCCGACAGTTGAGCGAGCAATGCAGCGTCACCGACGGGACCGGGCGCGCTGGCGCCTAAGCCATCGCGCAGTCGCCAAAGACCCCCGCCTTCTGCAGGTTTCACCAATGAATTGACGCTCAGACGTGAGGACAGTCCGATAATTGTGGAGGCGTCATAAAGGGCGCCGTTGTCCGTAAATAAGCCAGGGTCGTCTACGGCACGGGTCGCGTCGATAGCGGGGTTCTCAAATCTTGCCACGAGATCGGCGCTCAGGGCGTCTAGCCCGCCTTGCGCCGAAACTGACAGTTCATCGCGGACTGCGAAAAGCCCCGCCAGTCTACCCCCTGCAATCGGTCCATTTTCCCCTGTGGTGCGGACAGGTTGTCCGTTCAGCGTCAACTGGGATAAAGCGCCTGACTCCTGAGTCATGTCAGCGGTTATCGGCGACGTCGTCGAGAAGGCGAATTTTGCCGGCTCGATATCCAGCAACAATGCGCCGTTTGCCGTATAAAGCGCAACGCCATCGTTTTGCCGCGTGATCTGCCGGATCGGAACGATTGATGCGATTTCGTCAATAAGCGACTGGCGTTGATCAAGAAGTCCGGGAAAGTCCTGCCCCGAAGCCTTGCTGCGCTGAATGAGGGCTGTGACGTCTGAAATTTGTTCCAGCGTATTGTTCAGCCGGGTGACTTCGGAAGCGATACTTGCGTCGGCATCCTGCCTGAGGCGTTGAATTCCATCCGATGCGTTGTTCAGACCCGAGACCAGATCCTGCGCGGTATCCAGAACCGCCGACAGGCGTACGTCGGAATCCGGTCGGGATGATGCCTCGATGAGCGCCGATTCAAGATTTGCGACACGAGCCGTCAAACTGGATGGATCGTTGGGCTCGCCGAGAAGCCCCAAAAGATCGCTATGAAAGTCGGCTTCGGCTTTCGCTTGCCCAAGCGACGCGTCAGCAAGACGCCGGTCGCGCAGGATCGTTTCGTCGACAACGCGGTTAATTCCGTCGATCTGAACGCCGCCGCCGGCACATGCGGAACGCGCGCTCAGATCGAGTTCGCGGCGGGCGTAGCCCTCGGTCATTGAATTCGCGACGTTCGAACTGACGAGTTGCGCGGCACGGGAGGCCGCCGTCAGTCCGCTAAGCGCGTTCGAAAGCGACGCCGCAATGCTCATTTCAGCTCAACCTTTCCTATCGCTTGATGTTGGTGGTTTCCTGAAGCATTTCATCCACAGTCTGAATCACTTTCGCGTTCGATGAGTATGCGCGCTGGGTTTGAATTAACTGGGTTAGCTCCCCGGCAACATCTGTCGCACTTTCTTCAAGTGCGTAGCCGACGATATCACCGGTCGGGCCGTCTGCGGCATCCCACAGAAAGAAGCTGCCGCTTTCGTTCGAAGTTCGGTAAGTCTGGTTGTCCTGCGCGATCAACCCGTTCGGATGCGGGAGGTCGATAAGCGGGATTTGATAGATCGTTCTGGTGATCCCGATGTCGAAGTTTGCGCGAACAAAGCCGTTTTCGTCCACTTCGACCGAGATCAGGTTGCCGACCGGAGAACCGTCTTTCGAGATAGAAGTCGGCGCGAAATTATCAGATAGCTGAGTAAGGCCGGTCCCGGTTCCAACAGCACCGATGTTGATGTCGATGGGTCCACCCGCGACGTTGACGCTGAAATCGCCAGTTGCGGGGTCGTAGGCACCGCCACTGGTAGTCGTCACCGACGAGATGGTTCCGCCCGAACCGCGCGTGTCGTCAAAGACAACCGCATATTCTCCCACTGTTGCGCCACCTGAGGCCGAGTCCGACAGCACCATCGTCCAGGTGTTTGAAGCGCCAGGAGCACCTGGCACCGTTGGTACGAAGGCAATTTTTATGCTTTGCGAAGTGCCGAGATTATCGAAGTATTCGACTGATAACTCCAAATTGTCACCACTCGCCCCAAACTCCGTTTCGGTTGCGGGCAAATTGACGCCAAGCGCAATGCGGGTTGTGGGTTCAGAGGTGAACTGGTTCACGTTGATCTGAACCGGAACAAGACCAACGCCAGTATCGCGCGGAAATGTCGGAATGGATCCGTCGGGGTCTGCCGGCCAACCCATCAAAGTTACACCCGAACTGGTCCGCAAAAAGCCATCCGCGTCGGTCCGGAAGGAACCGGTCGTAGCAAGGAACAGCGGATAATCTCCGGTGTTGCTGAGAAGCGAGCTGGCAGTCGTGACGGGTAGGAAGCCGCGTCCGCGAACCGCCAGGTCGGTAGCATTGCTGGTAGTTGCAAGCGCCCCGGGCTGGTCAATCAGACGTTGGGTCGTCACGCGGACGCCGCCGGCAGAATATGTACCCTGCCCGCTTTGGATTACGAGCGAGGAAAAGTCGGCCTCGGCCCTCTTGTAGCCATAGGTAGCAGAGTTGGCGATATTGTCGGCGATTGTTG
Organism: Paracoccaceae bacterium; assembly: GCA_037968835.1. Classification (GTDB taxonomy): domain Bacteria; phylum Pseudomonadota; class Alphaproteobacteria; order Rhodobacterales; family Rhodobacteraceae; genus JBBKWG01. The sequence goes on from JBBKWG010000117.1 coordinate 3,432, forward strand.
CAAGCCGGCTTGCGTTTGCCGCTAGACCTGCGACCCCTGCATTTAGTGAGGATGAAATTGTCATGTTTCTGCACCTTTCTGCTGCATCGACCCCCTGTCGTTCACCGCACTAGCGGCTCTGCCTTAACAGGCAGCTAATACTTAAAATGTTATGGAACTTTGCCGCTTGTCAGAAACGATCCCGCAGGAGGATGATTTCAATTCGATTGTTTCTGCCCGCCAATGGATCGCGGGTCGCGGGTCTGCGGTCTGCGAACCCGGTTACGCGTTGGAACCTGGCTTCGGGCAGGGTGTCCGAAACCATCAATTGCCTGACGCTCAACGCCCGCGCTGCGGAACGCTCCCACACCGGATTCGTCCGAAGTACCAACGGCACCGAAGCAGTATGCGCCTGCACGGCAATCTCGTTGGAGGCTAATCGGAACACATCAGCTACGGCGACGAGAACCTCGCGAAGCGCTTCAGTCGGCTCTGCCTCGTTTAGAAAAAGTGGCACGTCTGGAATATCGAAAACCTCGACGATCAGTCCTTCGTCGGTAACGCGCGTTAGGATGTGACGCTGCAAAAGGTCGCTGACCATGCTTTCGCCACCTTGACCGGACAACATGTTGGCAATCTCGGACAGCTTGTCTTCACTGCCTTGAGCGGCATCGGCGCCATCTGCCTGCGTCGCGCCCGTGCCGGTTCCGTTGTGCGCCAAGGTATTCTCGGAGAATATGCTGTCGCCCCCGAAGGCACCATCGCCGCCGCCCGAGACCTTGTTGATGGGGATGGTCGGATTGAAATAATCCGCGATACCCTTGCGCTGCTTTTCATTGGTTGCGCCAAGCAGCCACATCAACAGAAAGAATGCCATCATGGCCGTTACGAAATCGGCATAGGCCACCTTCCAGGCGCCGCCGTGGTGGCCGCCCTTAATAATTTTCTTTCGCTTGATAATTATCGGCGCGTTGGTTTGCGCGGACATCGCTCCACCCTTCGTCGCCACCCGATGAATGGGGTAACAGTCAGGGGTGAAGAATGATTTAAACCGGGGCTTTCCAGTAGATCGCGTCGGCCTTTTCGTCGGCTGCAGTGATTTGGAACGAGGTGTTCAGGCCACTGGAAAACGAAGCAACTTTCGACTAGGCCAGTGTGGAAACGCCATCCGAGGACACCCAAGTGACCAAACCCAAGCTTCGTTCGCAAGACTGGTTCAACAATCCTGACAATCAAGAAATGACCGCGCTCTATCTGGAACGGTATTTGAACTATGGCCTGACACGCGAAGAGCTTCAGTCCGGCAAGCCGATCATCGGGGTCGCGCAAACCGGCAGCGATCTTTCGCCCTGCAACCGGCACCACATCGAATTGACCAAACGCGTGCGCGATGGGGTAATTGCCACCGGCGGCACGGTGATCGAAATTCCGGTGCATCCGATCCAGGAAACCGGCAAACGGCCAACTGCGATGCTTGATCGCAACCTTGCCTATCTTTCGCTCGTTGAAACCCTGTTCGGGTATCCGATAGACGGGGTCGTTCTGAACATTGGGTGTGACAAGACCACGCCCGCGCTTCTTATGGCTGCCGCAACCGTCAACATTCCGGCGATTGCGCTCAGCGTGGGACCGATGCTTAACGGTTGGTTCCGTGGTCAACGCACCGGGTCGGGCACGATCGTTTGGCAAGCACGCGAGATGCTGGCGGCAGGCGAAATCGACGACGAAGGGTTCATGCAACTTGTTGCCTCGTCAGCGCCATCGGTCGGTTATTGCAATACGATGGGAACCGCGACCACGATGAACTCGCTGGCCGAGGCGTTGGGGATGCAGTTGCCCGGATCGGCCGCCATTCCCGCGCCGTATCGTGAACGAGGACAGATCAGCTATGAGACCGGCAAGCAGATTGTTGAAATGGTGAATTCCGACCGTCGCCCGTCCGACATCATGACTCGCGACGCCTTCGAGAACGCCATTGTCATCAACTCGGCCATTGGCGGATCGACAAATGCCCCGATTCATCTGAATGCGATTGCCCGTCATCTTGGGGTGCCGCTCGATAACGACGACTGGCAAGAGTTGGGACACAAAGTGCCGCTGTTGGTGAACCTGCAGCCTGCCGGTGAGTATCTGGGCGAGGATTATCACCGCTCGGGTGGCGTCCCGGCTGTTGTGGGCGAGTTGATGGCGGCTGGTTTGTTGCCACATCCCGATGCTCTGACTGTGAACGGCAAAACAATCGGCGAGAATTGCGCGGAACGTCGGAGTGAGAATACCGAGGTCATCAAATCCGTTGCGCAGCCTATGAAATCTGAAGCGGGTTTCATCAACCTCAAGGGCAATCTCTTTGACAGCGCGATCATGAAAACAAGTGTCATCTCGCCGGAATTCCGGAACCGCTACCTGTCTAACCCGGACGATCCGGAGGCTTTCGAAGGACGGGCTATCGTCTTTGACGGACCAGAGGATTTTCACAAACGTATCGACGACGAGAGCCTTGGCATCGACGAGCACTGCGTTCTCATCATGCGCGGCGCAGGTCCAATCGGCTATCCGGGTGGTGCTGAAGTCGTCAATATGCGCCCGCCTGCATATCTACTCAAAAGGGATATTCACTCGCTTCCGTGTGTCGGCGATGGGCGGCAATCGGGCACTTCCGGTTCGCCGTCCATTCTGAATGCCTCGCCTGAGGCAGCCGCCGGCGGTGGCTTGGCGCTGGTCGAAACCGGTGACCGGGTTCGCATTGATCTCAGGGCTTGCACTGCGGACATGCTGGTAGATGACGCAATTATTGCCGAGCGGCGCGCCAAGCTGCCGGATCGTCCATTCTCGCCGGAAAGCCAGTCGCCCTGGCAGGAAATCTTCCGCGAGAAAGTTCGGCCGTTTTCCGAGGGAATGGTACTGGAAGGCGCAGACGCATATCGCGACATTGCCCGAAAGGGCGGACTGCGCGACAATCACTGACGCTTTGCAGCCCATGTTTGGCATGTTTGACGGATGAGGAATTCGGAGGGGACAGGATGGCAGACCCGAAGTCACAGGACCCCGGCGGGTTCTTCCAACGTGATCGCGCGCGGCACCCGGCGGCACTCACACCGGGATACAAGACGTCGGTAAAACGCTCGCCACAGGCGGCGCTATTGTCGTTTCCAACGACGTTGTCCGAAGAGACCGCCCCTATCTTCGGCCACGGCATCCTCGGCGCTCTGGACAACGACCTTCTGCATAATTTCGCCGCCTCTGGCGAAAGCGCCATCGGACCGAGGATCATTGTCTACGGTCGGATTCTGGATGAAACGGGACGCGGCATTCCTGGTGTGTTGATTGAAGCGTGGCAAGCCAATGCCGGCGGGCGATATCGCCACAAGAAGGAAACCTATCTGGCCCCGCTTGATCCGAATTTCGGCGGTTGTGGACGGACGATCACGAGCGAAGACGGCTCGTACGAATTCCGGACCGTGCAGCCGGGGCCCTATCCGTGGCCAAATGGGCCGAATGACTGGCGTCCTGCGCACATCCATATGTCGGTGATGGGTCCGTCGTTTGCCCAGCGGCTGGTCACGCAGATGTACTTTGAAGGCGACCCGATGATCTGGCTGTGCCCTATCGTCGGCACGATCACTTCAAAGGAAGCCGTCGAAAGCCTTGTCGCGGCGCTCGACATGACCCGGACAATCCCAATGGATGCACGCGTCTACAAGTTCGACATTGTCTTGCGCGGTCGGCGCCAGACGTTCTTCGAGAACAGACAGGAAGGTGCTTGATGGTGCAGACCCCGACGAACCTGAAGGAAAGTCCGAGCCAGACAGCGGGACCCTACGTCCACATTGGCTGCACGCCGAACTTTGCGGGCATAAAGGGAATATTCCCGGCGGATCTCGGCACGTCGATGAAAACAGGGTCCGTCAAGGGGCAGGAAATCACCGTTCGTGGTGCTGTGTTTGACGGCACCGGCACGCCACTTCGTGACGCAATGATCGAAATCTGGCAGGCCGATGCGCAAGGACTCTATAATTCGGCGAATGAGACACGAGGAAAAGCTGACCTTAACTTCACCGGTTGGGGTCGCAGCCCGGGCGACATGAACTCCGGCGAGTTCGTTTTCGAGACCGTGAAACCAGGGCGGGTTCCCTACATTGATGGCAGGCTGCAAGCTCCGCACATCACGTTCTGGATCGTGGCCCGCGGAATCAACATCGGTCTCCAAACCAGAATGTATTTCGCAGACGAAGCTGATGCGAACTCCGCCGATCCAATCCTTAGCCGGATCGAGCACCAGAATCGCGTCCCGACGCTGTTGGCCAAATCCGAGCGTGAAGGACTCTATCGGTTCGATGTCCGGCTTCAGGGCGAAGGCGAAACCATCTTCTTTGATATGTGAGGCACTATGGGCGACCCTTGTATCATCTGCGTGGCGATCACGGGTTCCGTCCCGAAAAAAAGCGATAATCCGGCAGTTCCTATAACAATTTCCGAGCAAATCGAAAGCACGCAGGAATCCTTCGAGGCAGGCGCGAGCATCGCGCATTGCCATGTGCGCGATGACGAAGGGAATCCCACCTCGGACCCGGATCGCTTCGCGCGGCTGAAAGAGGGACTGGAAAAGCACTGTCCCGGCATGATCGTACAACTGTCGACGGGGGGGCGGTCGGGATCAGGACACGAACGCGGCGGGATGCTGCCGCTCAGTCCTGACATGGCATCCTTGTCGGTCGGATCGAACAACTTTCCAACGCGCGTTTACGAGAACAGTCCCGATCTTGTGAATTGGCTGGCTTCGGAGATGAAGACTTACGACGTGAAGCCCGAGATTGAAGCGTTTGATCTGAGCCACATCGTGCAGGCGACACGCTTGGCTGCGAATGGAATTATCAAGGAACCGCTTTACGTGCAGTTCGTGATGGGTGTGAAAAATGCCATGCCGGCGGACAAGATCATCTTCGATTTCTACATCGAAACGCTGAAACGACTGGCTCCCAACGCGCTTTGGTGTGCGGCCGGCGTCGGACCAGCCCAGATCATGGTCAACGAATGGTCGATCTCGCAAGGGGGCCATACCCGTACGGGGCTTGAAGACAATATCCGGCTGGACAGCGACACCTTGGCACCCTCGAATGCGGCGCTGGTCACGCGCGCAGTTGATCTCTGCGAGAAATACGAACGTCCGGTTGCCTCTTGGCAGGACGCGCGCCGGATCCTAGGGCTGCGGCAAGTCGCGGCGTGATCAGGCTTCGAAAGCGAATGAGACACTAATCTTCCAGAATTTTCTCCGCCGTCAGTTCGTCCGAGATCAGCCCATTGATCAAGCGTCCGGTCATCGCGGCGCGAATGGCGATGACTTTAGCCAGCCCCGAAGCAATGCCAATCACTGGCCGGTCGGTTGCGGGCTTCAACTTGTAGCTAGAAACGCGTTCTCCGATCCCGTGGTACATCACCTGCCCATTAGCATCGAAAGGCCAGCTTGTGATTTCACCGACGATGCCAGCCTCCCGGAGTTCAGCAACCTCAGACGCGGAGATGAACCCGTCTTTTATCATCGGTGCAGTCTCATCCATGTTTCCGATCCCTACAAAAATCGCAGTCGCACGATCGCAGAGGTCGAGAGTGTTCCGCACCGGTGTCTGGCTGTGCAGGATGTCTCGCTCCTTCTCGTCTCGCGCAAGAACTGGAAGCGGCATCGGATAATGCCGAGCACCGACACGATCCGCGAGCCGGATGACAACATTATACGGCGTGGCCGAGCCGTCTGACATCATGTTGCCCAGCAACGAAACGATGCGGTGCTGGGGACAGTTGAGGGTTGGCAGGTATTCGACGCAAGTTCTCAATACCCGCCCGGTGCCCACAGCGATGATCTGCCCTTCGTCGGGCCTCAGCGCGCGCTCGATCTCAGCGGCTCCGGCAATGGCAATGCCGGTCAGTAGATGCGGCGTTTCAGGATCCGTCGGGACAATCTCGCATCGAACGAGCCCAAATCTGTTTGTGAGTTCCTCGGCGAGTTCCATGCAGCGCGCTATCGGGTGGTCCAGCCGAACCTTGATCAGGCGCTCAGACACCGCGAGAGATACGAGGCGCTGCGCCGACTGCCGCGAGACCCCGAGCTTTCGCGCTATTTCGTCTTGGGTATTGTCTGCGACATAGTAAAGCCAGCCGGCCCGAGCGGCATCGTCGAGGCGACCGCCATCACCATTGTGCTTAGTTGGAGCCGCCATTCTTCTATGCCTGAGCTAGTTCACCAACTAGCAGTAAAGGGAAGTAGTCCGAACTGTCAAAAGGTCGGGAGATTGGCAGATGCTAGACGAAATAAATCTCAACCCCCACATCATCACTTTACCAGTTTGATATCATCTTTCAGCGCGTCTTACCTGACCAGCCCGCCATATGTATTGACGCCTAAATGACCGCCGATATCGCTGTGTCCAGCTTGCCAATCAGTTCATCAAGCTGTTCATCTTCAATGATGAAGGGCGGTGCGAGAAGAATGTGATCTCCCATGCGACCGTCAATCGTTCCTGACATCGGATAGCAGACGAGACCAGCCTGAAATGCGGCTTTCTTGATCTTGCCGGCCAAACCTAGCGCCGGGTCGAACGGCGCTTTCGTTTCGCGATCTTTCACGATCTCGATGCCACGAAAAAGCCCCCGACCACGAATATCCCCGATGTGAGGATGCTGACCGAAGTGTTCGTTCAACCGCTTCTGCAGCTTCTTTCCCTGAGAGCGGACGCGCGGCAGTAAATCCCGATCGAGAATTGCCGACACGACAGCCAAACCAGCCGCTGTAGCAACCGGATGTCCGATGTAGGTGTGCCCGTGCTGGAAAAAGCCCGTTCCATTCGCGATGGTGTCGTAGATTTCCGCGGTGCAGAGCATGGCTCCAATCGGCTGGTATCCGGCACCGAGTCCTTTTGCGATACAGACGATGTCTGGAGATATTTCCTCCTGCTCGCTGGCAAACAGGGTGCCAGTGCGCCCCATGCCGCACATGACTTCGTCGAGAACGAGCAGAACCTCGTACTTGTCGCAGATCTCGCGAATTCGTTTGAAATAGCCCGGCGGAGAGGCCAGCGCGCCCGCCGTCGCACCAACGACCGGTTCCGCCATAAAGGCCATCACTGTTTCCGGACCGAGACGCAGTATCTCGCGCTCCAGATCGTTAGCAGCGCGCAGAGCGTAGGCCTCGGGACTTTCGTCGTCGTACTTGAGCCGATATTCGTAGCAAGGTTCGATATGGCTGACGTCAAGCAAAAGCGGTGCAAACTGCGTTCGACGCCATTCGTTGCCACCCGCCGATAGCGCGCCAATCGTGTTTCCATGATAGCTTTGCTTGCGGGCGATGAGCTTGACGCGTTCGGGATTACCCCTCTCAACCCAGTATTGTCGTGCCAGCTTGATCGCTGCCTCGGTCGCTTCCGAGCCGCCCGAGACGAAATATACGCGGTCTATTCCTTCGGGCGCGTTGGCAATCAAAAGATCGGCCAATGCCTCGGCCGGTTCAGAAGTGAAAAAGCCAGTGTGCGCGAAAGCAAGTTTGTCCAACTGCGACTTGATGGCATTCACGATTTCAGAATCGGCGTGTCCCAGGCACGAAACTGCAGCACCGCCGGACGCATCGAGATAGCGTTTTCCGGTGCTGTCGATCAGGTAGCAACCTTCGCCACCCACAGCGACGGGCGGGTTCAGTTTCGAATGACGGGGAAAAACATGCGACATGTCTCCGATCCTTTCGTGACTAGGCCGGTCGACATTACGGCAGGACCTATGGTCCAAGACTAGACTGGAATTCGCGCGGCGCCAAACCGCGCGATTCTTTTGCGTCCCATGCTCAACCTGAGACGATTACTCGGCTGCGACGGCGAGTTCTTCCGCAATGGCGTCGGCAAGCGCGGCTTCGAAAATAGCCAGGCCTTCGTCGATGATCTCGTTGGACGCCGTCAGCGGCACCATGATCCTGACAGCGTTGCCGTGCATACCGCATGACAGAAGAATCAAACCGCGCTTTAACGCGTAGGCAATTACCGATTTGGTGAACGCAGCATCCGGCTTTGCCGTCTCAAAGTCGGTGACGAATTCGACCGCAAGCATCGCGCCAAGACCACGGATGTCCCACATGCGGTAAGGAGCGGTGCGCGCACCCATCTCGGCGAACTTGTTGCGGAAAACATGACCCAACTCGGTCGAACGAGCCAAAAGACCTTCCGACTCCAGAGCCTCTATAGCCGCCAAAGCCGCGGCGCAGGCCACCGGATTGCCGCCATATGTGCCGCCCAGACCCCCCGGTGCCGGCGCGTCCATCACGTCCGCGCGCCCGATAACGCCCGCAATCGGATAACCGCCCGCCATTGATTTCGCGACGGTGATCAAGTCGGGCGCGACGCCGGAATGTTCGATGGCGAACCAGGTGCCCGTGCGACCAAACCCGGCCTGAATTTCGTCGGAGATCAAAAGGATCCCGTGTTTGTCACAAATCACTCGCAATGCCTTCCACATCTCTGAGGGAACAGGATGATATCCACCTTCGCCCAGAACCGGCTCGAGAATGATCGCGGCGATGCGTTCCGGATCGGCATCGGTCAGGAACAGCATTTCCAAGGCTTTCAGCGCATCATCCACTGTCACACCGTTGCGCGCATCCGGGAATGGTGCGCGATAAATATCGGATGGGAACGGGCCTACGTCTTTCTTGTAAGGCGAGACCTTGCCAGTCAGACCCAGCGTCATGATCGTGCGACCGTGATAACCCGCATTGAAAGCTATAATGCCCGGCCGTCCAGTGGCCGCGCGCGCGATCTTCACAGCATTTTCGACGGCTTCAGCGCCGGTTGTGACAAGAAGGGTCTTCTTGGCAAAATCGCCAGGCGCAAGTTCGTTCAGCTTCTCGGCAAGTGCGATATAGGGTTCGTAGGGAACGACTTGGAAGCTTGTGTGGGTGTAGTGATCTTCCTGCGCCTTCGCGGCGGCAACAACGCCGGGATGGCGGTGGCCGGTATTGAGAACGGCGATTCCGCCGGCGAAATCTATGTAGCGATTCCCCTCTACGTCCCAAAGCTCGGAATTTTCCGCATGAGCCGCAAAAATCGGGGCTGCCGATGCAACGCCCCGCGGAACCGCAATCTGTCGGCGCGCAAGCAAAGCAGCGTTGGTTTGCGAGGCATTGGAGGCAGTTACGCTAGCCTTTGCAAACTCATTTGGTTGAGTAGAAACGCTTTTCAACTTTTGCGACTTGGCTTGCGGTTTGGCCCTCTTACCGGCCGAGGATTTCGATTTTGTGGGGGTCGACATGGAACTCTCCAGATTTCCAAATGTTGATAAATATTCTCGTACTTCGTTTAAAATAATTGTCAACGGCTTTTGGCTACCTCGCGCCGCTGACACGTCGGGACGCACTATAACATAGATTATAGACCCATTGCCGAACAATTTAAGTTGACGTGCTCGGTCCGTGTGCGCTTAATATTTAAAGCACGTGTTTAAAGCACTGGGAGTCGAATGGACGTAGGAAGCCGATTGCGTGAAATCAGAGAGACTCGCGGACTCTCTCAACGCGACCTCGCTGGTCGCGCGGGGCTTACCAATGGTGCCATATCCCTGATCGAACAGAATAAAAGCAGCCCCTCGGTAGCTTCCCTGAAACGACTTCTGGATGCGTTCCCGATCACAATGTCTGAGTTTTTTTCGGAGTTCGAGGATCTCTCTGCGCCAAAATACTTCTACAACGCCAGTGAGTTCGTCGAACTTTCGCCGCAGGAATTCGGTTTGGGAGACCCAGCACGCCGGGTTTCGCTACGTCAACTTGGCGACGCGTCGCGTCATTCCCTGCAGGTCTTGCACGAAACCTATCCTCCGGGTGCCGACACTGGTCCGGAGCCACTTACCCACGATGGCGAGGAGGCCGGGGTGGTTGTCGCGGGAATTATCGAAGTCACTGTCGATGGTCAGGCGCGCGTTCTCAATCAAGGAGACGGCTATCTGTTCGAAAGTCGGCTGCCGCATCGGTTCCGGAACATCGGGGATAGCAATTGCGTAATCGTGAGCGCTTGTACCCCTCCATCGTTTTAGATCGCATTAATGTGCTTAGCGCCTGTACTACCTCGCGCGAGCAGAATCGTCGCTGAACTTGTTTTTATTGTCTTAAAACAGACGCTTGAAGATTCGGGGTGCATCCCGATGCGAGCATGCTAGGCTCGAGGCTTGTCAACGTCGGCACTGATCCGGCGAAACAATGGGAGAAAGAAATGAAGTTATATAAACTAACTGCAATGGCCGCGGTCGCGCTAATCGGCGCGCAGGGGGCCACCGCACAGGACAAATTCATCACCATCGGAACAGGCGGCCAGACCGGCGTCTATTTCGTGGTGGGTCAGTCGATTTGCCGTCTCGTCAACCGCGGAGCTGCTGAGCACGGTCTGAAGTGCACAGCGCCTTCCACCGGCGGCTCAATCGCGAACATCAACGCGATAAAAGCCGGTGACATGGACATGGGCGTCGCTCAATCCGATTGGCAGTACCATGCCTACAACGGCACGTCCCAATTCGAGGGCGACAAGTTTGACAAATTGCGCGCAGTCTTTTCCGTTCACGGCGAGCCCTTTACTGTAGTGGCGCGCGCGGATTCTGGCATTGAGACATTCGACGATCTCTTCGGCAAGCGTGTCAACGTCGGAAACCCCGGCTCGGGTCAGCGCGCGACGATGGATGTCGTTCTAAGCGCAATGGGGAAGTCCGACAGCGACTTCGCGCTGGCATCGGAATTGAAGCCTGCTGAGCAATCGGCGGCTTTGGGCGACAACAAAGTCGACGCAATCATCTACACGGTCGGGCATCCGAACGGGTCGATCCAGGAAGCGACATCGACCGTCGACGCGAAGCTTGTAAATGTTACCGGCGAAGCTATCGACAAGCTGGTCAATGAGAACCCGTACTACGCCAAGGCAGTGATCCCCGGCGGTCTCTACAAGGGCAACGACGCGGACACCGAGACATTCGGCGTCAAGGCTACGTTCGTGACGTCAGCGGATGTCCCGGATGAAGTGGTCTATACCGTCGTCAAAGCTGTGTTTGACAATTTTGAACGTTTCAAGGGCCTTCATCCGGCTTTTGCTACTCTCAAGGAAGAAGACATGATCGCCGACGGACTTAGCGCTCCGCTGCACCCAGGTGCTGAGCAGTACTACCGCGAGCGCGGCTGGATCCAGTAAACTGGTTGATCGACAGAACAAAATAGGAGTGGCCCTGCTTATGCGGGGCCACGCCTCATCGACGGCAGAAATCAAAAATAGTCGTCGACAGGTAAAAAAACTTTGTCAGCGGGGACAAATAAATGAGCGACGACAAACAGTTTCAAGCGGCGGCGGTCGAGAACGCGGCGGCTGGTAAAGGTGGGCTGAGTCAGGCTGAACTGGACGAACTGGTTGCGTCGTCGGACACTGGCGGTCGATCCCCGTCTGCTCCGATCAGTAAATTCATCGTGGCTGTCGCTCTTATCTGGTCAATATTCCAGCTTTGGATTGCATCACCGTTTCCCTTTATGATCGGTCTCGGCGTCTTCAACGACACCGAAGCGCGCTCAATCCATCTGGCATTTGCTCTGCTTCTTGCCTTTCTGGCATATCCTGCTTCGCGAACCATCCCGCAATTGGTTCTTGCACTGCTCGTCCCAGTCACTTTGACGTTCCTATTCATGTACGGTTCCAAAGTGGGCGTTCCGATTTGGTGGATCCCGATAGTCGGTCTCGCGATGATCGCCGCGATTCTGCTCGGATCGCCGAAGGATAGAATTCCGTCGTGGGAATGGGCGATGGCGATATTCGGCGCTGCCACTTCGCTCTACCTCTATTTCGCTTACGACAGCATCGCGCAACGCGTCGGCGCCCCGATCCTTCAGGACTATGTTGTCGCAGTGATCGGCCTGATGCTGCTGCTGGAAGCCACGCGACGCGCACTGGGTCCGGCCCTGATGATCGTCGCGACGGTGTTTCTTATCTATACCTTCCTTGGGCCGCTGATGCCTTCGATCATTGCGCACAAGGGCAACAACCTGTCCGAGGTCGTGAACCACCAGTGGATAACTACTGAGGGTGTTTTTGGCATCGCGCTTGGGGTCTCGACGTCGTTCGTCTTCCTGTTCGTGTTGTTCGGATCGCTGCTGGATAAAGCCGGTGCAGGCAACTATTTCATCCAGGTCGCCTTTAGCCTGATGGGTCATATGCGGGGTGGACCAGCCAAAGCTGCTGTCGTTTCCTCGGCCATGACCGGTCTGATTTCCGGCTCCTCAATCGCTAATGTCGTGACTACGGGAACGTTTACGATTCCGCTCATGAAACGCGTTGGGTTCTCGGCTGAAAAAGCCGGTGCAGTCGAAGTTGCGAGTTCGGTCAACGGTCAGATAATGCCGCCGGTCATGGGCGCTGCGGCGTTCCTGATGGTCGAATATGTCGGCATTCCCTATTTTGATGTGGTCAAGCATGCGTTTGTGCCTGCAGTCATTTCTTACATCGCTCTGGTTTATATCGTTCATCTGGAAGCGATGAAGGCCGGGATGGAGGGTCTTCCGCGCGCATACGTGCCCAAACCGTGGGTTGCTTGGTTGATCAGCCTTGCCTTCACGATCGCCGCGATTTGTGCGATCAGCTTTGCGGTCTACTACGGCATGGGCTGGATTCGACCTGTGTTCGGCGAATCGGCGAGTTACATCGTGTTTGCGTTCCTCGTGGCTGTCTATGTCGGCCTACTTTACGTGGGCTCTCGCGAAGAGCCGCTGAAGATGGAGGATCCGAATGCGCCAGTGACAAAACTTCCGCTACCTGGTCCGACGATCCGGTCGGGACTGCATTTCCTTTTGCCCGTCGTTGTATTGGTCTGGGCGCTTATGGTGGACCGACTGAGCCCGGGATTGTCGGCGTTCTGGGCTGCTTCCTTCATGATCTTCATCCTGCTGACGCAACGGCCATTGATGGCGATGCTGCGTGGCGCGGGTGATCTCGGCGTTGCTGCTCGCGAGGGCTTCACGGACCTTCTGGAGGGTCTGGAAGCCGGTGCCCGCAACATGATCGGAATTGGCATCGCGACAGCGACGGCAGGCATCATTGTCGGTTCGGTCAGTCAGACTGGCGTCGGGTCGGCGCTCGCGGATGTAGTGGAAGTCTTGTCTGGCGGAAATATCATGGCAATTCTCGTCCTGACGGCGATCCTGTCCCTGATCCTGGGAATGGGCCTTCCGACGACGGCAAACTACATTGTCGTGTCCGCACTTCTTGCACCGGTCATCGTAACACTCGGCCAGCAAAATGGTCTGATAGTTCCGCTGATCGCTGTTCACCTTTTCGTCTTCTATTTTGGGATCATGGCGGATGTGACCCCGCCTGTCGGCCTTGCATCCTTTGCGGCGGCCGCAGTTTCCGGCGGCGATCCCATCAAGACCGGTGTCGTGGCGTTTTTCTATAGTCTGCGAACCGCTGCGTTGCCCTTCCTTTTCATCTTCAACACGGATTTGCTTTTGATAAATGTTGGCTGGGGTCAGGGGATATTCGTTTTCATCACCGCAACAATCGCCATGCTTTTGTTCGCGGCGGCCACACAGGGTTGGTTCCTGACAAAAAGTCGGTTCTACGAGACCATCGCCTTGTTGCTCATCGCGTTCACCTTTTTCCGTCCGGGCTTCTGGATGGACATGGTAGCACCGCCGTTTGAAAACCTCGCGCCCGCACAGATCGAAGAGGCTGCGATGGGGACTGAGATTGGCGAAAATTTGAGACTGCAGGTCAGTGGACTGAATGCTGTCGGGGACCCGGTGACCTTTACTGCGCTGCTGCCGGTGGGCGAAGGCGAAACCGGGGCTGATCGCTTGTTTGCCTCGGGTCTGGAATACGCCATCAACGGTGACGAAGTTGTAATCGACAATGTCGCGTTCGGTAGTGCGGCGGCGGAAGCCGGATTTGATTGGGACCAGCGTGTGGAACGCGTACTTAAACCGGTCGATCAACCGACCAAATACCTGATGTTCCTTCCAGCCATGTTGCTTCTTGCGTTAGTGGTCTTCCTCCAACGTGGCCGCGCCAGGCTCAATGCCCTCCCGGCCTGATCCAACCCGTACCCAAGAAGAACAAGAACAATAAAGTCTTTGGAGACACATAAAGTATGACACCTTTTGCGATTGCCGGCGTGCAGATGCATGTTGGCGCTTTGACTTCCAACGTCGAAGGCATGCGCCACAGACTGGAAGTTCTGATGGCACATTTCCCTTGGACTCAGATGGTTCTGTTCAGCGAACTGGCGCCCTACGGGCCGCTTGATCGCTTTGCGCAGCCTTTTCCCAACGATGCGCTGACGCAGTTTCAGGATGACGCCCGCCGCTTGGGCATCTGGCTTATTCCAGGATCCATGTTCGAAAAGCTGCCGGACGGGCGGATCTTGAATACTTCGGTCGTCATCAATCCGCAGGGTGAAATAGTCAAAAAATACTCCAAGATGTTCCCGTTCAGACCTTATGAACAGGGCATATCTGCGGGAACCGAGTTTTGTATTTTCGACGTTCCCGACGTCGGTAGGTTCGGACTGTCGATCTGTTATGACATCTGGTTTCCCGAGACGACGCGGCAACTGACGAGCCAGGGTGTCGAGGTTCTTCTCGTTCCGGTTTTGACGGGCACCACGGACCGCGATGCAGAGATCTCGATCGCGCGTGCGACGGCCGCTCAGTTCCAATGCTACGTATTCAGTGTGAACGGACTTGGCGCCGGTGGCACCGGAAGATCGCTTGTCGTCGATCCCGCCTCGACGGTTCTGCACCAGTCGGCCGGGCAAGAAGACATGTTCCCGATCGAGATCGATCTGGACATGGTTCGCCGCCAGCGCGAGACGGGGATGAAAGGTCTCGGACAAGTTCTGAAAAGTTTCCGCGACCGGGAAGTGGATTTTTCCGTTTACGACAGGACGAGTGGAGTGGATTCCTTTTTGCATACACTTGGTCCGCTTGAAGTGCCCCAGAAAGGTTCAAAGGCAGGTGTCCGCACCGCCGACCCGCGAACCGCTCTTAGCGACGACAGTTCTGCCAGTGGCGGAGAAGGCATTTTTCACATGTTCAAGGGTGGTTCCGGTCCAAGCTGATAGCTCGGCGGAAGTCCAAGGGAGATTTCGATAGTGACAGAAGACTCAGGCGTCAAAGTAACCTCAATCGCTGACTACTTCAGCGCAACGCAACTGCGTTCCGACAGATGGAGTTCGTTGCGAGAAACTGCCGAGGCGCTTGGGCTGCAAAAGGCGACCGGCGCTCGGGAGGCCGCACTTATCAAGACTGCCGAAGAGTTGTTCGACACACTTGAACCGATCGAGAAATACTGGGCCTTTCCCGGTGCCTCAGCCTTTGAACACATGAGACGCATGCTCGAAACGCGGAACATCGAGGATCTGGATGTCTCGATCCGGCGTGCCGCGCGAGCGCTTGCCACCGGGGCCTATCGTCGCCGCTCGATAAGTCTTCGCGGTGCAGATGGGGAAATTGAAGATTTCGAAGACGATATTTCGATTTCACCCGACGAGCGTTCATTGGGGCGGCCATATTTTGAAGTGCTGATCGTCGATAACGTCAACGAGTCACAAGCACGATGGCTTCGCTCCAGCCTGCAAAAGCTGAGGCGCCCCGAAGATCCATTTATCTATGAGACTGTGGTGGTGCCTAGCCTGGAAGACGCGTTAATCGCATCGCTCTTCAATCACAACGTTCAGTCGGTTGTGGTTCGACCCGGCCTTACTCTTCGCTCAACTACGGATGTGCCCATGCTCGGGCGCTATCTGGAGAATATTGCTACCGGCACGGTCGATGACTTGACGCCAGGTGAATACGGCCCTGAAACGTGCCGTCTGCTGGCCAAAGTGCGCCCGGAACTTGATTCCTATCTGGTCACCTCGCGCTCAGCAGAAGAAATCGCCGGTATGAAACTGGGGTCTTGCCGCAGGGTTTTCTACAATCAAGAGGACTTTCTGGAGCTTCACCTGAATATTCTTCGTGGAGTTAATCGGCGCTACAAGACGCCCTTCTTCACAGCTCTGAAAGAATACTCGAAGCAACCGACCGGTGTCTTTCACGCGATGCCGATCAGTCGCGGCAAATCTATCAGCCGCTCGCACTGGATTCAGGATATGGGCGCCTTTTATGGGCCGAATATCTTCCTGGCCGAAACATCCGCGACTTCAGGTGGCCTGGACAGCTTGCTGGAGCCCAGGGGGCCCATCAAAGAAAGTCAGGAGCTTGCAGCACGCGCGTTCGGGTCCAAGCAGACGTTCTTTGCGACCAACGGCACATCGACTTGCAACAAGATTGTTGTTCAGGCGCTCATTCGACCGGGCGACATCGTTCTGGTCGACCGCGATTGTCACAAGTCTCACCACTACGGGATGGTTCTTGCGGGTGCCAACGTCGTCTACATGGATAGCTACCCGCTGCACGAGTATTCGATGTACGGCGCGGTGCCGACACGCGAAATCAAACACAAACTGCTGGAGTTGAAGAAGGCGGGGAAGCTCGACAAGGTTCGCATGGTACTTCTGACCAACTGCACCTTCGACGGATTGGTCTACAACGTCGAACGGGTCATGGAAGAGTGTCTGGCGATCAAGAAGGACTTGATATTCCTCTGGGACGAAGCGTGGTTCGCGTTTGCCCGGTTCAGCCCGTTTTACCGCCAACGGACAGCAATGGAGACGGCGACCAACCTGCGGGAGCGGTTCCGCACAGACGCGCACAAGGCCGCATATGAAGAACAGCAGAGTAAGCTGAAGGATGCGGACGACGAAATGCTGTTGAAGACCCGGCTTATTCCGCCGCCGGATTCTCGTGTACGTGCTTACGCTACCCAATCCACGCACAAAACGCTTACGTCGCTTAGACAGGGGTCGATGATACACGTGAATGATCAGGACTTCAAAGGCGAGGTCGAGCAGGCGTTTCACGAAGCCTACATGACGCACACATCGACGTCGCCGAACTATCAGATCATCGCATCACTGGATGTCGGTCGGCGTCAGGTCGAGCTTGAAGGCTTCGAATTCGTACAGCACCAGATCGAAAGTGCGATGGCAATCCGGCGCGCAGTGATGACCCACCCGATGCTCAACAAGTACTTCAAGGTGCTCACGCCTGCGGACATGATCCCGAAAGAAAGTCGCGAAAGCGGTATCGACTCTTACTACAACAGGGCCGGCGGTTGGTCAGACGTGTGGGATGTCTGGACGCGCGACGAGTTCGTTCTGGATCCGACCCGCGTGACACTTACCGTTGGCGGAACTGGTTGGGATGGCGATACTTTCAAGACCAAGATCCTGATGGATAAGTACGGGATCCAGATCAACAAAACCTCGCGGAATACCGTTCTGTTCATGACAAATATCGGCACGACGCGGTCGTCGGTAGCATACCTGATCGAAGTCTTGGTCGAGATCGCGCACGAATTGGACGACCTCCTCGACGACGCTTCAAAGATGGAGAGGCGTTCCTTCGAGAATCGCGTGGCAGCATTGGTCGAACACGTGCCGCCGCTTCCCGATTTCAGTCGTTTCCACGATTCCTTCCGGAGTGGCAAGGAGACGCCCGAGGGAGATATTCGAAGCGCATTTTTCCTCGCCTACGACGAAGACAATTGCGACTATCATAATCTTGACGATGTGTTGATGGAGCGCCTTGCGAAAGGTGAAGAACTGGTGTCGGCCTCGTTCATAATCCCCTACCCGCCAGGTTTCCCCATTCTCGTCCCTGGCCAGGTAATCAGCCCGGAAATACTAGCTTTCATGCGTGCGCTTGATGTCAGCGAGATCCACGGCTATCGCCCGGACCTTGGTCTGCGCGTATTCACGAAAGACGCCCTGAAAAATCAAAAAAAGTGACGCAACAGAGGAATTCAGATGCCTAAGAAGACACTCGGAAACATCTCGGAAATTCGTCGGTACTTTCACACCAACAAGGATCCAATTTATTTTGTGTCCGCCACGAACTTCAACCTTCTCGGTCTCGACGAGTGGACTAAAAACTTCAAGTATATCTGTTACATGGATTGCTTTGATGGCCGTCATCCAAACGTGCTGGTCCCGTCGGAACTGCCGCATGACGAGTTCCAGTCTATCGAAGACATCAACAATTACCTTTTGCAGCACAAGGAAGTCGTCGACTACGTAAAGGCGCGAGGCGGCAAGCCGAAGTTCGTTTTTCTGATGTTCGATGAGAAGACCGAAAAGCTTGTGAAAGAGCTTGGCGGCGAAGTCTGGTTCCCGAAAGCCAAGCTGCGCACGAACATGGACAACAAGATTGAAACCGTGCGGATTGGAAACAAGGCTGGCGTACCGTCAGTACCCAATGCGCTTTCCGCGGTCGAAAGTTACGATCATCTGAAAGAAATCACGAAGAAGGCCGGGATCGGGAACGATCTGGTGCTACAGTCCGCTTTCGGCGACAGCGGTCACACAACATTCTTCATTAAATCAGAAGCGGATTTCCGTAAGCACGAGCATGAAATCGTCGGTGAAGGCGAAATCAAGATCATGAAGCGGATCGATTGCCGCGGCTCGGCGATCGAGGCCTGCGCGACGTCTCAAGGCACAATAGTCGGCCCGCTGATGACCGAACTGGTGGGTTTCAAAGAGTTGACGCCGTATCGCGGTGGATGGTGCGGCAATGAGATATTCTCGACAGCGTTTCCGCCCAAGACTCGTCAGAAAGCGCGTGAACTGACTTTCAAATTCGGTGAGCAGCTAAGGAAAGAAGGCTATCGCGGCTATTTCGAGCTCGATTTCCTGATCGACAAGAAGAATGGCGAAATCTGGCTGGGCGAATTGAATCCGCGGATTACCGGCGCAAGTTCGATGACCAACCACGCGGCGTTTGCCCATGCCGACGCGCCACTGTTCCTGTTCCACCTTCTAGAGTTCTCCAAGAAGCCATTCAATTTGGATGTCGAGGCGCTGAACTCGCGTTGGGCAGATCCGGACATGATCGACAGTTGGTCACAGATGGTGATCAAGCACACAGATGACAGCGTGGATATCATCACCGATGCGCCGGAATCCGGTATCTATAAGATGTTACCCGACGGCCGCGTAGTATTCGACCGTTTTGACTATCACCGTCGCGCTGTCGAGTCTGAAGATGAAGCGTTCTTCCTTCGCATTCTTCGGCCCGGCGACTATCGCTACGAAGGCGCCGACCTTGGCATTTTGGTAACGCGCGGTCGCTCAATGACGCAGGGCTTCCAGCTGACTGCGAAGTCCAAGCAATGGATCGACGGGATCAAGAATTCGTTCTCGGCCCGGCCCTTGCCATCGGCTCAGGCCTTGCAGGAGCCTGCATTCAAGATCATGTAGTCTGAATGAGTCTAACTTTTCGTGCCGTCTCAGAAGATCAGCCCGGGCCGAAATGGTCCGGGCTATTTGATGAATACTGGCCTGCTTACGCAGCTTGGTGGAGTCGCGAAGGATTATCCGGGCGACCAACGTATCTTGAATGTCGTCGTGCCATTCGCACGCACATGCCAGCGATCGCAGACCTTTATGATCGTCTTTGCCAGCTTGCAGGTGGTGGCGATCTTCAGTCGCGATTTCTGAGCTTCTACACCCCGCCACGTTATCTGGCGGGCTGCAGTCAGGCTGTCTGGCCGGGTGACGAACCGCTGATGGTTCGCAATTACGATTATAGCCCCGACGCTTTTGATGCTGTCGTATTGAAGACCAAGTGGAACGGCAGGGGTGTGATTGGCACCAGTGACGGTCTGGTCGGTCTGGTGGACGGTATCAACGACGCGGGGCTTGCACTTTCACTTACGTTTGGAGGTAGGCGCGAAGTTGGTGAGGGGTTCGGTGTCCCGCTTATCTTGCGCTACGTTCTTCAAACCTGCACCACAACGCAAGAGGCGGGCGAGGTGCTGAAACGCGTTCCCTGTCACATGAGCTACAACGTGACCGCGATCGACGCCGAGCGCAGCTTTCTGACCGCGTATCTTGCGCCGGATCGTCCGGCGGTGCTCAGTCATGCCGCCGTAGCCACCAACCATCAGGAACGCGTCGAGTGGTCCAGTCACGCGCGCTTCACCGCAACGGTGGAGCGAGAACGGTTCCTGCTTCAGCGACTGACGCTTCATCCTGAAACTCAGGAAAAGTTTATCCGCGCATTTCTGCGACCGCCGCTTTATTCGACCGCGTTCACATCTGGTTTCGGCACGCTTTATACCGCCGCCTACAGACCACTCGAAAGAAGTATCGAGATTAACTGGCCCGGAAAAACCTGGAAGAAATCCTTCGCGCAATTTCCCGAGGATACGATAACGGTTCTGCTGCCGGAACCTAGATCACAGGGCGTGATCTAGACTTTTTCGACGCCGTCCAACGACGGACCCGACTTCCGGCAACTCGTAACGTCCTTCAATTCACACCGGAATATTCTGGGTGCGCCCGTTAAAGTCACGAATGTCGCTGCAATCAGTTTCGAGGCTCACGCTGTTACTCTCCGCATCGGTCATCATCGACTCTGAAATTTCTTGAACAGCCTCGAATTGACTTAGAAAGACCTTGCCCGACAAGTCTTTGAGGAAATCGGTGCCCCGCAGACGATCCATGACCGGCCCTTTGACTTCGCTCAGATGCAGTTTGACGCCTGCATCACGAACTCTTTGGTCAATCCTTTCCAAGCTTTCCAAAGCGGACGCGTCAATAAAGTTCACAGCTGGGCACATGAGTATCACGTGCCTGACATCGTGCCTGTCAGAGAGCGCTGCATTTATTGTGTCCTCAAGGAATCGCGCGTTGGGGAAGTAAAGACTTTCGTCGATCCTGATCGAAACGATCCCTGGAGTGGTCAGCACGTCGTGACGGCTTACGTTTCGAAAGTGCTCAGTTCCCGGAACACGACCGACGATCGCTACATGGGGTTTGGCGGTGCGGTTAAGATAAAGGCCAAGTGACGAAAGAACGCCCGCGGTGATCCCCCACTCCACGCCAAATCCAAGGGTCACGATGATTGTGGCCAACATTGCGAATGCATCGGCGCGGGAATACAGCCACGTGCGCTTGATGGTCGCCACGTCAATCAAGGACAGAACGGCGACAATGATGGTTGCCGCAAGGGTCGCTTTGGGCAAACTGAACAACAGCGGCGTGAGAAACAAAGTGGTGAGCGCAATGCCGATTGCCGTCAACGCGCCGGCCGCAGGTGTGCGGGCACCGGCATCGAAGTTCACGACAGACCTCGAAAACCCACCTGTGACGGGAAATCCGCCCGAAAGCGCGGACCCTACGTTCGATGCGCCAAGAGCGATCAGTTCCTGATCGGGATCAATCCGCTCTCGTCTTTTGGCCGCAAGTGTCTGAGCTACAGAAATCGTTTCTACGTAGCCGACAGTCGCAATCATCAACGCAGGCAGCGCCAGTAATTTCCAAAGTTCCGCGTCGAACGATGGAAGCGTTGGAGCAGGCAATCCACGGGGAATGTCCCCAACTATCGCAACACCAAGCGCATCCAGCGACAGGCCACGTACGATCAGCGTAGTCGCGATAACGGCTAGAATGGGCGCTACTTTGGTAGAGATGATGGCGAGCTTCTTGCCGAGCCCAAGCCGAATCAACGCGCCCGAGAGATAGTGGCGGGAGAGTAACAAAAACCCAATTGTAACGCCGCCGAGCAATATGGACCAAGCGTTCGCGTTCGTCATCTGTGTCGTAAGACTGCCAAGTAGTTGGGGAAGGGTATGACCGTGCACGTCTATGCCAAGAATGTGCTTCAGTTGCCCCATCCCGATAATGATGGCGCTCGCAGTGATGAAACCTGAAATAACCGGGTGGCTCAGAAAATTCGCCAGAAATCCGAGCCTCGCTAGTCCCATGGCGACGAGCATCAGTCCGGAGATGAGCGCCAGTGCTATTGCCGCGCCCAAGTATTCAGGAGTTCCCTGCGTAGCCAGATTGCCTATCGCTGCCGCCGTCATAAGTGAAGCGACAGCAACGGGACCAACCGCAAGTGTCATCGAAGTGCCAAAGATCGCGTAAACGACCAAGGGCGCGATTGAAGCATAGAGCCCAATTTCGGGTGGAAGGCCAGCCAACAATGCATATGCCAGCGACTGCGGAATTAGCATGATCGTCACGATTACAGCGGCAATAGCATCACCCGACAGCTTTTCGCGATCATACGATTTCGCCCAGTTAAGCACAGGAAAGTAGCGGGAAAGCATTTTTGGTTGGCCTTTTCAGGTAGGTTAGTCGAAGATGGGTATTTCGCCCCGAACAGGTTATTCCGCCAAATCGGCGAGCCTTGGTTTCAGTCCATTCACATCGAACCCGTGCGAGGCACATGTTTTACAAATGGATTCTGGGTCATTGTGTTGCGCCATTGCGAGTGCCCAAAGAGACGCTGCGCGCAATCCCGATCGGCAATATGCAAAAATGCGAGAATCTGTCGTGTCGAGAATTTCTAACAGGACTATCCGGTGCTTTTCGGGGAAGTCGCCCGGTGAGATTGGCAGATAGTGAAACCGCACTCCGTGCTTTTCGGACGCCGCCGCCAGATCGCGGGAATTCGGACCATCGACAAGTTCGCCGTCTGGCCGGTTACTTACGATGTCGCTGAAGCCGAGACTAGCGAGGCGAGCAACATCTTCAAGTGCGATCTGGCTTCCGACGGAAAAGGCCGCGGACAGGTCAGTCGTTTTCATTTGGAACCTCTGAATCCGTCGAAGGACGGGGCGGGCCGGAAGTGCCGGGGACCCTAATCCGGTTGCAACCCAGCAAGCCCCATCCGCCACGCAATTTCCTTTGTCGCGTGTGACTTACAGTTTGTTGACCGGGACTTTGAGATAGACTGTCCCGTTATCTTCCGATGAAGGCATCTGCCCTGCCCGCATATTGACTTGCAGTGAAGGGATGATGAGCCGCGGCATTGGCAATTCGGAATCGCGTTTCTGACGCATTGCCACGAATTCGGCCTCGCCGGCGCCGCCTCCGACATGCTTGTTCAGCGCCTTTTGTTCTCCGATCGTCGTTTCCCAGGCAAACTCGTCGCGGTCCGGAGCCTTGTAGTCGTGTCCAACGAAAACTCGTGTCTCATCAGGAAGGGTGAAGAGCTTCTGGATCGACGCATATAAATCAATAGCTGATCCGCCCGGGAAATCGGCGCGTGCTGTACCAAAATCGGGCATGAACAATGTGTCACCGACGAATGCCGCATCACCAATTACATAGGTCAGACAGGCCGGGGTGTGGCCGGGCGTATGCAGAACATCTCCCTTCAGCTTGCCGACATTGAACGTATCGCCTTCCGAAAAAAGCTCGTCGAATTGGCTGCCGTCGCGTTGAAATTCCGAACCTTCGTTGAAGGTTTTCCCGAACGTTTCCTGAACGACGGTGATCTTCTCGCCAATACCGATCTTGCCGCCCAGTTTCTCTTGAAGATAGGGAGCTGCGGACAAATGGTCCGCGTGTACGTGGGTTTCGAGTATCCAGTCGACCGTCAATTCGTTCTTCAAGACGTGGTCAACAATGGCATTTGCCGAACCGAAATCCGTACGGCCCGACGCATAGTCGAAGTCCAGAACCGAGTCGATGATCGCGCAATGCTTGGTCTCTGGGTCGGTTACGACAAACGACGCGGTGAATGTCGTCTCGTCAAAAAAGGGAGTGATTTCTGGTTTCATTGCCTGTCTCCATCTTTGCTTGGGTCACAAGTATTACGCTTTCATAATATGTCAACTGCATCTCGGATTTATATTAAAGAAGTTGAATGTCTGCGCTGATGTGCCTAGGTGATGCGTGTTGGAAAAATCAGAATGGTTGGCTCTATGATCGCGGGTACGGCGGAATCTGAATCTGAATCTGCTACATTTCTTGTTGGTAATCTCGGGGAGTCTGCGGACCAGGCGGCGCGGTTTCTGAAGTCAATCGCACACAAAGATCGCCTCAAGATCCTATGTTACATTCTTGAACGAGAGCGTTCGGTTGCCGAGATCGAGGGAAATGTGGGCGCGAGCCAATCAGCGATTTCCCAGCACCTCGCCAGATTAAAGGACGAGGGGATTGTTGCTGCGCGGCGTAACGGACGCCAGATTTTCTACTCGATATCGGACCCCGTGGTCCTGGAGGTCATCAAAGTTCTGTATGTTCGATTCTGTGACGCCGGTGGGTCAATGCCAAATAGTTCTGACGACTTGTGTCGTTAGAGGTTCCTACTCAACTGAATCGGACCCACTCTAACGATTTTCCGCATTGGCGTGACTCCTGGAAAACATCCCAATAACTTGCAGAACGGCGATATTTGTGCCCGTTAATCTATCGCATCACATGCACCGTACACGGCGCATGTCTCACCACCCTCGCCGCAGTGGAGCCCAAGAAGTAGTCGCTTAAATCCGGCCGATGAGATGCAACTATGATGCAGTCGACTTTGTGTTCCTTTGCGAACTCGACGATCTCGTGACCGGGGCGTCCGTGTCGTATCTCGGTTCTGATCTCGGAACGGCTGCCTGTCAATTTGCGCAAAGAAGCCAGTGCCTCTTCACCTGCCATGATCTCGATGTCGGGCGGAACCTCTCCGTCCAGATAGGTGGGAAAGGGCTCAATCACGGTCAAGGCAGTGATCTCGGTATTGGCGTCGTCTCCCAATTTTCGGGCCATAGCCAGTGCATCTACTTGCTTTTGTTCGTGCGCCGGATCGACCGCGACCAAGATATTCTTGTACATGGCATTTCTCCTGTTTCTTCTGTCCAGAAGGCCAGAATTTCTCGGCTGGGACCTTGATCTTGATCATGTCGACAGTGTCGCGCGGAGATCTCTGTTCTGGCATTACGATTGACACGAAATGGGATGTCCAGTCGGCGCGGATAGGACGGATTTTCCGGAGCCAGGGGTCTCGGCAAAACAATAGATTCAATAAGTGGGGTTTCGACAGCTAATCGTTATTCATGAGCGCCAAATTTGAGAATTTCCTAACAGGCGCGCGTACTTGTCAGTCGCGATGATGCCCACTAGGTGCCGACCTGAACTGCGCTTTGACGGTATTAAACATGCTCCTCGAATTCCTCGGCCTAGACATCTCACCCGTATCGACTTCTGTCATTTTCGGAGCCGTTGTCGGGATATTGTTCGGCGTGTCCGCACAGATATCGCGTTTTTGCCTACGGCGCGGACTTGTCGAGGGAACTGATCGCCGCGAAGCACTGGGCGTGTGGCTGTTCGCACTTCTCGTGGCTCTGATCGCCACTCAGATTGGCTCCTCAATTGGACTGATCGACCTCAGCGCACACCGGTTTGCTCAGTCAAATATCCCAGTTCTGGCCGCTATCCTTGGAGGCTTGATATTTGGGTTCGGCATGGTGCTTTCCCGCGGGTGTGTTTCACGACTGACCGTTCTTGGAGCATCCGGAAATCTTCGCGGTCTGCTGGTGATCACGATTTTCGCAATCGTTGCGCACGCGACGCTCAAGGGTGTGCTGTCTCCGCTGCGTGTCGCCATTGGCAATGTCACATTTCCGCTGGAAGGCGCGGCATTGGCCTCTGAATTGCCCGGTGGTGCCATTTTGTGGACACTGCTTATTTCTGCGGGCCTTGTCGCTATTATTTTGCGGTCACGTGCACGGTTCAGTCATCTGGCGCTCGCGGGTATCATTGGTCTGCTGGTGCCGATCGGCTGGATTGGCACGGGGGTTCTGCTTCTTGACGACTTCGACCCCATCCCACTGGAAACGATTTCCTTCACTGCGCCATGGGCCGATAGTCTTTTCTGGACGATCGCATCTACCTCCATTCCCGCAGGCTTTGGAACGGGACTTGTCGGGGGCGTGCTTTTCGGTGCATTGGCTTCGGCTGTGATCCGCGGCGAAGCACGACTTGAAAGTTTTGAAACGCCGTCGCAGACCCTTCGTTATGTACTCGGCGGAGCGTTGATGGGTGTGGGCGGAGTTTTGGCCGGTGGCTGTACCGTGGGTGCTGGATTGTCGGGAGTGTCGGCGCTCAGCATTGCCGCAGGCCTGTCGCTCTTGTCGATCGTGCTAGGTGCGGTCATTGCTGATAGATTGGTGGACCGCCGAAATTCCTCGAGCATCGCGGCCCACGCCACCCCGGCTGAATAATCCATAGCCTCCACGAGGGCATCAGCGGGTGGTTTGGCCCGTGTGACCGATGCATCGCAACCGACGCTTATTGTTCTGCCGCCTCACGCGCAATCTGGTCCAGAAGACCCTGGACCTCTTGCATCGGGCCGTCCGGGAAGTGGCGATAGCCGACTTCGACAATCCCATCGCGGTCGGTCACAAAAATTGCATAGGGACAGTGCCGTATGTTGGTCGCGTCGGCCTCCATCACCTTTCGCGACAACACCGCCGAACAGAAGAGAAATATATCCGCGCTGTCGAATATTTTCACGTCGCTTCCGACATCCGCGCCGGTGCGCGCAAGCATCTCACCCGCGTGGCTCACGTAGTCGATCACCAGACCCTGTCCGACAATCGCGCTTTCGACATTAAACGTTGCGTCGTCGAACGAACCGTCAAAGCTGTATGTCGTCATGTCCTGCGCAGACACCGTCGACGCAAATGCAGCGCAGAGGGCCACTACCGACCAGAGATAATTTCGTGCCATGGTATTTCACTCCCCATTAGTCACGATTGCCGTTGTTTCTAGGCGTACCGTTCGGGCCGGATGACTGTCCAACCGGCCACATTCAACGTCCTCAGATTGACGACACCAGCCGCGACGGGCTCGCAACCTATCCCTCTGGCGATGAGAACGTCTTCAGATACTCGATCACCGCTGCCGCGTCTGCTTCGTCCTTGAAGCCGCGAAAGGACATCTTGGTACCTTTCAGAAACGATTTCGGCTCCTCCAGAAATTCGGCAAGCGTCTCTGGCGACCAGATCAGTCCGTCTTCAGCCGCATCTTGCATTGCATTTGAATAACGGAACCCCTCGACCCCGCCTGCCGCCCGACCAACGACACCGTTCAACTGCGGACCTGACCGGTTTTTCGCACCTTCGCCAATCTGATGGCAGGACTTGCATTGGCGAAACGCATTTTCTCCTGCAGCCGCCAGATCGGCATCAATGGCCATATCGGCCGGCTCGATTTCGGCAGCTTCTGAAGTCTTGTCGGTCGTATCCGCTGACGCGACGACAACACCGTCTTCCGTCACGCCTCCGCCGTCCGGAGTTACATCCAGCACACGCGCGCGCATAGTGATTTTCACGTCATCCTTGCACGCTTCCATGCAGAAAGTTTCGCTGAAAAGCGGAGCTTCCTCCGTCAGCCTGTCGTCGGGAAAGAAGCTATCTTCGTTCGGGAATGAGATCTCGGTGAAGTTGTCGCTGGAAAGAGTGAATTCCTCATCGACCTGATCGTTCAAATACAAAAGGTACGCGGTGATCGCATAGACCTCATCATCGCTCAGCGATTGCGCGTTGCCGAATGGCATGGCGCGATGGACGTAGTCGAACACAGTCGAAAGATACGGCCAATACGAGCCAATCGTCTTAACCGGCCGATCGCTCTCAAGTGAATCGAACCCGCCCGCAAGAACTGGCCAGCGCCCTGTCCCCTCACCAAAGACTCCGTGGCAAGACGAACACTGGTCGGTAAACAGAACCTCGCCATCTTCAACCGAGCCGCTCCCTTCGGGAAGGCCAAGACCATCTGGGCGCACATCAATATCCCATGCGGCGACTTCTTCCGGAAGCGCGGGGCGGCCTATTCCCAACGGCTCCGCGATAACCGGAGCCGCGACAAGGCAGGTCAGAATTGCGGCTTCAAGATATTTCAACATTTTCCGCAACTCCCTTCTCGTTCACGAGCCATGTTTGGATGCCGTTGTTGTGGTAGATCGAATTCTCGCCGCGGATTGCTCGCAATGCGTCTTTGGTCGGTTGAACGTAACCCGTTGAATCGTGTGCCCGGCTCTGCAGAAGCAAGGGCGACCCATCCCAATCGAATTCATAATAAAAGCGGTGCATCGACTTTTCGAAGCTTGGTCCGGACATCCGGGCCTGATGCCAATTGTTGCCACCATCAATTGTTACGTCGACACGCGGGATCGAACCGCGCCCGGACCACGCAACACCGGTCAGGACCGTTGGCCCTGTCCCGTGAGTGATCGGGGCCTGAGGACTTGGGCTTGTGATCACGGATTTCGCGTCCATCTCCCACGTGAAACGCCGCGCGGTCCCGTTCTCCAGCAGATCGGTATATTTCGACGTTTCTTCGCGGTGGTGCCAGGGTTGATCGCCGACTTCGATGCGGCGCAACCATTTCACCCACATATTGCCTTCCCAACCCGGCACCACCAAGCGCACCGGATAGCCCTGTTCGGGGCGAAGGGATTCGCCATTCATCTTGAATGCGACCAAGCAGTCATCCAACGCCTTTTCAATCGGAATAGAGCGTGTCATCGCAGAAGCATCGGCGCCTTCCGGCATGATCCATTTGCCGTTGGTCTTTACGCCGGCTTCTTCCAGAATCAGGCGGAGCGGAACGCCGGTGTACATGACATTGTGAATCATCCCATGGGTGAACTGACAGCCGTTCAACTGTGACCCGCGCCATTCCATTCCCGAGTTCGCAGCACATTCGAGGAAATAAACTCGGTTCTCCCGGGGAAAGCGCATCAGGTCCTGCATGGTGAATACAAGCGGAGTGTCGACAAGGCCGTTGATCATCAGTCGGTGCGTTGCCGGATCGACTTCGGCGACACCTGCATGGTGACGCTCGAAGCACAGGCCATTCGGCGTGATTATACCGTCGAGTTCATGCAGTGGCGTGAAGTTCACCGACGAGATCGGATCAGCGGTAAGCCATTCGACATTGCGACGGATGACGTGCGATTCGTGCGGCGAAGGCATTCCATACGGACTTGCGTCCACTCCGTCCCCCAGTGCCTGAGACCACGGCTGTAGTTCCATGATCGCCGGATCGGCGCCCGTCGCTCTTGCGGCACCCGCACCAAGGAACGCGCCTCCGGCTGCGAATGCGCCTTTCAGGACGCCGCGTCGTGTCGTTTTGGTTGATTCACTCATGTATGTGCTCCCGGCCAGGCGCTCAGACGCCCGTGACCTTCACGCTTGTATTTTGTTCGACCGACACCGTGCCGTGTCGGCTGATATAGCTTTCCACTACATCCCAGATCGCCGGACCTTCGGCGTCTTCGTTGACGCTGGCCCATCCCGAAACGACGTAGGTTTTCGTCGGGTCGACCTTCTCGCCGGTTTTCAGGACTGTCATATCAGTAATCCGACTGCCCTGCGGCTGCCCAATATCAATCCGATACCCCATGCCCCCTACCCGCACCATGTCTCCACCTTGCTGGTAGTACGGGTCCGGGTTGAACAGGTTGTCCGCCACATCCTCCAGAACAATGTGCAGGAAATCGCCCGTCATTTCTGTGCGGTAAGCAGCGGGATAGGTCATTGCGGTTGCGTTGAAAATATCCTCGCGGGTGATGTCTTGTCCGGGCAGAAGTGACGCCCCCCACCGAAAACCAGGCGACAACGCAATGTCCGCTTCACGCACTTCCAACAGTGCGTTGCAGATAAGATCGTCCCAGGTCCCGTTGAAATTTCCGCGTCGGTAGAGAAGGCTGTCGGTCTTGCCGATCACTTCCGTCAATGCGTCCATATGAGGCGCTCGCTCGGCAGATACGAGTTCGGCCATTTCTGAGTCAGGCGTGATCACATCAGAGAAGATCGGAATGAGCTTGTGACGGACATCCTTCACTTCTCCACCCTGAACATCCAGATCAATGCGGCTCAGAAACTTGCCGTGGCTGCCGGTTGCGATCAGATGGGTCTTGCCGATCAGCACAGGTTCGGGCAGCGCGTCATGGGTGTGGCCGGTGAGGATAATGTCGATTCCGTCGATGTCGCCTGCCAGCTTCCGGTCGACGTCAAAGCCATTGTGACTGAGCAGAACCACGCATTCGGCTCCGGCATCGCGCGCCTCTTGTACGACTTCCGCCATCCGTTCCTGGCGAACACCGAACGACAGGCCCGGAAACATCCAGCCCGGATTGGCAATTGGCATGTATGGAAACGCTTGTCCGATGACGGCGATCTGCACGCCGCCACGTTCGAACATCTTGTAAGGCTCGTAAGCGGGCTCATCCCATTCAGCATCGAAGATATTCGCGCCAAGAAACGGGAAGTTGAGTTCGTTTTCGACTATTTCGGTTACCCGGTCGATTCCCAGTGTGAACTCCCAATGCGACGTCATCGCTTCGACGCCCAGCGCATTCATCGCGCGGACCATATCACCGCCATTCGTCTGCAACGCGGTGTAGCTGCCTTGCCAAGTGTCGCCGCCATCCAGCAGCAAGGCCTCGGGGCGCTCGGCCCGAATCGACTTAACTGCGGTGGCTATTCTATCCATGCCGCCCATCCGGCCATAGGTTTTTGCGAGAGACACGAAGTCGTCGTGGGTCAGTGCATAGTCAAGCGGACTGCCATCGGAGATGCCGTAAAGTTTCCGATAGTCGGCACCGGTGATGTGAGGAACGGCCCCTTTGGCTGAGCCGACCCCAAGATTGATTTCCGGCTCGCGGAAGTAGATCGGCATCAACTGCGCATGGATGTCTGTGATGTGGATAAGGGTGACATTTCCAAGCGAGTCAAACTCGAAAAGCTGATCCTGAGTAAGGGACTGCTGTGCGGAAAGTCGCGCCCAGTTACCGAATCCCGAAGCACCGTAGAGCGCCGCTGTGGCCATTGCCGCCTGTAAGTAATCGCGACGCGATATCATGGGGCGTTCCTCTCAGAAAATACAAATGCGCATTATTGAATGTCTTGACGCCAAAAAAACCCGCGGCAGTGTCCCGACGCGGGCCTTTAGATCAGTTGCGGACGGACGGTCCCTCGACGGACAAACCGTTTCCGCGCGACGCAACGTAAAGCTCGAGCGCCACAAACTCTGGGCTCGCGACCGAAAACGTCTCGGCCATTGTGTCGCGAATGCACCCACGGAACCGGTCGTGCACCGTGTTCAGCTTAGTGTTCTTCAGACGATATGTCGGAAACCCGTTGATCTGACCTTGGCTCAGGTGATCGGCGCGGATCATATTGCCGTAGTTATCTTCGTGACAATTCGCGCAGCTCAATTCCAGCAGCCCGTAACGTGTGTAGTAGATCTCTTTGCCCTGCTCCCAAACTGATTGGGCCGGGCCGTCGATCGTCACGTCAACCGGAACACCGCGCGAAACACTCGCCAACAAAGCAACCACGTTGGTCATTTCGTCGCCAGTATATTTCCATGCTTCGGCACCCATCCGGTTCTCGCGACAGTCGTTGATCTGCATTTCAATCGTGCGGACCTCGCCAGCCTCTTCGTTCCATTTCGGATAGACAGCCTTGACGCCGCGCATGGCCTCGGGATCCTCGTGGCAGGATGCGCAGCTTTCACCGGCCGAACCTTCCACCGTGCTCCACGTGTCGATACCTTCCTCGACACCGAGCATTGCCGGGTTGTCGAAATCATCGAGTTGGAACGCTTGTGTCTCGTCCGAACGATAGCGCCATCCGGAATAGATCGTTTTCACGTTTTCCATGTGCGTCGGTGCCGCCGCCTCAGTGGCGATCGCGATTTCGTCGTTGATCGTTAGTTGATCGTCATCCGCGTCGGCAATCGCCACGCCAGCCATTCCTACACTGAACGCCAGCGCGGAAAGGAGACTTCTATTATTCACTCTCATTCTGTTCCTCCCTTGACCAGCAGACCTCAGCCGACTTCGATTGCTTTTGTGTCGGTATAGACGTCGCCGTCGTCATCGTACCAAGTGAATGTGAATTCACCGGATTCCGGTACTGTTGCCTCGAACTCGAAGTACGGGTTCGTCGAAATCGCGGCCTCCAAAGCCACGTCGATGACGTTCTGACCGTTAAAATCGACAACGAACCGATTGATAATCGAACGGGGGATTACGTTTCCGTCGCTGTCCTTGCGTTGACCAGATTCCATGTTGTGGCTGATCAGCGTCTTGATGATGATCGCTTCGCCCGCCGATGCGGACTTCGGGACCTTAACGCGGGGTTTAACACCTGATGCCATATCCGAATTCTCCCTATGTCAGCCGCCGCAGCCGCCGATTGTAACCTTGACCGCTTGCGATGCGCGCACGAATGAACCGTCGGCCATCTGGGCGATCGCGATCACGTCCTGCGTCTTTGCCAAGCGAATGCGCGTTGCGGCAGATTGCGATGCCGCAAGTGGTCCGAAATTGAACTGGACGACCTCCGGCAGCGGATTGCTGGCGGCAAAAACTGCAATCGCGACCGCGCCTGGTGCGTCAACTTCAATTGGAACCGTGTTCCCGTTCTCGGCAATCTCCGGCGCGGTCAGCGTTAGCCCGCCCTCGCCTACTTCTGCGCCGCCGGTGAAGGCTGCGATCGCCTCTTCGGTAGATGCCATTACGCGCATTGGAAAAGCAGCCATTGCAAGCGCGGCGGCTCCAAGTCCCAACGTGCTACGTCGTGTCAGTATCATCAGATATCCTCCTGCTCAGCTATCTTTGAGCGTCATCAAAAAGGCTACGACGTCTTCGATGTCTTGTGCTGTAAGAAGCGGATCGATTTCGCCTTCTGCCGCCTTTCCGGTGAATTCGTTTCCGGGACGAATAAAGCCTTCCGTTTTGTAGAACGACGGCATCATCGTGCCTTCAAACATCATCTTCGCATTGGAGACGATGCCGCGAAGTTCTGCTTCGCTCCAACGGTCTGCTACTCCATCGAGAAGAGGGCCGACTTCGCCGTGGAAGGGCCATTCCTTGAGAGCTGTGACTTCGTGACAGGCAATGCAATTGCCGGCCCCCTTGTTCATAATCAGCTTGCCCGAGTCGGGATCGCCCGGCGCACCCGTCAGCGATTGCTCTACTGCGCCATCGACGAACGATATTGCCGTTGGCGTCACGATGCCTTCGGCGAAAGCGTTCGATGCGACCACTGCCACCATCGACGCCCATGCTAGTGTCTTAACCATGCTTCCTCCCTCCGCATGTGTTCTTAGGTGTACCGTAGTCCACCAAACTGTCTCAACGCAACTTCAAATTCGCATTTTTGAATTTTATTCGTCGTCGAGAGTAGATCAATCGGTACTTCCATTGTCGCGCTCTTGAATGCGGCGGGCATGATAACGCTGAAAATCCTCTCCCTTTTCCAAGAGATAGCGCTTTTCGTTTACCCAGGTCAGCATATCAATTGTTGTTCCTGCACCGAAGGCGCCGGGCATTACCGCAATCGCTTGCTGGGGCGCAGTCGCATCGTCAGACACCTCTTCCGGTAGGAACATCATGGTCGGCGTGAAGAGAATCCCCCACTTACGAGCGGCTTGCTTCTCAGTAAGAACCTCGCCGTCAAAGTCCGTCACTTCGGTGTCGCCATGCAAGTTCAACTGAACGACATAGTAGTTTTCCATGAGGTACGAGTGAATCTTCTCAAGAGGGAAGATCTCTTCATGCATCTCGGTGCAATAGATGCAGCCGCGCTGCTCGAAGATTAGCATCAGGCGCTTACCTTCGTCGTTCGCCTCGGCCAAATCCTCGCTCAGATCCTTGAACGTGTCGCGCATCCACTCGGTCTTGTGCAGGCCATCATCCGCCAGCTCCGCCGCGCCAGAAATCGTCGCGAACATAATGCTCAGAACTGTCATTCCAGAAAGTATGCGATTCATCATTTGCCTCTCCAGTTTAGGTTATCCAATTCGCGGCCAGTATATCACCATCCAGTTCGCAATCTCGTTGACGGTCTCGGTTGCGATCAGGATGCCGAATATCACCAGCATTGCCCCCATGACCTTTTCTATGGTTCCGAGATGTCGCCGAAATTTGTGCATCCATCTCATGAACGGGCCAACGAAAGCCGCAGCAAGGACGAATGGCAGGGTCATGCCCACGCCATACACAAACAACAGCAACGCGCCTCGTGCAGCAGACTCCGCACCCGCGGCGGTGAACAAAATGGCCGCTAGAACCGGTCCAACGCAGGGAGTCCAGCCGAACGCAAACGCCAATCCGATGACAAACGCGCCTATGTAGCTCATCTTTGACGTCGATCCGACGTCGGCGCGCAACTGACGATATAGTATCCCGATCCTTAGTACGCCCAGAAAGTGAAGGCCCATAACTATTATGATACCGGCGGCGATCCAACGCAGGACATCAAACCATTCGCGAAAGAGCTGCCCAAATACACTGGCAGTAGCCCCAAACGCCATAAAGACACCAATGACGCCTGCGGCAAAGCATATCGCAGAAAAAATCGCCCGGCGACGCACCGAGGAATCCACGGACCCGCCCTCAGTCATGCGATCCATGCTAATGCCGCCGAGATAGCTTAGATAAAAAGGGACCATGGGGAGAACGCATGGCGTGAGAAATGAAAGAAGTCCGGCGATTCCAGCCCAAATCAGCGAGACTTCCAGCATCCGTGTCACCTTGATCAATTCACATATTCAGATTACGTTGTATTTCAGATCGACGTCAACCGAGGCAAATGCATGCGCCTTTTAACCGCACTCCTGATTGGATTGCTCGGGGTTACTCCTGCGGCTTCGCCCGCGGCAGAGTTGGTCATGGTTGAAGAGGCAGGTTGCGTCTGGTGTGCCCGATGGAACGCGGACGTCGCTCCGATCTATCCCAAAACGCCCGAAGGTCGCTTCGCGCCCCTTCGCCGAATCGACAAGAACGCCACTGTTCCTGCCGATTTGACGCTGAACACGCGTGCCATTTTCACGCCGACATTCATTCTCATCGAAGCGGGTAACGAAGTTGGACGGATCGAAGGCTACCCAGGCGAGGATTTTTTCTGGGGTTTGCTCGAACAAGTGCTTCTCTCAAAAACCAATTACGAAAGGCCGTCATCATGATTTCAATTTCCCGATTTCTAGCCGTCGCAGTAGCGGCAACAGCCCCACTTGCGTCTCTTGCACAGGATGACGGTGCATTTGTCGAATTCTCAGTTCTGAAGCTGGAAGTGGCGCTGGAACTCGCCGAAGCTGCGCTTGAAAGCTGTCGCACTGCTGGATTTCAGGTTGGCGTGATGGTCGTCGACCGCTTCGGCCTTCCGCAAGTGTTCCTGCGCGATCGTTACGCGGGTCCCCACGTATTTGAAACCGCCGAGCGCAAGGCGTGGACCGCGGTTAGTTTTCGCGCGGGCACGCTTGAGCTTGATCAGATCATGCAGCCCGGACACGAATCCTACGGAGTCAGATTCATTGGAAAGGCGCTGCCGCTTGGCGGCGGTTTGCCCGTCTTTCAGGGTGACGGCAGTCTCGTAGCGGGAATTGGAGTATCCGGCGCGCCGAGCCCTTCGGCCGATGAAACGTGCGCTCAGGACGGCATCGACGCGGTTGCCGATCAAATTGCATTCTAAAGGGTGACCAACATGGCACTTCCGGTGATCACCGAAGACATGAATGACGAGGAAATCGAACGCATGATGCAAAGCGCCTGCGAGGCCGCGCAGTTCCTGAAGGCCATTAGCCATGAAGGCCGTCTGATGATCCTTTGTCACCTGGCAACCGGTGAGAAGTCGGTTACCGAACTCGAGCAGTTGCTTTCGGCCCGTCAAGCGGCAGTATCACAGCAATTGTCACGGCTTAGACTAGAAGGCCTTGTTCGACCCAGGCGCGACGGCAAGACGATCTACTACAGTCTGGCCGATCGCAGGGCTGCCAGGGTGCTTGATGTCGTGTATGATCTCTTCTGCGCCGGTCAAAAGATTCCTGGTTTGGAAGAAAGATCGGTTTGAACTGAGGGGAGCGCCGATGATCGAAGGCATCAGCGAAGCCACGTTGACAGCCCTGATCGGGATGTTCGGTGGGGTCGTGCTCGGTCTGGCGGCCAGACTTTCAGGGTTCTGCGCGCTCGGAGCCATCGAAGACGCGCTTTACGCCGGATCGCGCAAACGCATGGCAATGTGGGGTGTTGCAATCGGGGTGGCTGTTCTCGGAGCGTTCGGGCTGCAGTTTGCCGGACAACTGGATTTTGAATCCGCGATTTATCATTCCCAGCCGTTCAGCCCGACTTTGACGATATTCGGTGGTTTGCTGTTCGGTTATGGCATGTCGCTGGCAGGCAACTGTGGTTTCGGCGCGCTGGCACGCCTGGGCGGCGGCGATCTTCGGTCTTTTGTCATCGTTCTTGTTATCGGCGTATCCGCATACATCACGCTCTCTGGACCACTCGCGGCGGCCCGCGTGTTCGCAACCGATCAGACCGCTGTCGCACTGCCCGCCGGTGGGTACGCCGGACTTCTGGAAATGGCCGGAATTCCATTTGTTGTCACGGGATTCACAATTGGCGGCCTTCTGCTTCTTGCGGCATCCTTTAATAGTGACCTGATAAAAGACAAAAAGGCTCTTATGTGGAGCTTAGCCGTCGGTCTCACCATCGTCGCCGGGTGGGCAGGCACGCAATGGATATCCGAGACGGGCTTTTCGGACTTGCCGGTCAGGTCGCACACATATGCGGCCCCGATTGGCGAAAGTCTCATATACGTAATGACAGCAAGCGGCGGAGGTCTGGGTTTTGGAGTTGGGTCGGTCGCTGGCGTCATCATCGGCGCAACGATGGGTTCGCTTATCAAAGGTCAATTCAGATGGGAAGCCTGCGAAGACCCACGCGAACTGCGGCGACAAATTTTTGGCGCTGCTGCGATGGGAGTCGGCGCGGTTCTCGCGTTTGGCTGCACGATCGGCCAAGGCATTTCCGCATTTTCGGTTCTCGCCTACAGCGCCCCGTTTGCCGTTATCTCGATAATCGTCGGCGCGTCACTTGGCTTGAAATTTCTCATCGCCGGTCACCACTCGCTGGGGTGATATCCCAAACGGCACCGCCGCTTCCAGCAGGAAAAATCCTTAAGCTAAAGAGAATTTGGTGCCGCTGAGAGGACTCGAACCTCCGACCCCATCATTACGAATGACGTGCTCTACCAGCTGAGCTACAGCGGCGTTCCGGCGGGCCTGATAGCAAGGATTGGGTTGACGCGATAGCCCTAAGTTACGTCATTCTTCTTCGCTCCGTCCAGTTCGTCGGAATCGCGGTAGCCTGCCACATAGTCCGCCGGAGGCGCGTCGGCATTTGCGACGCCAACGTCCTTCGGATCGCTCGATTCTGCGTCTTCGATCTCCGCCGGTTGCTTTACTTCTGCTATTGGTTCGTCCGCAGGGTCGGCGTCGATGATTTCGTCCTCGGGCTCCGGCTTTGACGCGATCCTGCCGACTATCAGCGGAAGCATTTCGGCACCTGCTGGCATCTGGGCTGCGTCTTCGTCCGGGCGACGCCATGTCATTGTATCGAACCCACCGCAATTGTCGCAAACCGGGTCCCAGACCGAGTGCGACTTGTGGCAGGCATCGCAAACCCATTGCGGTCCGCGCGGTGCAGTCAAAGCGCGCGCGAGCCAACCCCTGACCACGGCGTCATCGGATCCCGAGCCACGCTCGATTGCGGCCATGATCGTCAGCGAACGTGCCGTTGGATCGGTTTCGGCAAGGTCGCCCAGCGCCTTGCGGGCCGCGGGAAAATCCTCGGCGGCGATATTCAGCTCTGCAAGCAGCATCTTGGTCTCGGCATTGCCGGGGTGCTGCGAGGTCAGGACGTTAAATCGCTGAAGTCTCTGAAACGGCGTTTCGTCGGCTTCGATCCTGGCGAACGCGGCCGCAAGATCGGGGTGCGGCGCAACCTGCCAAGCTTTGCGAATGACGCGCGTCGCATACCGCTTCTTATCCTGCGCAACCAACCCGTCCGACGCCATGACGGCAGCGGGGATCAAATCGGGCGAAAGCCGGTTGGCTTCGATTGCCGCCTCGCGTGCCTCGATTGGATGGGCGTCGTTCAAGATGTCCTTCGCCTCGCCCAACGCGAGCACGGCGTCGCGGCGCTTGTGAATGTCGCGCGGCAGGGTTCCATGCTTCAACTTGGCGCCCAGTGTGCGCCGTGCTGCGGACCAATCGTGAGCGCCCGCCTGCAATTTCAGCAAGACATCCTGTGTGCCTTCGTGGCGCGGCTTCAAGGCAAACGCCTTTTCCGCCAATTTCATTGCCGTGTCGGTGTCACCTTCGGCCAGCTTTTGCTTCATGATACCCTGAACACCAACAAACCTTGTCCTGTCATCCGCGAGAAGGCGCTTGTAGGCCGCCTCTGCCCGAGTGCGGTCTCCCGCTTGTTCGGCCGCCTGTGCAGTCAGCAAGGTGGTCAGGTCCGGTCGGTCAAGATACCGGTCCGCTCTGTCAGCTTTCGCCAACGCAAGTCGACCTTCTCCCGAGGCGAGTGCCATCATTCCTTCGGCGAGCGCATCGTATCCCTTGCGTTCTCGGTTCCGGGCGAAGTAGCGAGAAATTGCGGTCTCGTCGCCGTTCAGGAACCGGATGAACGCCACGATCAACCCGACGATCTTGAACAAAAGCCACACGGCAACGACCAGAACGAGAAGCGCAAGAACCGATTCCAGCGGGCCAAGCGTGAACTCGGTATTGGCTACGGCGACGCGCACACCGCCGTCCGTCTCCAGCAGGAACCCGGCGCCCCACGCCGCAGCAGCGACCAGGCAGACGAATAGGACGATTTTCAGAAGCGGCCAAAGCATATCACAGCGTCCTTAGTTCGTACTTGAGGGAAGGGAAGCCGCGGCGGCTACCGCATCGGCGCGCGCTCTAGCATCTGATAGCCAATCGGTCATCTCAGGTGGAACGGACTCGGGCAATGCAGACAGTTCCTGAAGGGCAGCAGAAAGATCGCCCCCAATTAAAGTGGCCTCTGCACGTGAGAGAACCGCATCCACGTCAGCGCCTTCGCGTGGCGAAAGTGACCGCGCGTTGGTCTGCCGTTTCAGGAAATTCGCCAGTCGAGTGGTCGTCGACCCATTTTCAGGTTCAATCTGGGCTTCTTGGAGGGTTTTCCTCGCCGCATCAGGATAACTCTGCTGCAACGCGGACAACGTTACGATGCCGGTTTCAGCGTGCGCTGTCAGCTCTTTGGGTGCTTCGGGAAGGCGGTCCAAAAGATCCTGATAGGGTGCGCCGTTTTCCAACGCCGCCTGCAATTCAGCGAGCGCGGCCCTGCGATCAGCTCTTGATGCCGTCTCGGCAGACGAGGTTTCGATTTCGCTGGCGCGCGCCTGCGCTGCTTCTATCTCAGCGCGGGCGGCCTCGGTGACCGCATCCAGTTCGGTACGAAAAGATTCAAGCTGCGCTTCCATTGCGCCTGACCCGTCTGGCGCGACGATCAGAGGACGTTCTTCCAGCGTCGTCATGCGCGACTGAAGCGATGCAAGGCTTTCCTGAATGGTCTCAAGGACTGACCCAACCTCGGTCACAGCTGCATCCGTCGCATCCTGCCGCGTGCTGAGCGGTGACAAATCCACGGAACTTTCAGTGGATACCGCTGTGCCACGGAACGACTCGAATTCGGCAAGAACTGCGTCCAGTCGCTCGGACTGCTCAGCTAGACCTATAGAAAGCTCCGAGTTATCGGCGGGCAGATTCGGCGGTAATTCCTGGTCTGCGAAGGTCGCCACCAGAAATCCGATCGCCCCAGCGATCAGCCCACCAAAAACCATCGCCAGCATCGAGGGTCCGGACGAAGTCCCTTCGGACGCTGTCACTTCCGGGGTTGCCGCCGCTGCAACATGCGCAGGGACGACGCCTGGTCTATCCGTCGTCGAGTCATGCTGAGCGTCTGACTCATCCGCATCAAAGATGAGTTTTTCTTCGATGGCGCCCGAGTCTTCGGTGGATTCGCTTGTCAGTCTGGAGTCCGCAGCATTTTCGTCTAAATCGGTGGCAGCAACACTATCGACAGTCGATTCGCTCTCGGCGTCGGATAGTGAATCGTCCTCCGAAGTGTCGAGAATTGGCGTGTCTTTGGCTTCATCCGCCTTTTTTGTCGAGCTTTTGGACGTTTTCGGAGTTCGCGCCACTCTGATCAACCTTTCCCCCGCGCAGCCATTGGCTGCTGAATACAGTTATTCATGACTCTAGTGCGCGGACCCACCGTCAACAAGGCGATGCGTCAGATTACGGAAATGGTCGCGTCGCACATCGCTGACACCGTGGGTTCCTTAGCCACGACAACTTGCTTGCCGGAGGAGCACGCGTCCGCAACAGCAGAACTCATCGCGATTATTGTCAGCGGGGCCGCTGCCGGGAGGACTCGCGTAAACAGCGCAGCCGCACGTGGCGAGAACAATGGAGCAACGATCGGAGTACTTCCCCCAAGAAGTCCACGCGCCGCGACGCTCAGTGGCTGCGCAATCTGATCGTAGATTACGGCCTCGTCGGTTCTGATTCCGAGATCGTTCAATCTTTCCGCAATATCGCCACGCGCATGAACGCCTCGGCAATGCAGGCACGGTCCCTCAAGTTCGCCCGCCCGCGTCAGAAAGCTCGTCACGTCCTGACCCAAGGTTATTGCCTCCGCTCCCGCCGCGCGCGCAAGCCCTGCGGTCACTTCACCCACGGTCGCAACGAGGCGTCCCCGAAGCGCGCCAGTTTCGGCCAAGCGGATGACAGCATTCGACGATGTCACAACGATTGTCCGATATCGCGACAAATCCGGCAGGTCGCCGACATCCGCGATGCGCATTAGCGGTGAAATCACGACTGGAATTCTGTGCTCTGCCCGCGCTTCGCAGAGCGCAAGGAATTCCGCCGATTTTGCGACTGGCCGGGTCAGAAGTAGGGTCGCATGCGCCTTGATCATGGCGGCCACCTCGCTTGTCTGGGGGCTGCGCCGGTGTTACCTGCCAGCCATGAACTGCGCAAGAAAAACACCATGCCACGCCGCCTGACCATCCTCGGCATCGAATCGAGTTGCGATGATACGGCAGCAGCCGTCGTTCAGGACGATCGCGCGATCCTGTCGTCGGTAGTCGCCGACCAAACTTCGCTTCATTCGGCATATGGTGGCGTCGTTCCAGAAATTGCAGCCCGTGCACACGTTGAGAAGCTCGATTTTACCATTGAATCGGCTCTAACTCAGGCCAATCTCGCTTTGAGTGATCTTGACGCCATCGCTGTCACCGCTGGCCCAGGATTGATAGGCGGAGTCCTGTCCGGTGTGATGATGGCGCGTGGACTGGCGCTAGGTGCCGGTTTGCCGGTTATTGGCGTTAACCACCTCGCCGGACACGCACTAACGCCGCGCTTGACCAATGATCTTGCGTTCCCGTACCTCATGCTGCTCGTCTCGGGTGGTCATTGTCAGTTTTTGATTGTCGACGGTCCGGATGATTTCGACAGACTTGGCGGCACGATCGACGATGCCCCAGGCGAGGCGTTCGACAAAACAGCCCGACTGCTCGGACTGCCACAGCCCGGCGGCCCGTTCATCGAACGCGAAGCGACCAATGGCGATCCGTCGCGGTTCGGGTTTCCACGTCCGCTGTTGAGCCGGCCGGGATGCGATATGTCGTTTTCCGGTCTCAAGACAGCAATTTTGCGAGAGCGTGATCGGATCATTTCCGAGAATGGTGGCCTGACAACCGAGGATCGCGCCGATCTTTGCGCCAGTTTCCAAGCCGCAATTGCGGACGTGTTGAGCGCTAAATCACAGACTGCTATCGAACTTTACCTTGCGAGAATGCCCAGCCAGTCCGCCCTTACCGTTGCTGGCGGCGTTGCAGCAAACAAGACAATTGGAAACGCGCTGAAGAGTGTTGCCGCTGACGCCGGGTTGGCTTTCATCGCTCCGCCATTGTCGCTTTGCACTGACAACGCGGCCATGATCGCCTGGGCGGGGTTGGAGCTTCACAAATTGGGCCATCCGGGCATGATGCCTCTCATTGCGCGTCCACGTTGGCCATTGGATGAAAGCCGACCCGCCCTTCTCGGATCGGGAAAAAAGGGGCCGAAGGCATGACCTCGATCGCAGTCATTGGCGCCGGCGCGTTCGGTACCTCGCTGGCCTTGGCTTTAGGAGGTGAAGGTGCGCCGGTAACGCTTTGGTGTCGTGATGCCGACGCCGCCAGAAGTATGCAGGAGTCACGACAAACCGGTCGTCGATTGCCGGGCCACGAACTTCCAGAAAGCGTCACTGTTTCAGGCGATTTGGACGAAATCCGCAATCGGCTCTGCTTGCTCGCGATCCCAATGCAACAATTTTCCGGGTTTCTGGCCACGCACGCGGATGTTCTCAGCAAGCGGACACTCATAGCATGCTGCAAGGGAGTCGACCTCGCATCGGGGCTTGGTCCTGTCTCGCTTATCCGGCGGCAGTTTCCAACTGCGACCGCCGCTTTACTCACCGGACCCAGTTTTGCCGCCGATATCGCGCGTGGTCTTCCAACTGCTCTCGTTCTCGCTTGCGAGGACGACACCGCCGCAGAAAGCATGCAAACCACGCTTAGCCGTCCCGCATTGCGCCTGTACCGTACAGCCGATGTGACAGGTGCCGAACTTGGTGGCGCGTTGAAGAACGTCATCGCCATAGCATCGGGAATCGCTATCGGGGCGGGACTTGGCGACAGTGCCCGCGCGTCCGTTATTGCGCG
>JBBKWG010000118.1:0-4820 GCA_037968835.1 Paracoccaceae bacterium
AGACTTTCCGTCGCGTGCGTCGCAAACGAACGCCTGAGATCGTGCAATGTCCAGCCCTGCACCTGGCAGTTCGCGTCGATCCGTTTTTTCGCTGCCGAGAAGCCGCTGACCGGCCGATCGCCGCGCGTGCTGAACAGAAACGATTGGCCTTCGATCCGCGGGAGGCCTGAAAGCAGTTCGAGAGTGGCATCAGCCAGATGGACGACATGCGGGCGGCCATTCTTGGCGCGCTCGCCAGGGATCGTCCAACGGCAGTGCGCGAGATCCAGTTCGTCCCAGGTCGCCTCTGCGACCTCATCACGCCTCTGTCCGGTCAGGATCAACAGTTGGATCAGCGGTCCAAACGGGTATCCGACGACACCCCCCGCTGCAAACACGCGAGAGAGTTCATCGAGAGACAGAACCCTTTCCCGCGCCTTTTCGCGATGCGGCTTTGGTATGCCGGATGTCGGATTGGTCTCGAGGTAACCGCGTTCGATACACCAGTTGAAAAACCGTCTAAGGAAAGCCAAGACGCGATTTGCCTGAACATTTGCACCATTCTTGCGAACAGCGTCGATAATCAGATTCACGTCTGATCGGGTGGTCTCGGTCAGCTTCCTGCCCCCGATTCGCGGCAGGACGTGAAGGTTGACGGCGTTCTCGACTTGCGCGCGCGTCCGGTTGCCGCCTTGGTCTTTCTGCAACCACTCGACCACATAGTCCCGTAAAAGCGTGGTCTGGCGTTGCGGCGTTTCCTCTCCCTTTGCCATCAAAGCCAACTCGGCTTGTGCGCTGATCTTTGCGTCCGCAAGAGGCACGGTTGGATACCGACCGATCATTCGACGCCGCATCACGCCATTCACCCGCCGCATGACAAACCAAGACTTCGTGCCAGATACTTCGACGCGGACACCGAACCCGCGCACACGCGCATCGAAAATGTCATATCTCTTGTC
Organism: Paracoccaceae bacterium; assembly: GCA_037968835.1. Lineage (GTDB taxonomy): Bacteria > Pseudomonadota > Alphaproteobacteria > Rhodobacterales > Rhodobacteraceae > JBBKWG01. Next base: position 939 of record JBBKWG010000118.1, read on the forward strand.
TCGGGGCGTCGCGTTCCGGACGCGATTATCTGTCAGGGGCTTGTCCGTCAGGCGTGGCATTGGGTTACACTCGGGTTGCAAAATGTGCGAGACAGTATGTTGCACGAGGAGGCGCAGTGCGCAATACGCTGAACAAAACTATATATTTTGTCTCTAGTTTGAGCACCCGTGCGATCCCATGGGATCGGACAGCAGCTGACTTCTAATCAGCAGGTTGAGGCCTTCTGGGGTCGCCATTGTCTGTTCACGCACCGGGCGACAAGCGTTGCAAATCCAAACTGGCTTGTACGGCTTAGAAATGGCCATAGAGTTTAACACCCATTAACGGATCTCCATCTATTGATAATAACGCGGGATCGGAATCGAGGTGCAGTTTCGGGTTCGTCGGCTATGCTCGGACGGAATTGGAAGGTCTGGCATGAAGATTCTGTTCGTTCACCAGAACTGTCCCGGGCAATTTCGCCATCTTGCGCCGCGGCTTGCGCAGGAACCGGGCAACGAGGTCGTTTTCATCACGCAAAAAGGCAAGCCGTCCGTGCCCGGCGTGCGCAAGATCGAATACGCTCCGCATCGCGGTGTCACGCCGAAAATCCACCCCTATCTTGTCGGGACCGAAGCGGCGGTGCTGAACGGGCAGGCGGTGGCGCGGATCGGGTTCGCGTTGAACAACAAGGGGTATGTGCCGGACGTGATAATCGGAAATCCGGGATGGGGCGAGACGCTGTTTCTGAAGGACGTCTGGCCCGATGTTCCGCTGATTTCGATGTCGGAGTTCTTTTATCGCGGAGTCGGCTCGGACGTGGGGTTCGATCCGGAGTTCGCCTCGGGGACCGATGCGGTTTTGCGCGCGCGCGCTCGCTCGGGTCCCCATCTTCTGGCGATCGAGGCGGCCGACCTCGCGTATAGCCCGACCGAGTGGCAGAAGGCGCAGTTTCCGGGCGCCTATCACGACCGCATTCATGTCATCCACGACGGGATCGACGTCGAAAGGGTGAAGCCCGATGTCGGCGCGTTGTTCACGCTTTCCGATGGAAAGGTCCTGACGCGCGACGACGAAATTCTGACCTACGTCGCGCGAAATCTCGAGCCGTATCGCGGCTTTCACATCTTCATGCGGGCGCTGCCGGACATCCTGGCGCGTCGCCCTGACGCACAGGTGGTCATCGTCGGCGGGGACGAGGTGAGCTATGGCGCACGCGCGCCCGGCGGGCGGACTTGGCGCGAGACGCTGATCGACGAGGTTGGCCCGCTTACGGCGCGGGTGGCCTTCACGGGGCGGCTTTCATACTCCGACTATCTGTTGCTGCTTCAAGTGTCCTCGGTGCATGTCTATCTGACCTATCCGTTCGTCCTGTCATGGTCGATGCTGGAGGCGATGGCGGCGGGATGTTGTGTCGTCGGCTCTGCCACCCCGCCCGTCGAAGAAGTGATTGAGGATGGCGTCAACGGCAAGCTGGTCGACTTTTTCGACGTGGCCGGTCTCAGCCGGACGGTCGCGGAGACTCTGGCCGCACGCGCGACGCTTCAGGACATGCGCATCGCTGCGCGCCAGACCGTGGTTTCCCGGTTCGCGCTGGAGAAGTGTCTTGAAAAGCAAATGGCGCTTATTGCCGAGGCGCGGACCTTGCGACTGGTAACGCCGCATTAACCCAAGCGCACGATGATGCCGATCTGACCGCTTTATAACGCGGTCCGGCTTCGGGGGACGCTTTCTTGGGCGACGACACTATCTTTGGCGGCGCAGGCAACGACACGATCTTCGGTGGGCCTGGTAACGATATAATCGTTGGCGGCGCGGGCGCGGATCTGATGGATGGCGGCAGCGGTACTGACCGGCTGTCCTACATAGATGCGACCAGTCGCGTGGTCGTCGACATGCTGAACGGAATGGTCCTTGGCACCCACGCTGCAGGCGATGTGTTCTCCAATTTCGAGGATCTCGAAGGCGGCAGCGGCGACGATCTTCTGCTGGGCGACAACGCGGCCAACTATATCCGGGGCGGAACCGGGAACGATGAACTGCAAGGCCGCTTTGGCAACGACACGCTGGAGGGTGGGGCCGACGCGGATGCGCTTGACGGCGGTGGCAATGTCGATACCGCGTCGTATGCTGGCAGCAATGCGGCCGTAACGATCCGCTTCTTCAGCGGGTTTGCCAGCGGCGGACACGCGACCGGCGACACATTTTCCAAGATCGACAACCTGATCGGCTCGGCGTTCAGCGACGAGCTGATCGGCTCTTTCACCGATAACGTGATCGAAGGCGGGGCCGGAGCCGACACGTTGAACGGCGGCAGCGGGACAGACACGCTAAGTTATGCCGGCGACACCACAGGCGTCAGCATCGCGCTGGCGACTGCTCAGGTCAGCGGTGGTGACGCGTCGGGTGACATCATCTCGAACTTCGAGAACGTCGACGGCGGCTCGGGTGCAGACACGATCACGGGCGATGCCGGTGCCAATGTATTGCGCGGCGGCGGCGGCACGGACGCACTCGATGGTGGCCTGGGCGATGACACGCTTGAGGGCGGCGGCGGGTTTGACAGTCTCGATGGCGGCAGCGGAACGGACGTTGCCTCGTACCTGGGCAGCACCGTCGGCGTTGCCGTGAACCTTGGCACCGGGGCGACATCGGGCGGCGATGCATTGGGCGACAGTTTCACGTCTATCGAGGGGCTTCGCGGTTCGGCATTCGCCGACATCCTGACCGGCGATTCCGGTGATAACGTGATCGAAGGCGGCGCTGGGGCCGACACTCTGGATGGCGGCACCGGCAACGACACGCTGAGTTATGCGTCGTCCAACACCCGCGTTGTTGTCGATCTGTTGAACGGCAACACATTTCTTGGCCACGCCGAGGGCGATACGATCCAGAACTTCGAGAACCTTACTGGGTCGCGTTTGCCCGACTACCTGCTTGGCTCGCAAGGCGCGAATGTTCTGAGTGGCGGTCGCGGGGTCGACCGGCTGGAGGCGCGTGGCGGCGACGATACGCTGATCGGCGGTGCACAAAACGACAACCTCAAAGGCGGCGCGGGCGCGGACGTGTTCGTTCTGCGCGAAGGCGATGGCGCGGACCTGATCGCGGACTGGCAGGATGGGTTGGACCGGATCGACCTTGCCGACTTCGGGCTGACGTTCGCGGCGATCTTTTCCGGCTCGTCCGATCTGCCGATTGGCGCGCTCTTCGTCGATCTGGGCGGCGGCGATTCGTTTCAGATCAATGACTTCGCGCTTGCGGATTTCGATGCGGGTGATGTCATTGTCTGACGCTGCAATCCTTCAAAATCCCGATCTCAGATCTGTCGCGGACGAACGGCCGGTGTTCTTCATGCACATCGCAAAAACCGCTGGATCCTACCTCAATGCGTTGTTTCAGACAGCACTTGGACCGGATTCCGTTGCGACGCACATCGAAAGCAAGATCGGCGGGACCGAGGCATTGACGCGCGCTCTTGCGCGCGGAAAAAGAGTGTTTTCCGGCCATGTGATGTACGGTCTCTGGCAGGACATCGCCGGTCCGATGGAAACTGATTTCACCAAGATCACGGTGATCCGCGACCCCATCGACCATCTGGCGTCGCACCTGCTTTGGCTCGACCACTACAACCTGAACGCTATGCGGCGTGAATACCGCGCCCTGGACGAAACGCACCAGCGCATTGTCGATCGCATTGGCGCGCTTGATCTTGGCGACGTTGGTCAGCTTGACGCCTATCTGACGCATTTGACGGCTACCGAGGTGAGGCTGTTTGATAACTGCCAGTCGCGATATTTCCTTTCGAGCGGTCGACGCACGCTCGATACCATGTCGCCGCTTTCGCTGGCCGATGCCCGGCGTTTGAAACGCGCGATGGACGAATTCGACCTGATCGTCCGACA
>JBBKWG010000119.1:0-4091 GCA_037968835.1 Paracoccaceae bacterium
GCGAACCTCTGGTACAACTCGCGGGTGACTTTGGCTTTCTCGGGGATCACCTCAAAGCTTCCGTTATCCATGTCACCGATCAGCTTCACCCACGACGGTACCGCTCTGGAGCGGAGCCGCGTTCCATCTCTCACCTTAGCGAGGTTGCGCTGCCACCCATCTTTCACCCTCTTCGACTTGGTGAGGCTCTCCTCGTGCGCTCGTTGGAATGACAGGATTATCATGATGCCAGTCATAGCGTCCTCGTCGAGGTCACGCTTGGTGTAGATCTTATTGTCAGTCAGCGTCACGACATCCACGCCAGCATCGATGATGCTCTCAAGCGTGTTTCTTGCCTTCCTGATCTTGTCCCGGCTGATCCGATCGAGGTTCTCTACGATGAGTGTCGCACCCTGTGGAACCGCACCGTTTTCGACAGCTTCGAGAAACGCAGATAGTCTACCCGCACTGCTGTTGTCACCCTTGAAGGCGCTTACACCAAGGTCTTGAAAGGTAGTGCGGCTTAACTGATGGCCATTCTCATCCGCCCACCGCTGGGCAGCTTCCGTTTGTCGTTCAAGGCTCGCACCATGGGCCTGCTTCTCGCTTGAGAACCTCACGTAGGAGAAGGCGAGGGGGCGTGTGTCTCGGTGTTCGCTTTGCTGGTCGCTGTCCATGTTCCAAGGCTCCTTTTGCCAGCCCTAGGTATCCTCTCCTAAGTTACAAACGTCAAGAAGCTGGTCGACATGAATTTCATGCACCACCAGCGGTGCGAGATCGACCGTCGCTCGGTGCGTGTGCGCCTGACCGAAAAAGGCCGCGATGTGCGCCGTGTCGTTTCCGAAGCCTTCGCCCGTCACGCCGAAGCTCTGGAAGACGACGCGATTGTCGGTGCCGAAGGGATTACCGCGATGAACAAGGCGCTGTCGCGAATCGAACGCTACTGGGGCGAACAGATCCGCTACATCTACTGAGCGGCGTCGATCATCACCCAGCGGATGCCGGCGTCGGGCAGAACCTGCCCCAGCGGCATCGTCGACAACTCGCGCAACAGCTTGCGCCGCATCGCGTCGGCATAATCCTCATACCCAAGCGCGACCTCGACGAACGCCGCCGGTCCGTGGATGATCCGGGCTTGAAAATAGGCCGAAAGCTCCGCGACGCCGTTCAGCGTCATGTCCTCGGTGCTCAGGAATTCGCGGGCAACGACCAGCGCGTTGACGGTCATCGTCCCAAGCCGCCCCTCGTTGCGCAGGCGCTGCGGAATCGGCCAGTCGTTGTTCTTGCCATCGCCCGACACATCCAGCGTCTGGTCCCAGCACGCCGGCCCCCGCCGCATCAGTCCCGCCCCGAATTCCAGTGCCGCACCCAGGCCCGTCGCTTCCGGCGCAACCTGGCGCGACCAGCCCAGCAACCGGGCCCGCAACGCGTCGATATCCGCAGGCGTGGACAGCAGCACCCAGTCCTGAATGACGCGCTGATAGGACGACGACGACCACTCGAAGATCGCCATCGCGACCGGCACATCGGGCACCGCAAACAGCGCCGCCTGAACCTCGGCATCACCAAGCGCCTCGGCTACCCCATTCATCTGCAACACATATTCGGTCTGATCCACCGACCCCGACACATCCAATGCCAGCGCCAGTGCCAACCGGCACGCTGCATCTGCGGGCATCGGCAGGCCCAGCAATACCGCCAGTGCCAACGCCCTCACCGCATCACCCCAAGCCCGCCGACCACCTGCGAGGACACTTCGCGCTCCAGCTTGCGCTCCATGGCGCGGCGGAAATCGGCATAGTCGTCGGCGATCTCGACGAACGCGCCCGGCCCCCGGATCACCTCGCGGCGGTAATACGCCTCAATGTAGTCCAGCCCCTTGGACCCGCCAATCGCCAGCGCGTTCACCGTCACCCCGTCCAGCGGGAAATTCTCGTAAGCGTTGATTGGCGGAAAGCTCTCGTTGTTCTCGCCGTCACCGCTGATATCCAGCGTCCGCCTGTCACAGGGCGGTGCGTCGGCAAAAACACCGCTGGCATAGACCAGCGCCTGTCCGATCGCTGTCGGAAACTCGCGAAAGCTGCGCGTCGAACCGCGCACCGTCCTGGCTGCCATCGCCAGATCGCCCGGCGCCCGAATCATCCGCCAGTCCAGCACCATCACCTGATTGTACTGACCGCTCCACTCGAACACGCCAAGCGCGACCGGCGCCCCCGGCATCGACAGAAACGCAGCCTGCACCTCGGGCGACACCAATGCGCCGGCCAGCCCGTCGCGCTGCAATCGGTCCTCGTCCTGATCGACCGACGACGAGATATCGAGCGCCAGCAAAAGCGCCAGTCGACAGGCCAAAGCCGGGGCAGGGATCATCGCCCCCGCCACCAGCGTCAGTCCTGCCGCCCATCCTACCAATGTCCGGTGTTCTCCATGCTGGCCCATGGTTCCTGCGGCGCCAGCGCATCGCCGCGCTGCAACAATTCGACCGAGATGTTGTCGGGCGACCGAACGAACGCCATGTGTCCGTCGCGCGGCGGGCGGTTGATGGTCACGCCGTTGTCCCTCAGATGCTGGCACATCGCGTAGATGTCATCGACCGTATAGGCGAGGTGACCGAAATGCCGGGCGTCGGACGGCAGCCCGTCGTCGCCGTCCCAGTTATAGGTCAATTCGACATCCGCATGGCCATCGGCCTGACCGGGCGGACACATGAACACCAGCGTGAACCGGCCGCCCTCGTTGTCCGTGCGCCGTCGTTCGATCAGACCCAGCATTTCGTAGAATGCCTTGGACTTCTCCAGATCCTTCACGCGAACCATGGTGTGCAGGTACTCGGTGCCCATAAAATCGTCTCCGTTCAGGTGATGCCCGCCAGAGGGGCTTGAACGAAAGACTAGATTACGCCCCCCCGGTTGGCGAGGGGGCGTGGCAGGCAGCGCCCGCAGGCACGGTCAAAATCGCGAGACTGCCGTCAGACCAAGGGAGATTTCGTTGCGGTCGTAGATGTCGACATCCGACCACGTGCGCCGCGCCAGAACGCTCATTTGCGGCGCGAATCCGTAATAGCTGACGTCGGGCCAGGTCACGTCCAGACCCAGGCTCATCGACAGATCCTCGCGTCCGCCGGGGGTCGAGGCCCACTTGTGATAGTTCCGGTTCTCCAACGTCGTGCTGACCCTCGGCTGCACTGGCCCAATACGGCCAAATGACCGCGCGGCTTCAAGGCCGAACGAAAACAGATCGACAGTGGCGGAATCCGACCAGACGTTCCTCAGCGTCGCCCCGAACGAATACTGGCCACCGCCCGCTGCGGCGACGCGGTAATCCGTCGATAGCGCCAGCGATACCGAATCGTTGATGCCGGCATCCAGCCGGTTTTCCTTGCGCACCGACAGGCCGAAATCCAATGCGGACTCCTGGGTCTGACGGACCGTCTGACTGAACTGGATCTCGCCCCAGCGCGCCAGCTTTTCGCCGCCATACCAGCTTTGCCCGATCAGCGCGGTGGCGCGGCTGGCACCAAGTTCCGGCCAAAGGATGCGCTGATGCTGAATCCCGGTCAGAATGATCCCGTAGTTGAAATCCGAGCCTTCGACACCGGGCGCATCCGCCTTCGCGTCGGAATCAAGCCAGACCCGGCGATAATAGATTTCGCCCAGAACCTCGGTTTTCTGCTTCTCGTTCTCCGACAGCCGATAGGCCAGCGAAACACCGGTAGACGCTTCGTATCCGCCAAGTTGCTGACCCGACGGATCAAGCGTGAACGGCAGGCCGCCGATTTCGATCACGTCGTTGGCAGCTCCGTTGTTGACGTTGTTCGACGGGCGCGCGGTGAACCGCAACTGGACGCGCAGCGGATTTCGCCGCGCAACCTGCCCATAGGACCGCGCAGCCACTTCGCGACGCTGATCGTCGGGCGCGACCTGATCGGCACGGCGCAGCCAGAGTTGTGCGCGTGTAAGGTTTTCCTCGCGGCTGTGAATGTCCGCAACCAGCATGGCCGCATCGAATTTCAGCGCCGGATTTTCGGACACGCTGTAAGCCTTGGCCGCACTTTCGCGAGCAGCGTCCAGTTGCCCGGTGCCCCGCGCCAGAACGGCCCGGATCAAAAGCGC
>JBBKWG010000120.1:0-8681 GCA_037968835.1 Paracoccaceae bacterium
GACTACGAATGGCGCGGGCCGGACGACGCAATTTCCGGACGCGGGCAGCGGATCTTCGCAACCGTCACCGCGCCCCCGGAATTCACCTTCGAGAACTACGACAACATCCTGTTTTCCGGCAATAATACCGACAGCATGGCCAAGGCGTTCTTCAACACTATGACCGTCACCATTCCCGCTACAATCATCCCTATCGTGATCGCTGCGTTCGCCGCCTATGCGCTGGCCTGGATGGATTTTCCCGGCCGCGCGCTGCTGATCGCGGCGGTGGTGGCCCTGCTTGTCGTGCCGCTGCAACTGGCGCTGATACCGCTCTTGAAACTGCACCTCGGCATCGGGATCGGAAAGGGCTACCTCGGGACCTGGCTTGCCCATACCGGCTTTGGCCTGCCGCTCGCGATCTATCTCTTGCGCAATTACATGGTCGGATTGCCGCGCGACATCATCGAAAACGCTAAGGTCGACGGCGCGACGGACTTCCAGATCTTCACAAAGATCATCCTGCCGCTTAGCTTTCCGGCGCTCGCCAGCTTCGCGATCTTCCAGTTCCTGTGGACCTGGAACGACCTTCTGGTCGCCAAGGTCTTCCTGATCGACGCTACCGGCGAAACCACGGTCATGACGAACCAGATCGTCGAGCTTCTGGGCACCCGCGGCGGCAACTGGGAGATCCTCGCAACCGCCGCCTTCGTGTCGATCGCCGTTCCACTCGTTGTTTTCTTCGCGATGCAGCGCTTCCTTGTGCGCGGCCTCCTGGCCGGCTCGGTCAAGTAAGGACGACCCAAAATGAACTTTCTCGACCCTCGACCCGAAACCGACACCCCCGTCAAATCCGACGCAGACTGGTGGCGCGGGGCCGTCATCTATCAGATCTACCCGCGCTCTTATCAGGACAGCAACAACGATGGCGTCGGCGATCTTTCCGGCATCATCCACCGCCTGCCGCATGTCGCCTCGCTTGGCGTAGATGCGATCTGGATCTCGCCGTTCTTCCGCTCGCCGATGCTCGACTTCGGGTACGACGTATCCGATTACCGCGACGTCGATCCGATGTTCGGCTCGATCGGCGATTTCGACGCGCTGGTGCACCGCGCCCATGAACTTGGTATCAAGGTGATCATTGACCTCGTGCTAAGCCACACCTCCGACGAGCATCCGTGGTTCAAGGAAAGCCGCTCCAGCCCCGACGATACCAAGGCCGACTGGTATGTCTGGGCCGACGCAAAGCCGGACGGAACGCCGCCCAACAACTGGCTGTCGATCTTCGGCGGATCCGCGTGGGAGTGGGACGGCCAGCGGATGCAGTATTATCTGCACAATTTCCTGACCCAGCAACCTGACCTGAACTTCCACAATCCCGAGGTGCGGGCCGAATTGCTGGACATCGTGCGTTTCTGGCTCAATCGCGGCGTCGACGGCTTCCGTCTGGATACCGTGAATTTCTACTACGCCGACGCCGATCTGCGGGACAACCCGCCGCTGTTGCCCGAGGACCGCAACGACAACACCGCGCCCTCGGTCAATCCCTACAACTTTCAGGATCATCTTTACGACAAGACCCAGCCGGAAAACCTTCGGTTTCTGAAAGACTTCCGCACTGTTCTTGATGAATATCCGGATACCACGTCTGTCGGCGAAATCGGTGAAGCCCAGCGCGGAACTGAGGTGCAGGCCGATTATACCTCTGATGGCCGCCTGCACATGGCCTACGATTTCGATCTGCTCGCGAACGCCTATCCGACCGGAACCCGGATCGCGGCGATCATGCACAAGATCGAAACCAAGGTCGCCGATGGCTGGGCCTGCTGGGCTTATTCCAACCACGACGTGACCCGCCACACGACCCGCTGGAACCTGACGCCCGAGGCTCATCGCGTCTATGCAGCACTTTTGGTGTCGTTGAAGGGGACTGCGTGCCTGTATCAAGGCGAAGAACTGGGTCTTACCGAGGCATATGTCGCGTTCGAAGACCTTCAAGACCCCTACGGCAAACGTTTCTGGCCCAAATTCAAGGGACGCGACGGCTGCCGGACCCCGATTCCGTGGAGCGCGGATCGCGCCAATGGCGGCTTTTCCGACGGCAAACCGTGGCTGCCTGTTGCCATGGAACACGTTCAATTCGCGGCCGAAAAGCAGGACCGCGACGCCGACTCGATGCTGAACTTCTATCGCAGGCTGATTGCGTTCCGGGCGACCTATCCTGCGCTTATGAAAGGCACTTACGAGGCCGTCAGCGACAGCGACACGCACGTCGATTTCATCCGGGATCATGGCAACGTGCGCCTGTTCTGCGCTTTCAATCTGTCTGACGAACCGCGTCAGGTCACGATGCCGGCGGGCACATGGCAGATCGACACGGGCGCACCGTTCGCCGCCGAGGAATCTGATACCGGCATAACCTTACCCCCATGGCAGGCGCTTTTCGCCGTGGCCGAAACATAATGAAAAGAGCGAGGAAGACATGGCCGATCTGATCCTGAAGGACATCGCGAAGTCTTACGGAAGCGTTGACGTGTTGAAGGACATCAATCTCGACATCAAGACCGGCGAGTTGATCGTGTTTGTCGGTCCATCGGGCTGCGGCAAGTCGACGTTGCTGCGCATGATCGCCGGTCTCGAAAAGATCACCGGCGGCGAGTTGCAGATCGACGGCATGGTCGTGAACGACGTCCCACCCAGTCAGCGTGGCATCGCGATGGTGTTCCAGTCCTATGCGCTTTACCCGCACATGACGGTAAGGGACAACATGTCATTCGCGCTGAAGATCGCCAAGATGTCGAATGACGAGATCGAAGCGCGCGTCGACAAGGCGGCGCGGATTCTCCAGCTTCACAACCTGCTCGACCGCCTTCCCAAAGCGTTGTCGGGCGGTCAGCGGCAGCGGGTGGCGATCGGTCGCTCGATCGTTCGCGATCCCAAGGTCTATCTTTTCGACGAGCCGCTCTCGAACCTCGATGCGGCCTTGCGCGTGGCAACCCGGATCGAGATCGCCCAACTCAAGGAATCGATGCCCGAGTCGACGATGATCTACGTCACCCACGATCAGGTCGAAGCGATGACGCTGGCCTCGCGCATCGTCGTTCTTGCCGGCGGCGGTATCGCGCAGGTTGGCGCGCCTCTCGACCTTTACGAACGTCCCGAGAACGAATTCGTCGCGCAATTCATCGGCTCGCCCGCTATGAACCTGCTTCCCGGCAAGATCACCGGCACCGGCGACCAGACAAGGATCGACGTCGAAGGTGGTGGAACTGCGGTCTCCAATTATCCCTCCCGACCCGAAGATATGGGCAAGGCGGTCAATATCGGCGTGCGTCCCGAGGATTTCGTCGCCGCTGACCCGGAGGCCGGCTACATCTATCGCGGCAACGTCAATATCACCGAGGCGCTTGGCGAAGTGACCTTGCTGTATTTCGTCCCCGAAGAAGGCCGCGATCCGATCATCGGCAAGCTGGCAGGCATCCACAAGAACCTGCGCGGCAACGAAGTCTATCTTGGCGCGGTTCCCGGCAAGGTTCATGTCTTTCTCGACAGTCAGTCGCTCCATTATCGCGACCAGCCGACAAAGAGTATTTTGACCAAGGCGCACTGAAGACGCGGAACCAACGCTCTCACCGCGTATCCCACGGAGAACACATGCCCGCACCAATCAACAAGCTCAAAGCCGCGCTTGCCGACGGCCAGCGCCAGATGGGTCTCTGGATTTCGATGGCGCACCCGACGTCGGCGGAAATCGCGTCGCGCTCAGGCTTTGATTGGTGCCTCATAGACGGCGAGCACGCCCCCAACGACATTCCCCTCATCCTCGCGCAGGTCCGCGCCATGGGCAACGGCGCGGCAACCCCGGTCGTGCGCGTCCCTGTCGGCGATGAACGCCTGATCAAGCAGGTGCTGGACCTTGGCGTCCAGTCGCTGCTTGTGCCGATGATCGACACGCCCGAGGCAGCCGCGCGCATGGTCCGCGCCGTTCGATATCCGCCACACGGCATCCGCGGCGTCGGTGCCGCTATGGCGCGGGCAGGCGATTTCGGTGGATACGAGAACTATGTCGGAACGGCGAACGATCAGATTTGTCTTTTCGTGCAGGCCGAAAGCCGCAAAGCCCTGGAGAATATCGACGCGATCGCGGCCACGGACGGCATCGACGGCGTGTTCATCGGCCCGGCTGATCTGTCGGCTGACATGGGATATCCGGGCAATCTGAACGCGCCCGAGGTTTTCGCTGCGATCTCGGATGCGTTCGAGCGGATAGCGGCCGCGGGCAAAGCAATCGGGATCCTAGCCTTCGACGAGGCCAGCGTCACGGCTTACGTCGATCTCGGGGCCCGGTTCGTCGGCGTCGGCGGCGACGTGTCCATTCTTGCCCGCGGCATTCGCGACGCGGCGCGGCTGGCAGCGTCCCTCAAGGCCCGCTGACCACGCGGCAGACTTTCCGGCGATTTGGGGTTTCGGAAGGCCGCATCCCATGAAATAGGGAAGCGTCAAACGAACCCTCCCGAGGAGAGACCCCATGGAGATTCGCGAGGCACTTACCTTCGACGATGTTTTGCTTGTTCCCGGCGCGTCCAGCGTGCTGCCATCCACCGCCGATACGCGCACATGGGTGACCCGCAACATCGCGATGAACATCCCTCTGCTGAGTTCGGCAATGGACACCGTGACTGAAGCGCGCATGGCGATTGCGATGGCGCAGGCCGGGGGCATTGGCGTCATTCACCGCAATCTCGATATCGAAGCGCAGGCGCGCGAGGTGCGCCGCGTGAAGCGGTTTGAAAGCGGGATCGTCTACAATCCGATCACGCTCACTGCCAACCAAACGCTTGCCGACGCAAAGGCGCTCCAGGATCGCTACAACGTCACCGGCTTCCCGGTTGTCGACGCTAACGGGCGCGTGCTCGGGATCGTCACCAACCGCGACATGCGCTTTGCCGACGACGACAGGACCCCGGTCCATACGATGATGACGTCCAACAATCTGGCAGTGCTGACCGAACCAGCCGATCTCGACGAAGCGCGCAGCCTGATGCGGGCGCGCCGGATCGAGAAGCTGCTGGTCACCGACGGAAAAGGCAAGCTCACCGGGCTTCTGACGCTGAAGGACAGCGAACAGGCGGTGTTGAACCCCCACGCCTGCAAGGACGGGCTTGGCCGGTTGCGCGTGGCTGCCGCGACAACTGTCGGCGATGCGGGCTTTGAGCGGACGCAGGCGCTGGTTGATGCCGGCGTGGACATCATCGTCATCGACACCGCACATGGCCACTCCGAGGGTGTGGCGCGGGCGGTGGAACGGGCGAAAACGCTGTCCAACGAAGTCGAGATCATTGCCGGCAATGTCGCGACCGCCGAGGCGACCCGCGCCTTGATCGACGCAGGCGCCGATGCCGTGAAGGTCGGGATCGGGCCAGGGTCGATCTGCACCACACGCATGGTCGCCGGCGTCGGCGTGCCCCAGTTGACGGCAATCATGGACAGCATCGAAGGCGCAGGCGACATCCCGGTTATCGCCGACGGTGGCATCAAGTTTTCCGGCGATTTCGCCAAGGCAATTGCCGCCGGTGCATCCTGTGCGATGGTCGGCTCGATGATCGCTGGCACCGACGAAAGTCCGGGCGAGGTGATCTTGTACCAGGGGCGTAGTTTCAAGAGCTATCGTGGCATGGGCTCGCTCGGCGCAATGGCCCGCGGCTCTGCCGACCGCTATTTTCAGAAAGACGCCGCCAGCGACAAGCTTGTGCCCGAGGGGATCGAAGGACAGGTGCCGTACAAGGGCTCTGCTTCCGCCGTGATTCACCAATTGATCGGTGGTTTGCGCGCGGCGATGGGGTATACTGGCTGCGAGACAGTCGAGTCGATGCGAAAAAACTGTCGTTTCGTGCGGATCACCGGCGCCGGGCTCAGAGAAAGCCACGTTCACGATGTCCAGATCACGCGCGAAAGCCCTAACTATCGGATCGGATAGTTTGGGTCTCTGAGGCACCGTCGGGCGTTCGTCTTCCTTGAAGGCGAGTAACCTGTGTCGGTTTTCCAGAGGTCGAACATGGCTAATCGCGCGATAGAATCGTCGGATTCTGATGACGAAGTGATCAATCTGAGCAACGATGTCAGATGGCAGGCGCGGCTGGCCGACGCACGCGCGAAACGCGCAATCGTTCTTGAAAACAAGGCGAAAGCAAAGGGGCCGAGACCGCCTCGACAAATGCCGTGGGAAGACGAGGATCAGAATGGTATTGCCAGCCAGCCGGAACGCTTTGTCGAGCCGGAAGCGGCTGAACCGCTTTTCGAGCCACACGAGGATCCCTTTAACCTTGGGATTTCCGTTCGCCGTTCAAGCCGGAATGGCCCTCAAATCGAAGACAACGCGCCAAAGTCGATCAACCCGGACAAGATTTCTCATCTGACGCACTACCAGCCAATCGAGCCTCTCGATTTCAAGGCAAACACCGTCTTCGATGAACCGACTTTCGTAAGATCATCCGGGCATCGTGACCGAGCGGCAGTTTCGCTTCTGCTCGATCCGATCCCGAAGGGTGAGAGAGGCGACCATGGCAAGGTGCATCCCCGCAAGCCGTGGCTTTTCGCTGACGAAGTGGAGCAACACGCACCAGACCCCGCCCAATCAACCCAGCGTCAACCGAAGCGCACAGGGGAAATGCCGGTCGGGCTGGCATGGGTCCTGGTGGTGATGGTCGCGCTGCCTTTCACCGAAATGCTGCCGCCGCGCGAACTTGGTCCCGCAAGCCCAACCACCCCGGCATTCGGCGTCCAGGCCGCCCTTGGCATGCCCACGCCGATGTTTGAAATCCCTGTCACCACATCCTCGCGCGAGTGGTTGCCGCGACGGGCCATCGCTCCCGAACCACCGCTGCACATTGCACTTCCCGCCACAGCCTCGATGCAACGCGAGGCAGGGCCTGCGGTATTCGAGCCGGAAAATGACGACTCATTCGAAACGATTGCCGTTGGCCGTTCCGGCGTCGCAAGCGAGCAAGTCACCCAGCGGACATCTTGGTCAATCCCAAGCGCAGTCGATCTCATCCTCGACCCGACGCGCCGCCTGAGTGCGTCATTACGCGAAGGTCGCAAAGTCTCTCCGGCAAGCCGACCAGCCCGATTTGGACTGATACAGATTCGACAGTGATTGAAATCGGGGATAGTGATTTCCGGTTCGCATCACCAAGGAGACCCACCAGTTGACTCCCGCTGCAAGGGTTTCTGCGGCAGTCGATTGCCTTGAGGCAATCCTGACTGGCGAGCCCGCTGAAAAAGTCCTGACGAACTGGGCCCGGCGCCGTCGCTTTGCGGGATCGGGCGACCGAAGGGCCGTGCGCGATCTGGTGTTCGATGCGATCAGGCACCAGAGATCCTACGCGTGGCTGGGCGGTGTTGCCGACGCAAGGTCGATCATGATTGGCGCGCTAAGGGCCGCCAAGACCAACCCGGTCGAGATTTTTTCAGGCGAGGGTTACGCCGCACCTCCCTTGAGCGAAGCTGAACTAAATGCAGGTGCGTCGCTCGCCGATGCGCCCGATCCGGTGCGACTGGATGTTCCGGACTGGCTCTGGCCGGACCTCACGGAAAGCCTGTCCGGCGCGGTAGAGGAAACGCTTGCCGCATTGAAAGAACGTGCACCGGTTTTCGTCCGGGTGAATACGCTTAAATCCGATATGGCCAGCGCAATAGCCGCCTTGGAAAGCGAAGGGATCGAGTGTCGCACGCACCATTTAAGTCCGACGGCGCTTGAAATCACCGCAAAGTCGCAACGCATCGCCGACAGTGAGGCCTATCGCGACGGTTGGATCGAACTGCAGGATGTCGCCTCGCAGGCAATCGTTGACCACATTTCGCCCAATCTGAAAGGGGCAAGTGTTCTCGATTATTGCGCAGGCGGCGGCGGAAAATCCCTGGCAATGGCCGCCTACGGACCCGATCGGATTGTCGCCCACGACATCGACGCCAAACGAATGGCCGACCTGCCGGATCGCGCCGCCCGCGCAGGCTGCACCATCGACATCGTGGCCAGTCCCGCCGGAACATTCGATGTCGTTTTCTGCGACTGTCCCTGCTCTGGCAGCGGTGCATGGCGCAGGCAACCCGAAGCCAAATGGACCCTCACATCGACGCGTCTGAGCGAACTAAACGCGATCCAGGACCAAATCCTCACCGACGGTGCGGCACACGTGGGACCGGGTGGCATCCTGGTTTACGCAACCTGCTCGATGCTTCGATGCGAAAACGATGCGCGGATCGACGAGTTCATTCGCAGAAATCCGGACTGGCGGGTGCAGTCGGCGCGCACATTGTCACCACTCGAGGGCGGCGACGGATTTTTCGTCGCGGTCCTGGAACGCGCGATTTAACTCAACTAATTCGTTAACGCTTCCACGACGTTTAGATCTCGTTAACGAAGATTAGCCACACTGAACTTCGGGAATATTTTTCTTGGGGGGTAGCGTGGCTATTTCAGAGGTGCTGGCACCGCGCGTGATCAGGGGTTTGGCATATTCGCCAACTCCCTTCGCCCTCATCTGCTTCTCAGTGCTCTATCTTCCCGCGGCGTTCTTCACACCACAACCCGCGCAAGGGTTTCTGCTGGGCGCGGGTGCGGGATTGATTGCCCTGGCGATCATCACCGTTGCAGCGCGATTTCTATCGGCGGCAAGATCAGGATTGCAGGTTCACGCCGC
>JBBKWG010000121.1:0-27711 GCA_037968835.1 Paracoccaceae bacterium
CGGGCGTCGATGAGCGCGATGTCCTGCGGGGTCGAGACGATAACAGCACCTGCGACGTGCGTTTTCTGGCACAGCGTCATCTGGACGTCGCCGGTGCCGGGTGGCAGGTCGACCAGCAGCACGTCGAGCGAGCCCCACTGGACCTGCCCAAGCATTTGCTGCAACGCACCCATCAGCATCGGACCACGCCAGACTATCGCTTCGTCCTCCTCGACCATCAGGCCAAGTGACATCAGCGTCACGCCGTGGTTCCTGAGCGGCAGGATGATATTGCCATCGAGACTGGAGGGCCGACCGGAGACGCCCAGCATCCGCGGTTGCGAGGGGCCATAGACATCCGCGTCCAGCAGACCGACGCGCAGGCCGCGTGCTGCGAACGCCACAGCCAGATTGGCCGATACCGTCGATTTACCGACGCCGCCCTTGCCGGAGGCAATCGCGATTACATTTTTCACGCCGGGAAGTTTGCCGGGTTTTTCCGGTGCTTTCGGCTTCGGGGTGAAATCCTTGAGACCAAGATCGGGAACCGGTCCCTTTGCGGCGGGTCGCATGGCCTGACCGGCGACGGCGTGCGCCGTCATCACCGCGCTGACCGAAGTCACGCCTTCGAGCGCCTTCACGGCTGCTTCGGCGGCCGCCCGCAACGGTTCCATCGCACCGCCACGCGCCGGATCGACTTCGAGCACAAACGAGACCGCGCCATCTTTTACCTTGAGCGATTTCACCAGGTCCGCCGTCAGGATGTCGACGCCCTTCGCAGGATCGACAATGCGGGCCAGAGCCTCTCGGACGCGGGATTCATCGGTCAAGTCAGTTGCCCTCCGGCATCTCGATCTTACCTTCAACGGTATGACTGAGGCCAAGTCCGTCGATCGTCAGAACCATTTTTGCGTTGACCGTGCCCCTCGGTTTGATGCCGGTATCGCGCGCGGCACGCACCGCTTCCTCGATCTGCTGTTGCGACGTGACCCCGACCGTTTTCAGGAATTTTCTGAGCGACATGTTGAAACCGTCATCAGACATTGTGTGTTCTCCCGTAGGCCCATTTGCAGGCCGGACTTGTTTTGTTTTGGAGCGGGGATAATCTCAACCTACACGGGGAGGTGCAAGATCACTTTCGGCAAAGTCATAACGATAGCTCTGTTCCTTTGCGGATTCGCCCCCTGGGCGATGGCCGAAGGCGCGGATTTGACGCTTCGCATGCCTGCTCCGCTGATTGAAGCGGGGCTCGACAGGCATTTACTGACGCGGTTTCGCTTCAAACACCGGATCTCGGTCGACGCTTTCAGCGAGGGGGATACCGATATGGCGTTGGGGCCGGATACGGATGGAACGCGCGTGTTCGAGGACGGCGACGGCGTCGAATACCGCTTGGCGATTCTGAGCGACAACGCTGATGCACGCGCGCAGGCGGCTCTGTTTCTGGATTGGCTGCGCTCGGCTCCCGGTAAATCAGCGATCGAAGGTTTCGCCCCGGAAGGTGGGCCGACATTCACGACCGAACTGATCACGGAAGTCGAAGTCATAAAGGAGACATTCGACGGAAACGTGAACGATGGATCGCAGCTCGCGCTTGTCCATTGCGGGCGCTGTCACGTCGTCGACCAACGCAACCGGATGGGCGGGATCGGATCAACACCGTCGTTTTCGGCGCTGCGCGGGCGTGACAACTGGTCGGATTTGTTCCGCGCCTTCTATGTTGAGAATCCTCACCCCTCTTTCACCCAGGTCGAGGGCGTTACCGAACCGTTCGATCCAATGCGGGCTGTGCATGTGGCGCCGGTCGAAATAACGCTGGACGAGATCGAGGCGATCACCGCGTTCGTGGCGACGATAGCGCCCAAAGACCTGGGCCGGCCGGTCAAATTCGAATAGCTGCTTGACGCGGGCGGCGCAGATGGCAATAGCGCGAGCCATGAGCGAAACTCAAGATACCCACCCCTCGGGCGCGCCGTGGCGCAACTTTTATGGGCGGTTCAAGGGCAAAACCTTGCGCGACAGCCAGAAGCGGTACCTTGAGGACCTTGGGGAAATCGCGCTTGGTTCGGTAGAATGGGACGACAATCCAGAGCGGCAACTGATTGATCTCGCTGACGCTTTTGGCAAACGCCCGGTGTGGCTTGAAATCGGTTTTGGCGGCGGCGAGCATCTTGTGCATCAGGCAGTACAAAACCCGGAAGCCGGTCTGGTCGGGGCCGAGCCGTTCATCAACGGTGTCGCGATGCTGCTTGGCAAGATCCGCGGCGCCGGCTGTGAAAACGTGCGGGTGCATCCGGGCGATGTGCGCGCGTTGTTCGATGTTCTGCATGATGCCTCGATCGCGAAGGCTTTTCTGCTCTATCCGGATCCCTGGCCAAAACACCGGCATCATCGACGCCGCTTCGTGACGCCCGAATATCTGGAACCGCTTCACCGCGTTCTGGTGCCGGGCGCAGAGTTCCGTCTGGCCACCGATATTTCGGATTATGTGCGTCAGGCCCTGGTCGAAGTGCCGAAGGCCGGGTTTGAATTGATCGCGCAGAGCGCGATGGCATGGAACGACTGGAGTCGCACCCGCTATGAGGCGAAAGCCCTGCGCGAAGGGCGAGAGCCGCATTACCTGACATTTCGTCGATAAGTGCCGGACGTGCCTTGCTCGGACCGTGCGTGTGCAATCGAATGTTTCGCGAACAGGTATTTGAAACAGGGTGAACGGTTGCTCGGCCCGATGGACGCCCCGTTGTCTCTGCGCTAACACGGCGGCGGATCAGCGATAAGGAGAGGCCATGTCGGGCCAGTCAGTTCCACAGCCGATGACGTCGCACCGCGCCGGACCGCTCAATGGCGAAGCGCGGGTGCCCGGCGACAAGTCGATCTCGCACCGCTCGCTGATCCTTGGCGCCTTGTCGGTCGGCGAAACCCGTATTCGGGGGCTGCTGGAGGGCGAGGATGTGCTACGCACCGCCGACGCGATGCGGGCCTTCGGGGCCGAGGTGGTCGAACATGGCGGCGGCGAATGGTCGGTGCATGGCGTTGGGGTTGGCGGGTTTGGCGAACCAGACGATGTGATTGACTGCGGCAATGCCGGCACGGGTGTGCGTCTGATCATGGGCGCGATGGCGACGACTGGCATCAACGCCACGTTCACCGGCGACGGGTCTTTGCGGTCGCGCCCGATGGGGCGGGTTACCGATCCCATGGCGCTATTCGGAGCGACTGCCCACGGCCGCTCTGGCGGAAGGCTGCCGATGACGATTGTCGGCGCGGCGTCACCGGTACCGGTGCGCTACCGCGTGCCGATGCCGTCGGCGCAGGTCAAGTCAGCGGTCCTGCTGGCGGGGCTGAATGCGCCCGGCGAAACCGTGGTGATCGAGGCGGAAGCGACGCGTGACCATACCGAGCGGATGTTGACGGGGTTCGGTGCGAGCTTGACCGTCGAGGAGACAAACGAGGGGCGGGTCATCACGCTTAAAGGATACCCAGAGTTGAAGCCGCAAAACATCGATGTTCCGCGTGACCCATCGTCGGCGGCGTTCCCGGTGTGCGCGGCCCTTATCGTCGACGGTTCGGACGTGTTGGTCCCGAATATTGGTCTCAACCCGACGCGGGCCGGGCTGTTCACCACGCTGCGCGAGATGGGCGCGGACCTCACTTACGAGAACGAACGCGAAGAGGGCGGCGAGCCTGTCGCGGATCTGCGCGCGCGGTATTCGCCCAATATGCAGGGGATCGAAGTGCCGCCCGAGCGAGCCGCGAGCATGATCGACGAATATCCGATCCTGTCCGTGGTTGCCGCATTCGCCGAAGGACGCACGTCGATGCGCGGCGTGAAGGAACTGCGCGTGAAGGAAAGCGACCGAATCGACGCGATGGCAGAGGGACTGCGCGCCAACGGCATCACGGTCGGTGAGGGTGAGGATTGGTGGGAGGTCGACGGCTTGGGGCCGGGCGGCGTGCCGGGCGGAGCGCGCGTCGAGGCGCGCCTGGATCACCGCATCGCAATGTCGTTCCTGTGTCTTGGCATGGCGAGTGTGAAGCCTGTGACGGTGGACGATGCCGCCCCAATCGCCACGTCGTTCCCGGTGTTTGAACCTTTGATGACCGCCCTTGGTGCGCAATTCGTGCGCGAGAGCCATTGAATACGGGGAGTTGTCTCTGCGGCGCGGTGCGATATCGGGTCAACGGACCGCTTCGCCCGGTGATCGCATGCCATTGCGTGCAGTGCCGCAAGACCAGCGGCCATCATGTCGCCGCAACTGCTGCTGCGCGCGACGATCTTGAACTGACTGGCGAAGTGCGTTGGTTCCAGTCCTCGGAAAAGGCGCGGCGCGGCTTTTGTCCGGTGTGCGGCTCGAACCTGTTCTGGGATGGGCTGGGAAGCCATCTTTCGATCTCGGCAGGGACCCTTGACGCACCAACGGGCCTGTCGATGAAAGGTCACATCTACTGCGCCGACAAAGGCGATTATTACGAGATCGCCGACGAATTGCCGCAAGCCGCCGTGGATGACCTTACGCTGACGACACAGGTTATCTAATTCGGTTTACGGTCCTTGAGATAGTCATCGGTCGTGCGCACTCGAGGCCGGTCGGCACCCCGAAATGGCGAATTTTCCTGATGGTATTGCGCCGAGATCCGGCAGGTGTCGCACATCTGGATAAGCCGGGTGTTGTCTGATCCCGAATACATCCAGTGCTTGCCCTCCAGTTTCTCGACAATCCGGGCGATCGTCGATTTCACGCCGAAAGGCTTGCCGCATTCGACGCACTCGAACGGCTCTTCCTCGTGCAGAATGCGATGGGTCAGCGCCTCTTTGGCGAGGTTCAGTTGCGGCACAAGCGTGATCGCGTTTTCCGGGCAGGTGTGGGCGCAGATACCGCATTGCAGGCAGGCAGCTTCATTGAAGCGCACCTGTGGCTTGTCGGGATTGTCGCCAAGCGCGCCGACCGGGCAGAGCGAGACGCAGGCAAGGCAAAGCGTGCAGGCGTCGGGGTCGATGAGGACCGCTCCGTAAGGCGCGCCGTCGGGAAGCGGAATCGGCGCATCAACGCTTGTGAGCGCGGCGGCCGCAATTCGCGTGACTTCGCGGCGACCACCCAGCGGAAGAATTGGTTCGACCGGGATCGGTTTGGGCGCGGTGCCATAAAGCGCATCTTCCAACGCGTCGGGATCGGCGGCGTCGAGGATCGCAAATGGTCTGTCGCAAACGATAGCACGCGCCAGCGCCATTTCGCTTTCCGGCACGGTGTGGTCTGTCCGTGGCCCAGACAATACGTGGACCGACGTGAATCCGACGGCGAGTGCCGCGAGCAATTCCGCGTGGCCTACGCCTTCGACATTGGGGACTTCGACGGGGATCACATCCGCAGGCAGACCGCGCCCGAAACGGGCGGACAGACGGATCATCTCGGCCCCGTGTTCGGCGTCATGGAAGATGGCGCGCGGGGCCTTGCCGCCGGACTTGCGATAGGTCGAGGCCAGCGTGCGCAGGCGTGCGAACAATGTGCCGACTGGTGGGTCGTCATAGGACGCCGCGCCCGACGGGCAGACGGCGGCGCACGCGCCGCAACCGGCGCAGATGTCGGGGTCGATGAGGACCGTATCGCCGTTCGGAGTGATCGCATCGGTCGGGCAGACGTTCAGGCATCGCTCGCAACCTTTTTGCGAGGCTCGCGAATGGGCGCAAAGATTGGCATCGAACCGGATATAAAGCGGCTTCTCGAAAACGCCCTGCAGCTCGTGCGCCACGGCGATTGCATCGCGGACCGCGATCGGGTCGCCGGGATCGGCGCGCACGTAGCCCTCGCGCTTGTGATCGGCTGGGAACAAGGGGCCTTCGCCGCGCAGATCGAGGATGATGTCGCAGGTCGATTTCGCGCCGTCCCTGGAAGCGCCGAACGTGGCCGCGCCGCGCCCGCCGGGATCCATCTGGCGATAGCGATCGACTGCGATTGCAAAGCCCGCCAGTGCGCCGGTCGCGGTTGCAAGGCGTCCGGTGGCAACGTCGAACGTCGCGGGCGGGATCAGATCGGCGGGTTCGTCGCTTAAAAGGCACGTGACCGCGAGCGTATCGGCCAACAGTTCGGCGGCAGGCAGGGCGACCTCCGACGATCCGAGCACAAGGCAAGTGCCTTCGGAAATGATGTCGCGAGACGGTGTGCCGGGGCGGGGCAGGGCTGCTTCTGCCAGAAGTGCCGCCTGCTTAGGGTAAGCGACCTTGTCGGCCGTCCACCCGGCGCGATCACGAATATCCGCCGTCGCCAGTTTCTCGGATGCGCCGATGTCGGCGGCAAGTTCTTCGAACAGCGTCGCCATCTGTCCGCAAGCAATCATCGTGGTGCCGTCGGATGCCAGCGCCTTGGCGGCGACATCCAGATCGCCCGTGCAGAGACGATCGACCGACTTGACGGCCACGTCGCCGAGCGCGGCTTTGGCCGTTTCGGGGTCGATTTTCATCGTCCCTTCGCACGAGCACAAAATCAGCCGTTCGATCTTTGCCATTGGTCCCTGTCTCCCCTGCGCGAATCCTCGAGCCGTGCCATACTGGTCAGATGTTTTGACAATGGCAATCGACCGGCGTTTAGTTGATTGCCCAAAGGAGTCGACATGACCGACAGTCCCATTCCGAAATTGCAGACCATGCCCGTTGGCGTCGTTTTGCGCCGAACGCCGGGCGTCACCCGCTGGGCCAAGTGGGCGTGGAAAGCGGTTGCGGTGCTTCCCGGCGCGGGGCCGGCGGACTGGAAAATGGTGCGAGACGAGGCTGGGATCACGGATTATCACGTGGCGACACTGCCGATGGAACTGCACCGCACTGACGCTGAAAGCTATCGCACGTCGTTGATGATGACGCCGCCTTCGGTGTTCGCCATTCTCAATCATGGCATGAACGCGGAAAATGAACACGGGATCGACGTGCATCTAGTCACTGCGTCGGCGGATCTTGCGCAGGAATACAGTGACAGTGGTGAAATGATCGTCGAAGCCGTCGCGATGCCCGACGCGCTGATAGGATGGGTGCGGGATTTCTGCGAGGCGCATTACCGCGAAGTGCCTTTCAAGAAGCGGCGTCGGGATAATATGCGGGTCGATCAGGTCGAGGACGGCAAGGGCGATGCACGGATCCGCCAGACTGCCGATGTATTTCGCAGCCCCGCGGGGCAAAAGCCGAAGAGACAGACATGAGCGACGACGACAACATATTCTCACGCTGGTCGCGTCGAAAGCGCGCGGTCGAGAAGGAAGAGGTCCCCGTTCCTGCTGTCGAACTGGCCGAGCCGGAGCGGGAAATTCTGGATGGCGACGAAGAGGAGCAGGCGTTGCTGGAGCGTTTGAACCTGCCGCTTCCTGAGAGCCTGAAGGAAGGCGACGATTTCTCGATCTTTATGCGGGCGAACGTCCCGGGATTTCTGCGTAAGCGGGCGCTGCATGTGCTGTGGCGGTCCAACCCGGTGCTGGCGAATCTGGACGGGCTGAACGACTACGACGACGACTTCACATCGCCCGAGTTGACCAAGAAAGTTCTTGCCACCGGTTACAAGGTCGGACGCGGATTTCTGAAGGATCTGCTGGAGGAAAAGCCCGAAGACATCCCGGACGAAGCTGGCGAAACGCCTGAACCCGTTCTGGCTGCGGTCGAGATTGTTGACGATGACAACGATATTGCAGGGGAGTCCGGGGACTTAGAGGAAACCGATAATCCGGCTGGCGAAGACATGAGTGAAGCCGGGGACGGCGAGGACGAGTCTTTTCGACCGCGCCGGATGAAGTTTGACGCCTGATCTTGTTGAAAAAGTGATCGGGCGAAATTGGAGAAAACAATTGCCCAAATTCAGGACATGCCCTAGCCTGATTGTGTGCCATTGAATACAGGGAGCGCACGTGAGCCAAAAGAGCCAAACGGCCGGGCAGACAGTCGAGCTTGTGGAAGAGGACCTTCTGCGGGCGGATCTTTATGCGACGCTCGCGAGCCTTCTGGCTTCGTCGCCCAACCAAGCCTTGATTGACGATGCCGCCAGCCTGTCGGGTGACGAGTCCGATCTGGGTCAGGGCATAACGTCATTGTCGCGCGTCGCACGGTCGATGAAAGCCACTGCTGTCGAACGGGAGTTCAACGCACTGTTCATCGGACTGGGACGCGGCGAATTGCTGCCATACGGCAGTTATTATCTGACTGGATTTCTGAACGAGAAACCGCTGGCGCGTCTGAGAAGTCACATGGCCCAGCTTGGTATCGCGCGAAATCCCGACGTGAAGGAGCCCGAGGACCATATCGCGATGCTTTGCGAAATGATGTCCGGGATGATCCGCGGGAGTTACGGCGATCCTCTGTCGGTGGTCGATCAGCACGCATTCTTCAACACCCACATCGCGACGTGGGCGGGGCATTTCTTTACGGATCTGGAGGCTGCCGAGGGATCTGTCTTTTACGCACCCGTCGGCAAGATCGGACGCGCGTTCATGGAAATCGAGATCGAAGCGTTCCGCATGGAAAACTGAGGCGCGCGGCCACCGGGCCGTCTGCCGATCAAACGAAATTCGAAGGGAGAACGACATGGACAAGAAGAAAGAAGGCGCAAGTCGCCGCGATTTTCTAAAATTCGCAGGAGTTTCGGCACCAGCCGCAGTCGCCGCGATTGCTGTCGGCACCGAAGAGGCCGCAGCCGAGGAAATTCAGCAAGGATCGGGTCTGAGAAAGACCGAACACGTCAAGCAGTACCTGGCAAGCGCCCGGTTCTGAGGTTGGGTCCGGATGCGCGCAATCCGGACGCGAGCGTCGGACAACCGGTTGCGGGACGCCGCACCAAGTTGATCCGGCATTTAGGTTAAGGGCCCGGAATAGGGCTTCAGGGAGATAGATACATGCTTAGGAAAAAGACCGGCGGGATTTCACGCAACACCCGACCTTCTTCGCTTCTGTCGCAGGTAGCCGGGTCAAAAGTCGACCGCCGCAGCTTCCTTCGTGGTTCGGGTCTGGCGGTTGGCGGATTGGCGGCACTGGCCGCGACGACCGGACGGGTCGGTCGCGCTGAAGCGCAGAGTGCCGCAAGGGGCAAGGTCGAGATCGTGAAATCGGTCTGCACCCACTGTTCGGTAGGCTGCACGGTTCTTGCCGAAGTCGAAAACGGCGTCTGGACCGGTCAGGAACCGGCTTGGGATTCTCCCTTCAACCTTGGCGCGCACTGCGCGAAAGGCGCGGCAGTCCGCGAGCACGCCCATGGCGAGCGTCGCCTGAAGTATCCCATGAAGCTTGAAGGCGGCGAGTGGAAGCGCGTCAGCTGGGAACAGGCGATAAACGAGATCGGCGACAAGATGCTGTCGATCCGCGAAGAAAGCGGACCGGACTCGGTCTATTGGCTTGGCTCAGCCAAGCACAACAACGAACAGGCGTACTTGATCCGCAAGTTCGCGGCCTATTGGGGGTCGAACAACATCGACCACCAGGCGCGGATCTGCCACTCGACGACGGTTGCCGGTGTGGCGAACACATGGGGCTACGGCGCCATGACGAACAGCTACAACGACATCCACAACTCGCGGGCAATCTTCATCATCGGCGGCAACCCCGCCGAGGCGCACCCTGTTTCGCTTCTTCACGTGTTGCGCGCGAAAGAGCAGAACAACGCGCCGCTGATCGTCTGCGACCCCCGGTTCACCCGCACCGCGGCACATGCCGATGAGTATGTCCGGTTCCGTCCGGGCAGCGACGTGGCGCTGATCTGGGGCATCCTCTGGCACATCTTCGACAATGGTTGGGAGGACAAGGAGTTCATCCGCACCCGTGTCTGGGGCATGGAGCAAATCAGGGACGAGGTCTCCAAGTGGGACCCCGAAGAAACCGAGCGTGTGACTGGCGTTCCGGGCAGTCAGCTTGAGCGCGTTGCCCGCACGATGGCCAACAACCGGCCGGGCACCGTGATCTGGTGCATGGGCGGCACTCAGCACACCAACGGTAACAACAACACCCGCGCATATTGCATCCTCCAGCTTGCGCTGGGCAACATGGGCGCTGCGGGTGGCGGCACCAACATCTTTCGCGGCCACGATAACGTCCAGGGCGCGACAGACCTTGGCGTTCTGGCCGATACCCTGCCGGGCTATTATGGCCTTACGCCGGGATCGTGGGCCCACTGGGCGCGCGTCTGGGACGAGGATCTGGACTGGCTGAAAGCTCGCTTTGCAGTCATGGAAGGTGCCGGAAAAGACGGCGCCGACAAGCCGATGATGAACGAGCGCGGCATTCCGGTCAGCCGCTGGATCGACGGTGTTCTGGAAGACAAGGCGAACCTCGAACAACCCGACAATACGCGGGCGATGGTTCTCTGGGGTCATGCTCCGAACTCGCAGACCCGTCAGCTTGAGATGAAGGACGCAATGGAGAAACTCGACCTTCTGGTCGTCGTAGATCCGTATCCGACCGTTTCGGCAATCCTGCATGACCGCACCGATGGCGCCTATCTGCTGCCGGCATCGACGCAGTTCGAGACATATGGCTCGGTAACGGCATCGAACCGCTCGCTTCAATGGCGCGAAACAGTGGTCGAGCCGCTGTTTGAATCGCTTCCCGATCAGACGATCATGAAATTGTTCGCGGACAAGTTCGGATTTACCGACCGAATGTTCCGCAATATCGAGATCAATGGCGACGAGCCGCTGATTGAGGACATCACACGCGAGTTCAATCGCGGCATGTGGACGATCGGCTATACCGGTCAGTCGCCCGAGCGTCTGCGGATGCACATGGCAAACCAGCACACGTTCGACAAGACCTCGCTTCGGGCGCTTGGCGGACCGGCAGACGGTGACTTCTACGGCCTGCCGTGGCCAAGCTGGGGCACACCCGAGATGAACCACCCCGGCACGGCGAACCTTTACGATATGTCGCTACCGGTATCGAAGGGCGGTCTGACGTTCCGTGCGCGCTTCGGTGTCGAACGGGACGGCGACAACCTTCTGGCCGAAGGCGTCTACAGCGTCGGCTCGGAAATTCAGGACGGTTATCCCGAATTCACGATGCAGATGTTGCAGGACCTTGGCTGGGACGCCGATCTGACCCCGCAGGAACGCGCTTCGATCGAATACGTCTCGGGCTTCCGCGATACGCGGCCCGGCACCGAGGAGGTAGGCGAGCAGGAAATGTCCGGTCCGTATCCTTCGGACTGGCAGCCGAAAGTCGGCGGCGTCAACTGGAAGACCGACCTTTCCGGCGGTATCCAGCGGGTTGCCATCGCGCACGAATGTGCCCCGTTCGGCAATGCCAAGGCCCGGGCGGTGGTGTGGACCTTCCCCGATCCGGTGCCGCTGCATCGCGAGCCACTCTATTCGAACCGGCGCGATCTGGTTGCGGATTATCCGACCTACGACGACAAGACGTTCTGGCGGGTTCCGACGCTTTATGCCTCGATCCAGAAAGTGGACTTCAGCAAGGATTACCCGATGATCCTGACTTCGGGTCGACTGGTCGAATACGAGGGCGGCGGCGACGAGTCGCGGTCGAACCCGTGGCTGGCCGAATTGCAGCAGGACATGTTCGTCGAGATCAACCCGCGCGATGCCAACAACCTTGGTGTTCGCGACGGTGCGCAGGTCTGGGTGGAAGGTCCAGAGGGCGGCAAGGTCAAGGTTATGGCGATGCTGACCAATCGGGTTGCCGAGGGCGTGGCGTTCATGCCCTTCCACTTCGGCGGCCACCTTCAGGGCGAGGACCGCAGGTCCAAGTATCCAAAGGGGGCGGACCCATACGTACTGGGCGAAAGCTCGAACACGGCGCAGACATATGGCTATGACTCGGTGACCCAAATGCAGGAAACCAAAGCCACGCTCTGCAAGATTTCAGCGGCTTAAGGGAGGATTGAAGAATGGCTAGAGCAAAATTCCTCGTCGACGCTGAACGGTGCATCGAATGCAACGCCTGCGTCACAGCGTGTAAGAACGAGCACGAGATCCCGTGGGGCATAAACCGCCGCCGGGTCGTGACAATCAACGACGGCGATCCGGGCGAACGCTCGATCTCGGTTGCCTGTATGCACTGTTCGGACGCGCCGTGCATGGCGGTCTGCCCGGTCGATTGCTTCTATCAGAACGAAGAAGGGGTCGTGCTGCACTCCAAGGACCTCTGCATCGGGTGCGGTTACTGCTTCTACGCGTGCCCGTTCGGTGCGCCGCAGTATCCCCAAGCCGGCAACTTCGGCAGTCGTGGCAAGATGGACAAATGCACATTCTGTTCGGGTGGCCCCGAAGAGGACATGTCCACGATCGAGTTCCAGAAGTACGGACGCAACCGGATCGCGGAGGGCAAACTGCCGATCTGCGCCGAGATGTGCTCGACAAAGGCACTATTGGCTGGCGATGGCGATGACGTGAGCGACATCTACCGCGAGCGTGTCGTTGCCCGTGGCTTCGGTTCCGGTGCGTGGGGCTGGGGCACAGCCTACGGTCAGAAAGGCGGCTGAGGCTTACGCCTCATGTCACAAGTCTTCACAGAGGCGCTCCGGCATAATCCGGGGCGCTTTTGCACAGGTAACGCCACAACGGTATGCAGATAATGAGTGTGTCCGCCTCTCACATGCCGGCCGAAACGCCGCCGGCCGATCCGGGACTGCTGAATCGGATCGCGTGGAGCGAACGGTGGGCCGATCGGTCGAAAAGCGTCAAATATGCTCAGCAAGCCCTGCGGACGTCACAATCGGGGGAGGGCGAAAAGAGCAAATCCGATCAAGGCCTTGCGTATCGAACCTTGGGCTGGCAGTCCAAATGGCGCGGTGATTTCGATGCGGCTTTGACGCATTGTCTGAAGGCCGAGGCACTGTTGACAGAGCACGACCACCCCGGACCGCGCGGCGATATCTATTCGGTCCTTGGCGTCATTCATTACAGCAGGAACCGGCTGGACCTTGCCGGTTGCGCGACGGAACGCGGTATCCACATTTGTTGCGAGCAGAACTCACCGGAAACGATGGTCGACCTTCTGACGACGCGGGCGACAATCCAGCGCTACAGTGGCGACAAGGTGCGCGCAGGCATGACGCTTGGGCGCGCCCGAGAGATGGCGAGCGGCGCACAATCGGCTCGGGTCGAGCACAACATCGCGCGCTGGCTGCATTCCGACAAGGAGCCCGAAAAAGGGCTGGCACTGGCGCAAACTTCAATCAAGGATGCGCAAACCCACCACAACCGCGTGGTATTGCCGTATGCGATGGAAATCGCGGGTGCATGCCTCGTCGATCTGGATCGCCACGACGCGGCGGCAAAACAATTCGACGAAGGATTGCGGATTGCAATCGAAGACCAGGATGAACGGGCGCAGTGCCAGATTATTCGCTATCATGCGGATATGGAACTGACTCGGGGCGACGCGAAACGCGCACGCGATCTTTACAAATACGGATCGGCCATCGCAGATGGGATGGCATATCCGCTCTGGCAGAAACTGTTTCTACTGGGTCTGGCAAGCGCACACGAACAACTTGGCGACTTGAAGGCAGCACTTGCCAATCACAAGGCAGCCTGGGCCATCGAGAACGAGAAGCGGGCGTGATCCGCGTGAACAGGAGATTCCCATGAACCGGATTGGAACGTACCTTTTGGCGCTCTGCCTGTTGGCGATGCCGCTTCAGGTCGGCGCCCAGACGCTGGGCGACGGTGACGAAATCGAAGTGATCGAACCACGGGCCGAGACCGGCGGCGCCCAGACTCTCGAGGATATTTTGCGGCGGCAGCGCGGAGAGGATGTCGATCTCGATTTCCGCCGTCGCGCGATTGGAAGTCCTGATGCTGGCTCGGACGAGACCGCGCCGCTGGGCACGCTTGGCGGCGCGTCCGATCCCGAGTTGTGGCGCGCCATGCGGTTCGGCGAGGCGGAGATCAGCAGTCAGGTCCGCAGTCCCGGCGCGACACTATTGGTTCAGGACAGCGGCATGGAGTGGCTGTTGTTCCGCGAAGGGCCATTGCGCATTTATGGCGGCTATTTCTTGTTGGGTGTACTTGGCCTGCTGGCTTTGTTTTTCCTGATCCGTGGCCGAATCCGTATCGAAGCCGGGCGCTCCGGCATAACCATCGAACGCTTCAAGTTCATCGAGCGCTTCGGACATTGGCTGATCGCCGGATCGTTCATTGTGCTTGGACTTACCGGCCTGCTCTCGCTTTTTGGCCGCAGAACGCTGCAACTTCTGGCCGATCCCGACAATCCGGGCCGCTACGAATCCGCGCGTGAGATCTATGCTGCCTCGGCGCTCTGGTCGAAATGGATTCACGACAACGTCGCGTGGGCTTTCATGCTGGGAATCATCCTCGTCTTCGTGATGTGGGTCGCTCACAACCTCCCGAACCGGCACGATCTGGTCTGGCTGGCAAAGGGTGGCGGGCTGTTCTCCAAACACTCGCACCCGCCTGCGAAGAAATTCAACGCCGGTCAGAAGATCATCTTCTGGGCGGTCATCATTCTGGGCGTGTCGATATCCGTGTCGGGGCTGTCGCTTCTGTTCCCGTTCCAGTTGCCGATGTTCGCATCGACCTTCCACCACCTCAACAACTTCAGCCTGCCGGAATTGTTCGGCTATGGTGCATTGCCCGAAACCCTGACCCCGCACGCCGAGATGCAACTGGCGCAGACTTGGCACGCGATCATTGCCTTCGTCTTCATTGGTATCATCTTTGCGCACATCTATCTCGGAACGATCGGGATGGAGGGCGCTTATGACGCGATGGGGACGGGCGAGGTCGATCTGAACTGGGCCAAAGAGCACCATAATCTTTGGGTCGAAGAAGTGCGGGCCAAGGAAGCGTCCCAACCGGGCGCAACTCCGGCGGAATGACGTGCTGCGTCTGACTGTCCTTCTGGCCCTAGGCATTGCCACGCAGGCTCACGCCGCAGATTTTCGTCTGCTCGTCGGGCACGGCGGTCCGGTCATGGATACGGCGGTTTCGTCTGACGGAAATTACGCGCTGACAGCGAGCTTTGACAATTCTGTCGGGCTCTGGTCGCTTGGAAGTGACAAGGTTGTCTGGCTCGAAGGTCACGAAGCTGCGGTCAAATCGGTGATTTTTCTTGGATCCGACATGGCCGCGTCGGCGGGAGACGACTTCGCCATCGAGCTTTGGGACCTCGCAACCGGGCAAAGTCGCGCGCGGCTTACGGGGCATCGGGGACAGGTCAAGTCGCTGTCGGTGTCTCCGGACGCGACCAAGCTGGCATCGGCGTCATGGGACGGTAGGATCGGTGTCTGGGACATCGCGTCCGGATCGTTGCTGAGAATGATCGAAGGACATTCCGGGGCGGTCAATGATGCGATCTTTTCACGTGACAGTCAGACAATATATTCCGCCTCGGCCGATGGAACGGTTCGCAGTTGGGACGTCACCAGCGGCCAAGAAACCCGCATCCTCGTGCGCCACGGCTTCGGCGTTACCACGCTGCTTGGCGGAGACGGCTGGCTGGCTTACGGCGCGGTAGACGGTGGGACGCGCATAATAGATCCCGCCACGGACGGCGAAATCGCCGATCTGACGCTCGAGCGCCGACCGATCCTCGCCATGGCGCTTGCTCCCGATGGCAGCGAAATCGCGGTCGGCGACGGCGAGGGCTATGTGATGACGGTTTCGACTGATACCTGGTCGATCAATACCGACTATCAGGCCGCCCTCAACGGACCGGTCTGGGCACTTGCCTATACGCCCGACGGCTCAAGCCTGCTGGCCGGGGGGATCGACGACAACGCCTATCTCTGGCCAGTCGATAACAAGCTCGATGCGCCGATCATGGCGACCGCCGAACGCGGGTTCCTGCGCGATCCCGAGGATATGACCAACGGCGAGCGGCAGTTCCAGCGCAAGTGCTCGATCTGCCACAGCCTCAACGCCGAGGGGCCGCGTCGCGCCGGGCCGACGCTTCGGGGCTTATTCGGACGTGCGGCGGGCAGCGTGCCGGGCTATGCTTATTCCGATACGGTCGCCAATCTGGGGATCAAATGGAACAATGAGACCATCGACCAATTGTTCGATCTGGGTCCCGACCACTTCATTCCCGGATCGAAAATGCCTATGCAAAGGATCGTCAGGCCCGAGGATCGGCGCGATCTGATCGACTTTCTGAAAGACAACACATGACAGGGAAGCAAACCTCATGAGAGCCATGTTCAGCGCATTCGCCGCAATCGCGGCCATCGCCGTCGCGGCCTTCTTCATATTGCAGGAGGTCGGTTACTCGTCATCCGAACAACAAGCCAGCCCGTCGGTCCGGCTCGACTAGACACGCAGTATGTCCGACATCTGGCAAGGCCTCGCAGCCGCGTTCTGGCTGATCTTCACGCTTGACGCCGATCTTGTGGAAATCACTCTTCGATCTTTGCAGGTGACACTGACGGCGGTGGCCATCGCCGCTTTCATTGGTGTGCCACTCGGTGCCTGGCTGGCGATCAACCGGTTCCGCTTTCGGCGCGTGACAATCGCGGTTCTGAACGCCCTGATGGGCCTGCCGCCGGTCGTCGTTGGGCTTATCGTCTATCTGCTTTTGTCGCGCTCCGGACCGTTCGGGGTTTTCGGCCTGCTGTTTACGCCAAGTGCGATGATCATCGCGCAGGTCATCATCGTGACGCCCTTGATCGCATCCATTGCGCATCAGGCCCTGCGCGATCTCTGGGCCGATTACCACGATCTGTTGATCTCGCTCAACACGACGCGAACCCAGCGGATCAAGACGCTGATATGGGATGCCCGCCGGTCGCTGCTGACCGCCACGCTCGCCGGATTCGGTCGTGCCATTGGCGAGGTCGGAGCGATCATGATCGTGGGCGGCAACATCGACCACGCGACGCGCGTATTGACGACCGCCATCGCGCTTGAGACCTCGAAGGGCAATTTCGCACTGGCGCTCGGTCTCGGCTTCGTCCTCATCGGTCTGGCAATCGCGGTAAATCTTGCGATGCACTGGCTGTCGAGAACTGAAAGTGGGGACCGCTGGTGAGCATACTTCCCCTGACGGTAGCGGGCGCAGAAGTCCGACGGCGCGGCAAGCGCATCGTCGGTCCCGTCGATCTCACTCTTGCAGAGGGTGGCCCCACGATTCTGCTGGGCCCGAACGGCGCAGGGAAAACGACTCTTTTGCGACTGATGCACGGTATCGACCGGCTGTCGGCGGGTCATACCCACTGGGCTGTTCCACGCCACGAGGCCGATTTGGCGCAGTCGTATGTCTTCCAAAGTCCGATCCTGCTCAGGCGCAGCGCGCTCGACAACGTTGCCTATCCGCTGATCGTGCACGGACTTGCGCGGGGGATTGCCCGTAGAAAGGCCATGGAGTTGATCGGCGAGGTCGGCCTGGGGGATGCGGCGGGTCGTCCCGCGCATGTGCTGTCCGGCGGCGAAAAGCAGAAACTGGCGCTTGCGCGCGCACTAGTGACACGACCGCAAGTCCTGTTTCTCGACGAACCGACTGCCAGCCTCGATGGCCGCGCAACCCGCGAGATTGAGGGCATACTGACCGCCGTGAGGCTAGCGGGGACTAAAATCGTCATGGCGACACATGATCTTGGTCAGGCCCGTCGCATCGCCTCGGATATTCTGTTTCTATTGAACGGAAAAGTGCACGAATCAGGGCCAGCTTCGGGTTTTTTCGCCGCCCCAACAACGCCCGAGGCACAGGCCTTTCTGAAGGGAGACATCGTCGAATGACTTTTACACCAAGGATCGTCGCGGCCGTCGTCGCGCTGTTTTTCGCGACGCCCGGAATTGCGGACGAAATGAAGTTGGCGGTGACCACGTCGTTCCAGAATTCAGGCCTTAGCGATATTTTGCTGCCCGTCATCGCCGAAGACACCGGTATCGACGTTCAACTTATCGTGGTGGGCACCGGTCAGGCGATCCGCCTTGGCGAAGCGGGCGATGTCGACGCTATCCTCGTACACTCGCGCGAAGCCGAGGACGCCTTTATCGAGCAGGGATATGGCACCCATCGCCGCGAGATCATGTACAACGATTTCGTCCTTATCGGTCCAGCCGACGACCCCGCTGAGATCGCTGAGACTTCGAGCGCCAGTCAGGCGCTGCAAGCCATCGCGACATCCGAGGCACCGTTCGCCAGTCGTGGCGACGACAGCGGGACTCATCAGCGCGAAATGTCGCTCTGGACAGCTGCGGGCATTGAGCCGGACGGTGCCTGGTATCGTGCGCTCGGCTCAGGCATGGGCGCCACGCTGAACACTGCGGCGGGTCTTGGGGCCTATGTTCTGTCGGATCGCGCAAGCTGGCTGAACTTCGGCAACAAGGACGGTTTGGCGATTCTGTTTGAAGGCGACCCGGCGTTTTTTAATCAATACGCCTACATCCCGGTCAATCCCGCCCGCGGCGATCACGTCAAAGCTGAATTCGCGCTGGAGTTGGAGGAATGGCTGGTGTCGGACAAAGCGCAGAAGATCATTGGCGATTACGCGATCGACGGCCAGACGCTCTTCACCCCGAACGCCACTTCATCGCTGGGCGGCGATACGTCGACCAGCAACTGATCCGCGCATGATCCAATACCTCGGAGTGATCATGCTTCTGGCTCAGGCGCTGAATGTCTGGGCCTTTCTCGACGTCGCGAGATCGGGTGCCCGGTTTTTGACCAAAGTCGTCTGGACCGTCATACTTCTGGTCCCCGGCTTTGGTTTTATCGCATGGTTCCTGCTCGGCCCCCGTGCCGCCTGAGGCATGCCTTGCCATTCACCTTGGTATAAATACTCCCGCACTATCGCCGCTCGAAAGTGATCCACTGACTGACGCGGAACCAGTCGTCGACCAATTCTTCCGGTGCTGGCGGAAAGGGCGCGGCACGCTCGACGGCGCGGATCGCAGCAATGTCGAGCGCCTCGGTGCCCGATGATTGCGCAAGCCCGACCGCGCTCAGCCGTCCGCTCGCCATAACGGTCATGTGGACCTGAACCCGCCCCGTCGCCCGCGTTCCGCGCGGATAACGCTGCTGGCGCGCGATGCGGCGCTGGATTTCGGCGGCCCAGACGGCCTGTGCGGATTGCCGGTTCGTGCGGCTCAGACCGACGGCATCAGGGGCGGCGCTTTCACCGCTTCGCACTCCCGTTCCGTTGCTGCGGGCAATTCGGCGGGTCACGTTTTCGGAGGGCGGTTCGCTCGGGCGCGATTTGGGGCGCGGCGGCACGACGGCAACTCGCTCCGGCGCAAGAGCGCTGACAGGCTTTGCCGACGGGGCAGGCGGGTTTGCCAAGCGTGCGATGTCGGGTCGTTCCAGTGAGGTGTCCGCGCCAGGAGTTCTCGCCAGATCTGCCGGCGGGGGTTCAAGCGGTGCAGCAACTATGGCCGGTCCAGCCTCGAAAGCCACGGGCGCCGACACACTTTCAATTGGCGCGAGCGCGAGCGGCGCGGGGTGACTCACCGATCCGTCTATGTGTGCCGCCAATTCGGGGATGGTGTCGGTGTCCGGCGCTCTCATCGCGTCCACGACGGCGGGGCTGGTTGCTGGCACACGCTCCCAGTCGGCGACCTCTGCCGTCAGGTTCGCCGATGCTGCTGCGACGCTGATACGGGCGTCGCCGTGCGCACCTGAGCCACCGCCGCCCGGCGAAATCCAGCCAAGCGCAAGCACGTGCAACGCCGCCGCCAGCGCGAGCATCGCCAGAAATTCAGCCCTCGCGCTCATGCCGGGATTCCCTCGACCACATGAAACGCCGGGCCGTCGGGACCCTCGCTCCAGTGACCACCGACACCGAACACATCGCGCATCCGGGCATCGCTCAGCACTTCGCGCGGGGCACCGTCTGCAACGATGCGGCCCCGGTGCATGAGAGCAAGCCGCGTGCAGTGTCGTGCAGCCAGACCAAGGTCGTGGAGCGAGACAAGAACGCCGCGCCCATCTGCCGCCAGACCAGCGAAAACACGCATGGTTGCGATCTGATGGGCGGGATCCAGACCGGACACGGGTTCATCGGCCAGTAGTAGGGGTGTTTCCTGCGCCAGAACTCGCGCGATCAGGGCGCGCGCCTGCTCGCCACCCGACAATTCGGTCGCTGTGCGTTGCGCAAGCGCGCGCAGGTCCATGCGATCAATCGCAGTGTCTATTGCGGCGCGGTCGGCGGCGGACAGTTTGCGACCGCCAGCCAGATAAGGCGTGCGCCCAAGCGCCACCAGGGTCGCGACGCTGATCGGCCACGCGATGTCGCGTGTCTGCGGCAACCACGCGGCGCTCCGTGCGCGATCACGAGCGGACAGGTCCGCCAGCGATGACGTGCCCGAATAGGCCACCAGCCCCTGTGCTGCGCGCATCAGCGTGGTTTTCCCCGCCCCGTTCGGTCCGATCAAGCCGACGACCTCACCGCCCGAGACTTCCAGCGAAACCCCGTCCACAACAATGCGATTGCCGCGCCGCACGCATAGATTTTCGAGTGCAAGTAGCCTCACAATCCTGCCCTCCGCGTGCGGTAGATCAGGTGCAGAAAGACCGGCGCGCCGATTATCGCGGTCAAAACGCCGAGTTTCAGATCGCGATCGGGTAAAATCAGCTGAACTGCGGTATCGGCCAGAAGCACCATCGCCGCCCCGCCAATGGTGGAGGCTGGCAATAGGCGGGAGGGCGCGCCGCCGGTGAAGGGACGCAGGATATGCGGCACGACAAGTCCGACAAAGCCGATGGCACCCGCCACCGCCGTTGCCGCGCCGACACTTGCAGCCGCACCCGCGACGACAAGTCCGCGCACTCGGATCATGCGGATACCCATCGCTTCGGCGGCGTCTTCGCCAAGGGTCAGGGCATCAAGTCCACGGGCTGTCAGGAACAAGAACACCCATCCAATCGCCATAAGGGGCAGGGCGAGCGCGACGTGTTCCCATGATCGGTCGGCAAGCGAGCCCATCATCCAGAACACAATTTCGCTGGCCGCGAACGGGTTGGGCGATAGATTGAGGACCAGCGACGTCAGCGCCGCGGCAAGGGCGCTGATCGCGATGCCCGCAAGAATGAGCACCAGCGACGAGCCGCGCGGCCCGGCCAGCAGGATCAGAAGTCCCACCGCGATCGCCGCCCCGGCGAGTGCTGAGAGCGGTAGCGCCAGAGCATAGATGGCGGCAACGCCCGTGTGCAGCGCAATCACGGCACCAAGTGCTGCGGACGCCGAAACGCCGATCAGCCCCGGCTCGGCCAGAGGATTGCGCAGAAGTCCCTGCATCGCCGCACCCGCCAGCCCAAGGCTGCCGCCGACCAAAGCTCCGAGAATGGCTCGCGGCAGGCGGATCTCGCGCATGATGACGGTTTCGGGCCCGCCGTTGTCCATCACCAGCGCCGACAGGCCGGTCATAGCTCCGAAGCCGGCTGGACCTGTCAGAAGCGACGCAGCGAAACCGGTGGCAAGGCAGAGCCACAAAACCGGATACAGCAGCGAACGCGCGTTTGCGCCGCTCCAGTCGTCTCGGTCTTTTACTTCGGCCAACGCCATGTCCGGTCGCCCCGCCACCTGCTGTCGGCAGACGGCTTTCTTCGCAAATGTGGCCCGGAAGTGCGGCCTCCGGACGGTGATCCCAACTCACACCACACCGGAGGGTCCGTAGCCCGTTCGCGCGCCCCGCGCCCCGGACTGGGTGAGTGCTGCGGCAGGTCTCCTGACTCGCGGCTTTGACGTTTGGCTGGCCTTCCCGGGTTCACCCCAGTGGCATAACTCAGCCGCACTCGCCGCTTACAGTTGCGGGGGCAGTTGCGGAGTTGGGTTATGATAACCCGCACCGCATTCCCTTTTCACCGACGCTTGCGCACCGGAACCGAAGCATTGCTCCGTCATGCGACCTGAAGGCGGGTCGAGTCAAGTCCGACGGTGATCCGGCCTGTAGTTCTCATAATGCGGATTGGTAGCCGATAGAAAACGGTGCGCCCAGTCATGCCGAGGCGATTTGACCGGCACGCGCGCAGCGTGTTGGGCTTGAAACTCTTGCGAACCGTTCTCATTTATGTATAAGACTGAGAATAATTCGCATTTGCGGGAACTTCGCATGTGCTTGAGGACTTGAGGGAACATGACCGCCACACGCCGCACCATTCTGCAGGGCCTGGCAGGAGCAGCGCTCGTCGCTTCGTTTTCGCCGCGCGCCGCACTGGCCGCGGGCGACCGGCTAAGCGTGGTTGCGACCACCGGCATGATCGCCGACACCGCGAGACGGGTCGGCGGCGACGCCGTCGATGTCCGCGCGCTGATGGGGCCGGGCGTCGACCCGCACGCCTATCGTCAGACCCGCACCGATATTCTGGCCATGACCCGCGCCGACCTGGTCCTTTGGAACGGGCTCTATCTCGAGGCGCAAATGGAGGAGTTCTTCGAGGATCTCCATCGCCGCGTCACCGTCACCGCGGTGAGCGAGGCGGTGTCAGGCGAAAGCCTCGTGTCGCACGATACCTACGCCGACCGGTTCGATCCGCACGTCTGGATGGACCCGAACCTGTGGCGCCATGTAACGCTTGCGATCCGCGACGCGATGACGATTGCCGCGCCCTCGCGAGCCGAAACGTTCGCGGCGAACGCTGATGCGTATCTCGGTGAACTCGACGCGCTGGTGGTCTATGTCAAAGACATCCTCGCCACGGTCGTTGCCGAGAAGCGCGTGCTTGTCACCGCCCACGACGCCTTCAACTATTTCGGCCGCGCCTATGAATTCGAAGTTATCGGCATTCAAGGCATCTCGACCGAAAGCGAGGCGGGTCTGAACCGCATCAGCGAGTTGGTGAACTTGCTGGTCGAACGAAAGATCGCCGCGGTTTTCGCCGAAAGCTCGGTCTCGGACCGCTCGATCCGCGCGCTGATCGAAGGTGCTGCGGCTGCCGGGCACAATGTCCGTGTCGGGGGCGAGCTGTTTTCAGACGCGATGGGCATGCCGGAGACATATGAGGGCACATATCTTGGCATGATCGACCACAACGCGACGACGATTGCCCGCGCTCTTGGCGGAACCGCGCCCGAACGTGGGATGACCGGTCGTCTGAGTGCGGGAAGTTGATGCCATGACCGAGACCCTGCGCCTTGCCACTCCCGAAGACGACACCGCCGCGAGGGTGGCGTTGCGTGAAAGCCCGTTGGCGATCCGTGGTCTTACAGTTGCTTATGATCAGAAACCGGCGGTCTTCTCGATCGACGCGACTGTGACACCGGGCAGCATGACTGCGATCATCGGCCCGAACGGCGCGGGCAAGTCGACGCTGCTGAAGGCCGCGCTCGGCATCATAAAGCCGCTGTCGGGCGTCATCTCGGTCTTTGGCCAGCCGATGTCCGAAATGCGCCATCGCACCGCCTATGTGCCACAGCGTGCCAGCGTCGATTGGGATTTCCCTACGCGGGTGATCGACGTGGTACTGATGGGTCTTTACCGCCAACTTGGTCTTCTGAGCCGTGTTCGTGCCAAACATCGCACCCGCGCGATGGAATGCCTGTCACGGGTCGGTATGGAGGACTTCGCGGACCGCCAGATCGGTCAATTGTCGGGCGGACAGCAACAACGTGTGTTCCTGGCGCGTGCGCTGGCGCAGGATGCGGACCTGTATCTGCTGGACGAGCCGTTTGCGGGCGTCGATGCCGCCACCGAAACCGCAATCATCGAGGTTCTGAAATCGCTGAAAGCCGAGGGTCGCACGGTGGTTGCCGTGCACCATGATCTTTCGACGGTAAGCGAGTATTTCGACAACGTGCTGATCCTGAACGTCCGCAAGGTCTCGGAAGGGCCGGTCGAAACGGCCTTCACCCGCACTGCGCTCGATGCGGCGTATGGCGGGCGGCTGGCAACGGCCCAGATCGACCGGCTTTCGGTCGCGGGTTAAAGACATGCTCTGGCAGGCGCTGACCTTCCAGCTTGGCTACAACGCCACGCTCGTCACGCTCGGGGCCGCACTTCTGGGTGTGGCAGCGGGTGTCACGGGAACATTCCTTTTCCTGCGCAAGCGCGCGCTGGTCAGCGATGCGATCAGCCACGCCACGCTTCCCGGTGTCGGCCTGGCCTTCATCGCGATGGTCGCGATGGGCATGGACGGGCGCAGTCTGCCGGGGCTTCTGATCGGATCGGCTATCTCGGCGGCGCTTGGTCTGCTTGCGGTCCAATGGCTCTCGACGCGCACGCGCCTGTCCGAGGACGCCGCTATCGGTGCGGTTCTGTCGGTGTTCTTCGGCTTCGGGATCGTTCTGCTGACGGTCATACAGACAATGACTGCCGGTCGGCAGGCAGGGCTTGAATCATTCCTGTTGGGCTCGACCGCCGGGATGCTGTTTTCGGATGCTATGCTGATTGCAGTCGGCGGTGCGGTCGCGCTTGCCCTCGTGATGGCCCTCAGACGCCCGATGACGCTGGCCGCCTTCGATCCGGAGTTCGCTGCGGCAAGCGGGATTAATCTCGACCGAACGGATCTGGCGATGATGGGCCTTGTCATGGGCGTGACCGTGATCGGGTTGAAGATCGTCGGCCTCATCCTGATCGTCGCGCTGCTTATCATCCCGCCGGTCACGGCGCGGTTCTGGAGCGACCGGTCGGATCGTGTCGTCGTGATTGCCGGCCTTCTCGGCGGGCTTTCGGGTTGGGCTGGGGCGGCAATCTCGGCCAGTGCACCGGCGCTGCCGACGGGTCCCATCATCGTGTTGGTGGCTTTCGGCTTGTTTGCGCTTTCGCTGCTCTTCGCGCCAGCCCGCGGTGGCGTTGCTGCGCTGATCCGGCATCGGCGTTTTCAGTCCGGTGTTCACGTCCGGCAGGGGCTTTTGTCGCTGGCGCAGGGTCAGCCGATTTACGAGCCGCTGACGCTGCGACTGCTGCAAAAGCGCGGTCTGGTGCGGGCGGATGGTGTGGCGACCGACGACGGGCGCGCCCACGCATCCCGAGCAATCAGGGACGAGAAACGCTGGGAAGTGGCGCGCGCGATTCCCGCGTTCGAGCTGGCGACTGCGCGCTATGACGGCATGACCCGGATCGAGGATGTTCTGACCGTCGATCAGATCGGCGAGATCGACGCTTTGATCCGTCCGCCGCGAAAGGCGGATGTATGACAATTCGCCACGTCAGACTCCGCTCGACTTCTTGTGATCTCGATAATTCATCGAAATTGGAGACCCTTGGGAACAGTGAGCATCATACAGCGTCGCGAGGATTAAGCCGATGAATGCCGGAGAATTCGTCGCCCTGAATCTGACGCCGCTTCTGATCGGGTGCCTTGCCGCCGTAGCCTGCGCGTTGCCCGGCAACTTCCTCGTTCTTCGCAAGCAGGCGCTGATCGGCGACGCCATCAGCCATGTCGTCTTGCCGGGTATCGTCGTGGCGTTTCTTGTGACCGGCACCATCAGCACGTGGCCGATGCTGGCCGGATCTGCGCTGGCTGCCCTTGCGGCTGTCGCCATGATCGAGGCCATTCGCCGCTTTGGGCGGATCGAGCCGGGTGCGGCGATGGGAGTTACCTTTACGTCCATGTTCGCCGCCGGCGTGCTTTTGCTGGAACAATCCGACACATCCGGCGTGCATCTCGATGTCGAACACGCGCTTTACGGCAACCTCGAGAGCCTGATCTGGCTCGATGCGACGGGCTGGTCCTCGCTCCTCGATCCGGTTGCGCTCGCGGGCCTGCCGTCCGAGTTCTTTCGCATCGCATTGATCGCGATCGGCATTGTCGTCCTGCTCGCGATTTTCTGGCGGCCGCTCGCCATTTCGACATTCGACGAGGGGTTCGCGGCATCGCTGGGCCTGCCGACGGGCGCAATTGGGCTTGGTCTTGTCATCGTCTCGGCTGTTGCCGCCGTCGCTGCCTTTGACGCGGTCGGCTCAATCATCGTGATCGCGATGTTCATCTGCCCGCCCGCCGCCGCGCGCCTGATGACGAACCGCCTTGGCACCCAGGTTGCGTGGTCGGTCGCATTCGCACTGATTTCGGCCGTCGGGGGCTACGTTCTTGCAGGCTACGGTCCGCTCTGGCTCGGCTCCGAGGATGCGGTCAGCGCGGCTGGAATGATTGCGACCGTTTCGGGGCTCATTCTGGCAATCGCCGCAGTCGCTGGGCCACACCGCCACGCCACGATATAAGTCCGTGAGGTTACGTCAGCCGGCTTCCGACGGACGATTGGTTGGTGGAATAAGTTCCTCGTCCGCAGCTTCCTCACCGCGTACTGCGGAGTCCTCGACCGCCATTCGGGCGTCGGTGTCGATCTCGGTGATATCGACCGTGTGCCCTTCGTCCAAGTGCGAAACCAGAGCGGTCTCAAGCTCGGCGTTCAATTCCTTGGCGCGCTGCACATAAGCCGGATTCTCGCTGACCGGAATCTTGGGATCCCAAAGCCCGGCCAGTTCGCGCAGTGCCTCGCGATCCTTGCGGAAGAAGAAGTGTTCGATCTTGCCGGCCTCGGTATCGGTCAGCCCCATATTTTCGAGAACATAGCGCCCGGCCCTGAGCGAAGAGTCGAACATCTCGCGCACGATGTCGTTGGCACCGGCCTTGTATAATTCGTAAGTGTGGACCCTGTCATGCGAGCGCGCCACGATGTGCAGATCGGGTCGCTGCGCGCGGGCATATTTCACCAACTGGATCGCGGCCTTCTTGTCGTCGAGCGCCACAACCATGACGCGGGCGTTTTCAAGGCCCGCAGCATGAAGCAACTCGGGACGGGTCGGATCGCCGAAAAAGCCCTTGATGCCAA
This sequence comes from Paracoccaceae bacterium, assembly GCA_037968835.1. Classification (GTDB taxonomy): domain Bacteria; phylum Pseudomonadota; class Alphaproteobacteria; order Rhodobacterales; family Rhodobacteraceae; genus JBBKWG01. The sequence continues at coordinate 26,619 of JBBKWG010000121.1, forward strand.
AGCGGCGCATGGTCTGGATCGCTTCCAGATTGTGATCGAGCACAACCGCGCGGAACCCCGCCAGCATCAACAACCGGTTAACCACCTGACCGAAGCGTCCGATGCCGGCGATGATGATGGGCTGCTGTTCGTCGATCTCGTCGTCTTCCGGCAAATCGGCAGCCTCGCTTCCGATCATGCGATGTTGCAGGCGCTCGTAGGCGATGAAGAACAGGGGTGTCAGCAACATCGACAGGGCGACGATCAACAGCATCCGCTCGCTCAATGCCGCGCCGAAAACGGCGGTCTGGTTGGCGAACGAGATCAGCACGAAACCAAATTCACCGGCCTGCGCCAGACCCAAAGTGAACAGCCAGCGGTTGCGCCCCTTGAGCCGGAAAATCAGCGTCAGAAAATACAGGATGAGACCCTTCACCAGCATCAGCAAAAGCGTCAGCGCAACGATCTGTAGCGGATCGCGGAAAAAGGCGGTGAAGTTGATGCCAGCGCCCACCGTGATGAAGAACAATCCCAGCAGCAGCCCCTTGAACGGCTCGATATCGGATTCCAGTTCGTGCCGGAATTCCGAGTTTGCCAGAACCACACCTGCGAGAAATGTGCCAAGCGCGGGTGACAGACCGACAAGCGTCATGATGAACGCGATTCCAAGGACAATGAGCAGCGCGAACGCTGTGTAAAGCTCGCGTAGTTTGGCGAAATGTACGAACCGGAAAAGCGGCCGGGTGGCGAACACCCCGAATAGAATGACCAGAACCACCGCCCCAAGTGTCGCCAGCGTCAGCCCCCAAGCCGGCAATTCCTGAATGAAGGCCATTGCCGATTCAGCGACATGGTCCTCGCCATGGCTGTCCGATGCCACCTCGACACCGGGGCGCATGATCGACCCGTCCTGCTTGAACGACATGGCACCGGGAAGCGCCAGAAGCGGAAGGATCGCAAGCATCGGGATAACGGCAATATCCTGCGTCAGCAGGACCGAGAACGACGAACGTCCGCCGCTCGTCTGCATCAGGTTCTTTTCGTTCAGGGTCTGAAGCACGATAGCGGTCGACGAAAGGGACAGCACCATGCCGACGGCCAGCGACGTCTGCCA
>JBBKWG010000122.1:0-2649 GCA_037968835.1 Paracoccaceae bacterium
GCCAGCCCGGAGCTTCCCGATTGGGTGCAGGCATGGTCGAAGGCAGAGCGCGAACGGCCCTGGCCGCCGATGCAGGATGCGGTGGCATTGCAGAAAGCCGCCTAGCCTGTCTAAGTGCCCGCAGAAAACCGGCGAGGCAGGCACATGGCGCAACCGAGCGCGCGACAACGCATCTGGGGGTGGTTCTTCTTCGACTGGGCCAGCCAGCCATACAATACCCTGCTTCTGACCTTCATTTTCGGCCCCTACGTCAAGGAAATTCTGGGCGACGGGACCACGGCGCAGACCGCCTGGGGTATTGGCATCGGTGCGGCCGGGATCGTGATCGCGCTTTTGGCCCCGATCCTTGGCGCGCTTGCCGACACATCGGGCACTCGGATGCGGTGGATCTGGTTGTTTTCGCTGCTTTACGTCATCGGCGCCGGGGGATTGTGGATCGCCGCGCCCGGTGATTTCAACCTTGTCGCTGTGCTGTTCTTTTTCGCGATTGGCTTGATCGGGATGGAATTCGCGACGATCTTCACCAATTCGATGCTGCCCGACCTTGGGAGCCGTGACGAGATTGGGCGTATCTCCGGCAATGGCTGGGCATTCGGCTATGTCGGCGGGTTGGTCGCGCTGATCATCATGCTGGTGTTCTTTGCCGAGAACCTGGCGGGCGTGACCCTGGTTGGCCTGTCACCTCTGTTCGGTCTGGACGCGGCGGCCCGCGAAGGCACACGCTTTGTCGGACCTCTGACGGCGATCTGGTATGTCGTCTTCATGGTCCCGTTCTTCCTGTTCGTGCGCGATCCGCGCCCCAAACGGGCATCGGCCACCGCCATCAGGCTGGCGCTTTCAGATTTGCGCGCGACCTTGAGAACCCTGCCGCAGTCGAAAAGTCTGCTGGCATATCTGGCCTCGTCGATGTTCTACCGCGACGCGCTGAACGGCATCTACACCTTCGGCGGTATCTACGCGGCCGGCGTTCTGGGCTGGAGCGTCATCGACACCGGGATTTTCGGTATCCTCGCCATCATCACCGGTGCCGTGTTCGCATGGCTGGGCGGGCGCCTTGATATGGCGCGCGGTCCGAAACCGGTGATCGCGCTCTGCATCGTCGTTCTCGCGCTCGTGGCGCTGGCCATCGTTTTCGTGTCGCGCAACAGCGTTTTCGGAATTGCCGTCAGCGAGACATCCCGCCTGCCCGACATCGCGTTTTACGTTTGCGGCGCGTTTATCGGCGCTGCTGGTGGGGCGCTTCAATCTGCCAGCCGGACGATGATGGTGCGGCAGGCGAACCCGGCGCGCATGACCGAAGCGTTCGGACTTTATGCGCTGGCGGGCAAGGCGACCTCGTTCATCGCGCCCTTGTCGATTGCCGCGATGACATGGGCAACGGGAAGTCAGCAACTTGGCGTGACGCCGCTTATCTTTCTTTTCCTCATCGGTCTGGTTCTGCTATTCTGGGTAAAACCCGACGGAGATCGAGCAGCCCCATGGACAGACGAAGCCTTGCCGCAATCCTAGCGGTTTTCCTACTCAGCCTTGCCCCCGCGACAGCCCAACCGATGGCCAAAGAGCTATTCGGCGCCCAGCGTGCCGGATCGGGCCATCAGAGCGCGCCCTTCGGCACCTACAACAAAGGCTGTCTGGCCGGGGCCGCGCAATTGGCCGAGACCGGCCCGACGTGGCAAGCGATGCGCCTGTCGCGAAATCGCAACTGGGGCCATCCCGAGGTGATCAGGTTCATCGAGCGACTGTCGAAGAAAGCCGCGCAGCAGAAAGGTTGGAACGGGCTTTATATCGGTGACATTTCACAGCCGCGCGGCGGGCCGATGCTGTCCGGCCACTCCAGCCACCAGATGGGTCTGGACGTCGATATCTGGATGCTGCCTGCGCGCGATCTTGGCCTGAGCGGGGCCAGCCGCGAGTCGGTATCTTCGATCACTATGCAACGCGCAAAGGGCGCTTACGTGAACGGCGACTGGAGCCGGGCGCATCATGAAATCCTGAAAGCCGCCGCCAGCGACAATTCAGTGGCACGGATATTCGTCTTTCCCGGCGCCAAAGTGCAGATGTGCAACGACGAAAAGGGAGACCGCTCGTGGCTGCGGAAAATCCGGCCGTGGTGGGGGCATGACACCCATTTCCACGTGCGGCTGAATTGCCCGAACGGCGCTGCGGGATGTGTCGAACAGACGCCGCCGCCGGTCGGTGATGGCTGTGCGGACGCCCAGTCCTGGGTCAACAACATTCTCAATCCGCCGCCACCCGACCCGAATGCGAAGCCGGGAAAGAGGAAACCTGAATTGGTACTCGCAGATCTGCCCCAGCAATGCGCCCAGGTTTTATCGCGCTGATCGCGGCGCTTTCGGGCCCGGCTTCGGGACAGTCATTAACGCACATCTCGACGACTGACTGGCCGCTTTCAGCGGTGGTCGGTCTGTCGGGACTGGAAGTCTCGGATGACGGCGCTTCGTTCACGACGATCAGCGATCGCGGCTGGTGGTTGGAGGGGCGGTTTGTGCGTCAGGGCGACGCCATCGCGGAAATCGCGCTCGACAGGCTTGTTCCCATCCTCGGCACCGACGGTCTGCCCGTCGCGGCCCGTCGCCTGGGTGATTGGTCCGACAGCGAAGGATTGGCGATCGCACCCGACGGAACGGC
>JBBKWG010000123.1:0-8643 GCA_037968835.1 Paracoccaceae bacterium
CTGACCGTCGGCGTCGTCACCAAGCCGTTCCAGTTCGAAGGCGCCAAGCGGATGCGCCAGGCCGAGGAAGGCATCGAAGCTCTGCAAAAGATGGTCGACACGCTGATCATCATTCCCAACCAGAACCTGTTCCGCCTCGCCAATGAAAAGACCACCTTTACCGAGGCCTTCTCAATGGCCGACGACGTGCTTTACCAGGGCGTCAAGGGTGTGACCGACCTCATGGTCCGTCCGGGCCTCATCAACCTCGACTTCGCCGACGTCCGCGCGGTGATGGACGAGATGGGCAAGGCAATGATGGGCACCGGCGAAGCCGAGGGCGAAGACCGCGCCGTTCAGGCCGCGGAAAAGGCCATCGCCAATCCGCTTCTCGACGAGATCAGCCTCAAGGGTGCCAAGGGTGTGCTCATCAACATCACCGGCGGTCACGATCTTACGCTCTTCGAACTCGACGAAGCAGCGAACCGGATCCGCGAAGAGGTCGATGCCGATGCCAACATCATCGTCGGCTCGACGCTCGACACCGAAATGGGTGGCGCGATGCGCGTCAGCGTGGTCGCGACCGGCATCGACGCCGCCGTCTCGGTTGACGCACCGCCGGTGACCCGCCGCACGCTCGCCGAACCACTGACGCAGCCCGGAATCGCGGCGCAAGCCAACCTGCCCCCGGCACGCCAAGAAGTCGCCGCACCACGCGAAGTCGAACCGACGTTATTCGAAGAGCGCCATGAAGAGCGTCACGACGAACGCCATGACGTCCGCGAAGTCGCCGCCAGCGACGACGGATTGCCACCGCCGGCCTATCAGCCTCAGCCCGAAGTCGCCTTTGTGCGTCATGCGGCCGAGGCGCGTCCGGCTCCGGGAACGCCGACCCCCGAAGCCCTCGCACGGCTCGAACGCGTCACCGGTCGTTCACCGGGTGGTCTGGCTGGGTATCGCTCGGAAGAAGCGCCCCGTCATCAGCCCGCCGCACACTCCAGACAGGGTAGCGGATCGGACGCCGAGCGGCCACGGTTTGGCATCAATACGCTGATCAACCGGATGTCGGGCGGGGCCAGTCAGGCCGAACATCGCCCCCAACCGGCGCGTCAGCAACCCACTTTGACGCGCACGGATCCGGCCGTCGAGGGATCGCCGGAACAGGAGCGGATTGAAATTCCAGCCTTTTTGCGGCGTCAGGCCAACTAACGCCACGTCACAAATATTTGGCAAAGGGTCGGCGGTTGCCGGCCCTTTTCGTTTATTTTCAGTGATTTCAAGTCACGCTTTGCCTGATTCGGCATCAAACCGCCGAAATGTAACAGCCATGTTTCAAGCTGTTGCAATGATTGTGTTGAGACATGCGCGCCCGTTGCCTAGCTAAATCCTGCCGGAACCCGAGGCAGTAACCGGTGCAAAAAAAAAGTGGGGCAGCCCCGTGCAAACGACTTTGAAATCACCCGTGAGTTTCGCAGGGACCGGTCTCCATACCGGCCGCGCGGTCCGTATGACCGTCCATCCCGCATCCGCCGAATACGGTATCTGGTTCCGCCGCAGCGATGTCGAGGATCGCGACGCGCTGATTCCGGCTCGCTGGGACGCGGTTTCGGACACCCAATTGTGCACCCGTATTTCGAACGCGCAAGGCGTCAGCGTCTCGACGGTCGAGCACATCATGGCCGCATTGGCCGGGTGCGGCGTCCACAACGCGCTGATCGAAATCGACGGACCCGAAGTTCCGTTGCTCGATGGCTCGTCGGCTCAATTCGTTTCCGGCATCCTGTCGCGCGGTCTGGTCCAGATGGACGCGCCCATTCATGCCATCGAAATCCTGCGCACCGTCACCGTGTCGCTTGGCGACGCGACAGCAACGCTGTCACCGGCGGCTGGTCTGACGATAGATTTCCACATTGATTTCGACGACGAAGCCATTGGCCAGCAGGACAAAGTTCTGAACATGGCGAACGGCACATTCGTTCACGAGTTGTGCGACAGCCGGACGTTCTGCCGGAAGTCGGATATCGACGCCATGCGCGAACGCGGACTGATCGTCGGTGGCGCGCTGACTTCGGCGGTTGTCGTCGACGGCGACAGGGTAATGACGCCGGGCGGATTGCGCCACGACGACGAACCGGTTCGCCACAAGATGCTGGACGCCCTGGGCGACCTCGCGCTTGCGGGCGCACCCGTGCTTGGCCGCTACTCCGGCTACCGCGCCGGTCATGCGATGACCAATCTGTTGTTGCGCACGCTCTTTGCCGATCAGTCGGCCTACAGGATCGTCGATTGCGACCGTGCTACTGTGGCGCGGTTGCCGGGCGCTGGCCTCAGCCGCGCCGACAGGCCGCTGATCGCCGCCTAAGCAACACGTGGTCCGGGGTTAAACGCCGACAGCTAAAACCGTTTTGCCCCGGATTTTTCTGTGCTACCAACCGTGCGAACACGGAAGAACAGGCGACAAGACATGGTCCGAGGTGGGGCGAAACTCAGACAGACGGCAGCGTTTCTGGCCGTCGCGGTTGCGCTCGCCGCCTGTGGTGGATCCTCAGGCAATGAACGACCGCTTGAAAGCTACTCTGCCGAAGAGCTCTATAAACGCGCCGAATTCGAACTTGAGGGCCGCAACGCCGACGACGCAGCGCGGTATTTCGGCGAGGTCGAGCGGCTTTATCCGTATTCCGAATGGGCCAAGCGGGCGCTTGTGATGCAGGCGTTCGCCTATCACCGCGACCGCGATTACGAGGCAAGCCGGGGTGCGGCGCAGCGTTTCCTTCAGACCTATCCCGCCGACGAGGATGCCGCCTGGGCGCAGTATCTGCTGGCGCTCAGCTATTACGATCAGATCGACGACGTGGGGCGCGATCAGGGTCTGACGTTTCAGGCGTTGCAATCGTTGCGCGATGTCATCGAACGCTATCCCGACAGCGACTATGCCCGCTCGTCGATCCTGAAATTCGATCTTGCCTTCGACCACCTTGCGGCCAAGGAAATGGAAATCGGGCGCTATTACCTGAAGCGCGGGCACTATGTCGCGGCGATCAATCGCTTCCGCGTCGTGGTCGAGGATTTCCAGACGACGACACAGACCCCGGAAGCCCTGCACCGGCTTGTCGAAGCCTATCTGTCGCTTGGTCTTAACGACGAGGCGCAGACGGCGGGCGCGATCCTAGGGCACAATTTCCGCTCGACGGACTGGTATCAAGACAGTTTTGCGTTGCTGACCGGACGTGGTTTGCGACCTGAAGCCCGCGGCGACGGTTGGCTGGCCTCGATTTATCGCCAGGTCGTTCGCGGCGAGTGGCTTTGACGCCGGCGCGATGCTGAGAAGTCTCGATATCCGGGACATGCTGATTATCGAGCGGCTGGAACTCAGGCTTCAGCCCGGTCTGAATGCGCTTACGGGCGAGACCGGGGCGGGTAAGTCGATCCTGCTGGATTCGCTCGGCTTTGTGCTGGGCTGGCGCGGGCGCGCCGAACTGGTCCGCGAGGGTGCCGAACAGGCCGAGGTCACGGCCGAATTCGATCTGGCCGAGGGACATCCCGCCTACGACATCATGGACGAAGCCGGATTGCCGCGCGACGACACGCTGATCCTGCGCCGGATCAACACCCGCGACGGTCGCAAGACCGCCTGGGTCAATGATCGCAGGGTGTCGGGCGAGGTGCTTCGCGCGCTTTCCGAAACGCTTGTCGAACTACACGGGCAGCACGACGACCGGGGGCTGCTGAACCCGCGCGGCCATCGCCAGATGCTGGATGCGTTCGGCGAGTTGGAGGATCTGGTCGCCCGGACCCGTGCCGCGTGGCGCGATCTGCGCGGTGCCGAGGAGGCGCTGGAGGAAGCGCGCGGTGCGGTGGCCGTTCTCAGGGACGAAGAAGACTTTCTGCGCCACGCAGTTCTGGAACTCGACACGCTGGCCCCGGTCGGTGGCGAGGACGCGGAACTCGATTCCCGCCGTCGGATGATGCAGGGCGCGGAGCGTATCCGCGAGGATGTCGCGCGGGCACATACGGCGCTTGGCGTCGATGGCGCGGACGGTTTGCTCAGGGATGCCACGCGCTGGCTGGAAGGCGCGTCCGACAAGGCCGGCGATTTGCTCGACGGGGCGCTGGCAGCCCTTGGGCGGGCGACAGCGGAACTGGGCGAGGCTGAGGACGCGGTGGCGCGGGCGCTCGAGGCGCTGGATTTCGATGCCTCGGAACTGGAGCGGGTCGAGGAACGGCTGTTCGCGATTCGGGCGTTGGCGCGAAAGCACAACGTCCTTCCCGATGGGCTGGCCGATCTGGCCGAAACGCAGCGCGCGCGTCTGTCGGCACTCGATAGCGGGGCCGAGGATCTGGCGGCGCTGGAACGCGATGTGCGTGACGCCGCCGGGCGCTACGACACCGCCGCAGACACGTTGGGCGCGGCCCGGGCTGAAGCGGCCGAGGGTCTGGATGCCGCGATGGTGGCCGAACTTGCACCGCTGAAAATGGAGCGGGCGGTGTTCACCACCGAGATTGACGAGACCGACGCCGGTCCCGAAGGACGCGACAAGGTGGAATTCACCGTCGCCACCAACCCCGGCGCTCCGTCAGGGCCGTTGAACCGGATCGCATCGGGCGGCGAACTCAGCCGGTTTCTGTTGGCGCTGAAGGTGTGCCTGACGGCCGACACCCAGGGCGTGACGATGATCTTCGACGAAATCGACCGTGGCGTCGGCGGGGCGACGGCGGACGCTGTAGGGCGACGGCTGGAGGCGCTGGCGAGTGGCGCGCAGGTGCTGGTGGTGACGCATTCGCCGCAGGTCGCGGCGCGCGCGGGCCATCACTGGCGGGTCGACAAACAGATCGTTGCGGACAAGACGCTATCGACCGTGACGTCGCTGGCGGCGGGCGAGCGGGTCGATGAACTGGCCCGGATGCTGGCGGGCGACAAGGTCACCGACGAGGCGCGTTCGGCCGCCAAGGTGCTGCTCGGCGCCTGATCAGCCGCGCCGACGTCGCCGGGTTCGGGTCGGGGCCTTATCGTCGTCGCCGGTGCCGTCGGAGGCCGACGAGAAACCGCCAAGCGCGTTGGTGATCTGGTCGAGCGTCGGGCGCGATCCGACCGGACGTTGTTCCAGCGCGGTCTTCATCAGCTTCAGATGTTCCGGCGTGGTGCCGCAGCACCCGCCGATGATCGTTGCCCCGGCGTCGCGGGCGAGAACCGCGTATTCGGCCATCAGTTCGGGCGTGCCGTCGTAATGGATGTGGCCATCGACGTATTTCGGGATGCCGGCGTTGCCCTTGGCGATCAGCGGCCACTCGGTGCCCTGCGCGGCGAACCCGAGGACGGTGCGCAACAGATCGGATGCGCCGACGCCGCAATTGGCGCCGAAGGCAAGCGGCGGGTGGTCGAGCGAGGCGACGAGATCGGCCATGCCCTGACTGGTCAGACCCATCATCGTGCGCCCGGCGGTGTCGAAACTCATCGTGCCGCACCAGTCGATCCCGGCCAGACGCGCGCCTTCGGAGGCGGCCTTGTATTCCTCGGCCGCGCTGATCGTCTCGACCCAGAGCACATCGGCGCCGCCGTCTTTCAGGCCCTCGGCCTGTTCGTGGAAAATCTCGACGGCGCGGTCGTAGGACAGCGCCCCCATCGGCAACATGATCTCGCCCGTCGGTCCCATCGACCCGGCGACGATGACGGTGCGTCCGGATGCGTCGGCGACGTTGCGGGCGATCTCGGCCCCGGCGCGGTTCAGTTCGTGGACCCGGCTCTGGCCGTTGTGCAACTTCAGTCGCGCGGCGTTGCCGCCGAAGGTGTTGGTCAGGAACAGATCGACCCCGGCATCGACCCAGCCCTTGTAAAGCTCGCCCACACGATCGGTGTGATCGACGTTCCAGAATTCGGGAGCGTCGCCGGCGCTGAGCCCCATGTTGAACAGATTGGTCCCCGTGGCGCCATCGGCCAGAAGCCACGAGCGTTCGGAAAGCAGGTCGGTCAATCGATTGGTCATGTCACTCCACGGGATACGCAGCGGGATGATGAATATGAGGTGGGACATGTCACGAAGCCACCCGCCGTGCAAACCGATTGTCTGCAAGATCATGATGAGGGCTGGCGCAGGAACGCAGACTTAGCCGGCGCCGCATCTGCGCGGGCTGGGTGGCGGATTGGTCGATGATCGAGGCCGCATTCAATGCTGGCGGTAAGGTGAATTGCGGATGCCAGGTAAGGCAACGGCGCCGTTGCGATGGCCTGTCGAGGTCCATCGAGCACGCCCACAAAGGGCTCTACTTCGCGACGATGCGGACAGGGTTTCTTTACACCCCACCTCAGGCCGGATCGGAATACGTCCGACAGGCGGAAATTGGCCCACCTGCCGCACGGCTGCAGCGGGGAGACTTTCGTCGAGAGTGGTTGACATGGCGTGAGCGATGCGCGCGGTGGGTTTTTACCCGGTTAAGAAAGGCTGACCGCACCCCTCACCGAACAGAATACACAAAAATCTGGGCCAGCAAGTTCGGTTCCGACAGAAGGAATGGTCGAAATATTGACGATCTGTCCTCCAATTGCCATTGCCGCGAAGTGCCAGCATGGCTGCCATCTATTGAAACGCTCGCCTGTATTGGGGTGCCTACCAGTCTTTTCAGCCCCGCTCGCATGCGCCTTCAACATCACCAAACGACGTCGATAATCCTTCCGTCGCTGTGTCTGCAGACCCCGACGCCGCCCGCAGTGGTGAAACCGCTGCTGTCCGCATACTGCAGTTCACAGCTCAGGCTTGAGCCGCGAGAGCCCAGCAGAGTGGCCACTACGTCGCCGGTAGTTGTCGAGCCGAAGAATGTCGTGGTCCCATAGGCGGATCTCCCGCCCGCATATGCGGTTCCAAAGCCAGTCCCTACGGTGGACGTAGCCCCACGCATCACGGCTTTCCCCTTAAAGGCCTCGCCATCAATTGCGGCGGTGAGGCTGTCGCTGCTCATTCCTTGCTCATAGGAGAATTGAACGGGTTGCCCCGTTCCCCTTACGGCCCCCTGCATGGTGCCACCACAGCCTGCCAATACCGACGCAGCGGCAATGCATGCCGCCAATTTCCAAATACGCAATGCGTTCATCCTCTCATCCGATAGACCCTTAGATGCAAATGCTGCACATTAGTTGCGGCGAGAAGAAGGCGGCAATTTGCCCGAACAAGAGCACCTCTTCACACTAAGGGCCCTTCCGCATGTCTTAGCATTGATCAGAATGGGCTTGTCAGCAAATCAGAATCATGATGAAAATCACTGATTTTCAATAAGTTAAGAGGAATGGTGGAGCCAAGGGGGGTCGAACCCCTGACCTCTTGCATGCCATGCAAGCGCTCTCCCAACTGAGCTATGGCCCCATCCGGGTGCGGGCGGCCTTGGCCCGCCCGCGTGGGTTAGTAAGTTTGCCCGATTTCTGCAAGCAAAAAACGGTCACCGTCAGGCGTGTTCGTTAGTCGTCGTCGTCCGCGGCGACGTCGGCGATATCGTCGAGCGACACGTCGTCCTCGTCGTCGTCGTCTTCCAGAACGTCGTCACCCAGATCGACGGCATCATCGTCGTCGTCGTCATCCTCGAGCACGACATCTTCATCATCCTCGACCGGCTCGACGACCTTGGTGGCCTTGTCCGGTTTGTCGGCGACCATCGTGCGGTTGCCTTTGCCGGTTTCCAGCGTCACCGTTTCGCCCGTGTAGGGGCTGACGATCGGGCTGGCTTTCAGATCATAGAACGGGCGACCTGTTGTCGGGCAGATACGTTTCGTGCCCCATTCTTCCTTGGGCATGGAGTTCCCTTTTTCTTGGCTCAATTGAGGAATTTTTCGCCACCTGCCACACTCGCGGGGGTCTGTCAAAGGCTTTTGGCTTTTTCACCCCATGCCGACTTGCGACCGGGAGCGTCCGCGCCGTAGGATCAGGACAGGCAGGCGATCATCCAGAGGCAGGGATATGGGGCAGATCAGGCTGGAAAACAATCCGGCAGTCGACATTTTACTGCGCCGCAGCCGTCGCGCCAAAAGATTGTCGCTGCGGGTGTCGGCGCTGGACGGTCGGGTGACGCTTACGGTCCCGCCCGGCGCCAGCGCGCGACAGGCGCAACAATTCGCCGACGAGCATTCCGACTGGATCGGCAAGGTGCTGATGAAACAGGCCGAGCCGGTGCCGGTTCGGGCCGGTGCGGCGATCCCGGTCGGCGGGCGCACGTTCACTGTGGCTACGGCGGCGGGACGCTCGGCGCGGATCGAGGGCGCGTATCTGCTGGCGCCGCATGGGCGCGAAGGTCCGGCGATTGCCGCACTTCTGAAGCACATGGCGCGCACCCGGCTGAGCGAAGCGAGCGCGCGGTATGCCGACCTGATCGGACACGAGTTCAAGCGAATTTCGCTGCGCGACACGCGGTCGCGGTGGGGGTCATGTTCGAGCGATGGCAGTTTGATGTATTCGTGGCGACTGATCCTCGCGCCGCCCGAAATCCTCGACTATGTGGCTGCCCACGAGGTCGCGCATCTGGCCGAGATGAACCATTCGGCGGCGTTCTGGAATATCGTGACAAGGATCTGTCCCGACTATGCGCGGCACCGCAAATGGCTGCGCCGCGAGGGCAATGACCTGCATCGTTTTCGCTTCGACTCTGCAGGCAATGATTGACACGGCCCATCGTATTCGTGATCAC
>JBBKWG010000124.1:0-8213 GCA_037968835.1 Paracoccaceae bacterium
CCCGACACGACCACCGCCGCGTCCTCGACCAGCCCATACCCGCCATTGTCCTGCGCCATAGTCGCGGCGGTAATCCCGGAAATGACGAAAGAGGCTTGCATCAACTGTCCTTGCTTAAGAGTGCACATATCAGTAATATGTAAATACTTAATAATGTCAACGGAGTTGTTCCTGTGCAGATAATTCACGCAAAGCAGGCACTTACGCCAGATGGATGGCAGCATGACATTGAAGTCGTAATTGGTGCAGACGGTCGAATCGCTTCGGTTGGCGCGCCCTCAAAAACGCCGACCCACCACGTTGCGTGTCTGCTGCCTGCGCCGTTGAACCTGCACAGCCACGCCTTTCAACGCGCGATGGCTGGCCTGACCGAAGCTCGCGGCCCCGACCCTCGGGACAGTTTCTGGAGTTGGCGGCGACTGATGTATAAATTCCTCGACCAACTCACTCCCGATCAGGTCGAAGCGATTGCGGCGCTGGTCTATATGGAGATGCTGGAAGCCGGATATTCCGCCGTCGCGGAGTTTCACTATCTGCATCACGACGTCGGCGGTGCGCATTATGCAAACCTCGCTGAAATGTCGGTGCGGATCATTTCGGCGGCGACGCACGCAGGTATCGGTCTGACGCTCCTGCCGGTGCACTACCAGTTCGGCGGTTGTGATTTGCGCCCGTTGGCTGGCGGTCAAAAGCGATTTGGAAACGATTCCGATGTGTTCCTGCGTCTGCACGCGGACGCGCTGAGCGCGATGAGGGCAGGACCGGAAGATTTCACCACTGGCATCGCCCCCCATTCGCTTCGTGCCGTCGACCCAGAGGGTCTGGGCGCCATTCTCGCCGAAGCGACGTCGGGTCCGATCCACATGCACCTCGCCGAGCAGGTCGCGGAAGTGGAGGAAGTCGAAGCTCAACTGGGCGCCCGACCCACTACCTGGTTGCTGGACAATCACGCCGTCGATGACCGCTGGTGCCTGATCCACTGCACGCAGATGACGCCGAGCGAAACCGCGGCACTGGCAAAGTCGGGTGCGGTAGCGGGCCTGTGCCCGATCACGGAATCGAACCTGGGCGACGGGATATTCAACGGCTCAGCCTATCTGGGCGACGGCGGCAAAATCGGGTTCGGATCGGATTCCAACGTACACATCACTCTCTTCGACGAACTCAAGACGCTGGAATATTCGCAGCGGCTGCGCGATCTGTCGCGCGCGGTGCTGGCCACCCGCGAGAAATCAACTGGCCGGGTACTTTATGAGGCCGCGCTCAAAGGCGGTGCGCAGGCCGGTGGTCGAGAGTCCGGCCGGATTGCGACGGGCGATTGGGCCGATCTCAACGGGCTTGACGATGACAACCAGTGGCTATGCAATCGGAAAGGTGACGCGGTGCTGGACAGTCTGGTCTTTGGCGGCGGGGGCCAGTCGTGCATCACCGATGTGTGGAGCGCGGGGCGGCACGTCATAAAAGAGGGGCGGCACTTCAAACGCGATGCAATTACCCGCGACTTCATCCGGACGATGCGCCAGTTGGAGACAAATATTTGACTCAGCACCCGCGCCTGTCCTGGACCAATGTCAGAGACGAGATCCACGCGCGGATTCTCAACCGGACATATGCGCCGGGCGACAAGCTGCCCCGCGACGAGGATATTGCAACCGAACTGGGATGTGCGCGCGCGACGGTGCATCGGGCGATGCAGGATCTGGCGAAAACTGGGCTGGTCGAGCGCAGGCGCAAAGGCGGCACCCATGTCAGAACCGATCCGGTCACGCGGGCGACCTTTGACATTCCTATAACCCGACTGGAGGTCGAAGCGCGCGGCAGAAAGTATGGCTATCAGTTGATCAGCCGGAGTCTGGAGGACACGCCTCCGTCTGTAATGGCGAAATTCGGCATCCAACAAGTCACAACGATGCTGCATGTCGAGGCGCTGCACCTTGCCGATAATCGCCCTTATATTTTCGAGGATCGCTGGATCGACGCCCGGTCGACACCGGACATCCTGAACGTTGACCTGACGCAACAGAGCGCGAACGAGTGGCTGGTGCGCAACAAGCCCTACAGCCAGATCGACGTCCGGTTCTATGCGATAAACGCCGCAGGCGAGATCGCCAGACAGCTTGCCACGAAAGTTGGTGAAGCTTTGTTGATTATTGAACGAACGACGTGGATCGGGGGCGCTCCGATCACAACCGTTCAGGCTGCAACGGCGCCGGGATACCAGTTGGCGGCCGAGAACTGACGCTGTTCGACGATTGATCGGCGATATTGAAAGTCGGTCCGATCCCGCCGATGATGCCGGTTCTGTCGGGACCGCAAGCTGACAGCATTTAACGCATCCTTGGGAGCATTCGGGCATGCCGGCGAAAGGTCTCGATCTGCAGAACCTGAGCTTTGGATACGGAGCCGAGCCGGTTCTGAAGGATGTTACCTTTACCGTCGATCAGGGCCGATTCTGCGCGCTGCTGGGTCCGAACGGGGCGGGAAAGACCAGCCTTTTTTCACTTCTCACCCGACTTGTGACCACGCCGAACGGAAGCATAGAGATCGCAGGGGTCGACCTGCGGGCTTCGCCGCGTCAGGCGCTGGCAAAGATGGGCATCGTGTTTCAGCAGATGACTCTGGACCTCGACCTTTCGGTGCGCCGAAACCTGTCCTATTACGCCGCGCTCAGGGGCATATCAGGAAAAGATGCCGATATGCGGATTGATGCAGCGCTGGAGCGCCTTGATTTAATGGAAAAATCCGCGATCCGCGCCCGCGACCTGAATGGCGGCCACCGGCGTCGGACTGAAATCGCGCGAGCACTATTGCACGATCCCGAAATCCTGCTGCTGGACGAGCCGACCGTTGGTCTTGATCCCGCCAGCCGCGCGGCGATCACCGAGCATGTTCACTCACTTTGCGCAGAGGACGGGCTGACCGTGCTATGGGCGACGCATCTGGTAGACGAGGTGCGGCCCGACGACGATCTCGTCATTCTCCACCGGGGCGAGGTTCATGCACACGACACGGCGTCACGGATTGCCGGTGAGCGGACAATCGAAGCGGTCTTCCTCGAAATGACATCCGTGGTGGCATGAAAAGATACCTTGTCGCCCTGCAGGCCATTGTCATGCGCGAAGTCCTGCGGTTCGTCGCGCAACGCGGCAGGTTCGTCGCGTCGCTAGTGCGTCCGCTGGTGTGGTTATTGGTTTTTGCGGCGGGATTCCGTTCGGCGCTCGGGCTGTCGATCATTCCGCCCTACACCACATATGTGACCTACGAGGTCTACATCATCCCCGGTCTCTGCGGCATGATCCAGCTTTTCAACGGGATGCAATCGTCGCTCAGCCTGGTCTACGACCGTGAAATGGGGTCGATGCGGCTGTTGCTGACCAGCCCGCTTCCTCGCGCGTGGCTCTTGTTCTCGAAGCTCGTGGCAGGAACGGCGGTTTCGATCCTGCAGGTCTACGTCTTCCTCGCAATCGCTGCCGCCTTCGGGATCGTGATGCCGCTCTGGGGATATGTGTTGGTGCTGCCGGTTCTGTTTCTGACGGGGCTGATGCTGGGGGCACTGGGTCTGGCATTGTCATCGACCATCCGGCAACTCGAAAATTTCGCGGGCGTCATGAACTTCGTGATATTCCCCGCTTTCTTCCTGTCCTCGGCGCTGTATCCGCTCTGGAAAATGGCCGAAAGCTCGACGCTGCTCTACCGTATCTGCGCGGTTAATCCGTTCACCCACGCGGTCGAAGCGATCCGCTTCGCGCTGCACGGTCAGTTCAACCCCGCCGCCCTGACCTGGACCCTTCTGGCGCTCGCCGCGTTCCTCGGGCTTGCGCTTCTTGGCTATGACCCGGCGCGCGGACTGTCGCGGCGGCGTGCGTCGGGCGGATGAGTGAGGCGACTAACGAGCGATGTCTTCAAGCGTCGCAGGATTTCCCACAAGCCGCACAATGCGGGTCGCGAGCCGCTCCGCCTCGATCATGGCATGGGTGACAAAGACCGTCGCGATGGCACGAGAGGCGAGCAGTCGTTCGGTCAGGTCCAGCATTTCCCCCACTAGCGACGTGTCGAGCGAAACGAACGGTTCATCCATCAAAAGCACGTCAGGCGCGGCCGAAAACGCACGCGCGAGCGAAAGCCTGCGCTGCTGGCCCAGCGACAATTGCCCCGGAAAACGGTCAGCGAGGTCGAGAAGGCCGACTTCGCTTAACGCAGTCCGGGCGGCATCTTCGCTTACACCCGCCACCAGCGTCAGATTTTGGATTGCGCTGCGCCACGGCAAAAGCGCCGGTTCCTGAAAGACCATCGTGCGACGCGCCGCCACCTCGACCCGCCCGTCAAAGTCGGTGTCGAGACCGGCCAGAACTCTGAGCAGCGTAGTTTTTCCCACACCGGACGGCCCGACCACCGCCAGCGTTTCGCCCTTGGCGACATCGAACGCCACGCGGCCAAGCACAGGCGTGTTCCCGATGTTCTTGTTGTCGAGGGCAACCGAGATCATGCGCGCCGCCAGCGCGTCGCCCGCGCCTCCCACGGACGCAGAAGCAGACCTTCGATCGCAAGCATGACGACTACGAAACTGAGCGCATAGGCCAGCACCATCCCGACGTCGAAAAGCTGGAAATAAAGGTGGATCTTGAACCCGATACCGTCGCTGCGACCAAGAAATTCGACGACAAGAACGATCTTCCAGATCAGCGAGACGCCAGAGCGTCCTGCCGACGCGAGATAAGGACCGAGTTGCGGCAGGACGATATGCCGGAAGCGCGCCCACCGGCTCATCCGGAAAACAGATGCGACATCGTCAAGCTGTCGCTCGAGCGCGCGCGTGCCTTCGCGGATCGTGACAACGACGGTCGGAATTTTGTTGATGGCCACAGCCGTGACTGCCGCCACCTCGTTGAGCCCGATCCAGAGATAACAGAGAACGATCGTCACCAGTGCAGGCAGGTTTAGAAAGACGATCAGCCAGGGGTCCAGCCAGCGGTCTGTGGCGCGGCTTCGCCCCATCAAAAGGCCGATGGCCACGCCCACCGCCATCGCGATCACGAAAGCCAGCGCCACGCGCCGAAGCGTCACGCCAAGATGGCGCAGCAACTCTCCCGAAGCGAGTTCAGATGCCGCAAGCGGGAACACCCGCCAAGGGCTTGGCAGAACTGTCGGGTCGCCGTTGAGGAGCGCCAGCCCCCACCAGCCGAGGACCAGCGCCAGAATCGAGATTGCGGCGACCGGGAGGGATGCGGAATGCTCAGCCTCCGGCTTCAACGAAAACGCCCTCGGGCATCTGCGACGACGATCCGACCAGATCGGGACCGCCGAGTTCGCCCATGAGTTCGAAAACGGCGGCTGCACTTTCGACATCGACCGGAGTTTCGCCCGGAATTCCGTCGCGATACCCCGCCTTGAGCGCCTCGAATTCGGCTTCGCTGGACGCCGGCATGAGCGGACGCAGACGTTCCCAGGCGACATCATCCGTGGCAAGAAGATCCTTCGCCGCGCGCGAGGCAGCAACAAATCCCGCCACCAGTTCGGGCTGGTCACGTAGCATCTCGCCCTTGAAGACATAGCCAAGAAGTGGCAACTCGGGATCAAGGCCAAGCGCCTCGGCGGCCTCGGCCACGGTGATCAGATCGGTCATGCCCGCGGCCCGCATGCGAGCCATGAAATGCCAGTAATTCACCGCCCCGTCGATTTCGCCATCAAGTCCCGATTTGTAGATCAGGGGCGGTGCGCCAAAGACCTGTTCCGTTTCGGTCTCTAGGTCCATTCCATGAAATTTCTCGGCATAGGCGCGCAGGATGATCCAGCTTTTGTCCAGCGGTCCGCCGGCGATTCCGATCTTTCCGCCCTTCAGATCGGCAAGGGTCTTTGCGGTGCTGCCAGCGGGTACCATAAGACCGCCCACGGCCTTGGAATAGGGAACGAATACATAGTCCCTGCCCGCCGCGCGCTGACGTGCGACCCAGATCCAGTCCGAGACGATCACATCTGCCTCGCCACCCTGAAAGGCGACCTGCGAAGCCGAGCCGCCGCCCATACCCTGAACCGACATTTCGAAGCCATTCGCCGCATCCAATTCGTAGTGCTCGATGGTATCGAGTTCCCACATGACCGTGCCCGATTCCATCACCGCGACCCGAAGTCCCGGCGTTTCAGCGCGAAGCGGTCCGGCGATTGTCGTCACAGCCGAAAGTAACAACGCTATCAGGATCAGCCTTGCCATCGTTTTCTCCCTTACCTTGCCGGCTTTTTCGCCGGATTTCCCGAACATTGGTCCATGCTGCGACCACCGGCAACGAGGTTGTTCATTGCTGGCACGCGCTTTCCGCCCTGTCCGCGCCCAATGTGTCCAATACATCGAATTGATGGTCGAACCCCTCGACCGGAGCAACCGCAATCACGGCGTTGGCGGTCGCCAGCAGAATCGGCTGGCGCAACTGACCGTCCCAGTCGCGGAAGTTCCCGCGCACGCCCTTGTAAAGATCGACCGACAGGT
Source organism: Paracoccaceae bacterium (assembly GCA_037968835.1). GTDB lineage: Bacteria > Pseudomonadota > Alphaproteobacteria > Rhodobacterales > Rhodobacteraceae > JBBKWG01. The sequence continues at coordinate 6,482 of JBBKWG010000124.1, forward strand.
CCGGCGAGCGGAGGACTTCGTGCACGATCCGGCGCTCTGCGTTTCCTGCCTGCACAACGGCTTCGATGACAACCTTGACCGCCACCCAGGCGGCCCAGTCCCCTGCCGTCATGTCGCGGTCTGCCAGTCGCCGGAACCGCTGGTTTAGCTGCGGCGCGCCGTAGCGTTCGAAAGTCCAATGCCAGGCCCTGGGCATCAGGCCTTCGGAGCCGACCACCGGTCGAGGCGCATAGGTCGCAAATGGCACGTAACGGCCGAAATCGCCTTCCGCATCGACCAGCCAGACCACGTCGTGACCAACGCCGCCTGTAAGTAGCGCGATGTTGCTCTGGTCGCGGCGCCGGGGATCGTTGGTCAACTCGAACTCCCGGTCATCGACGATTTTCAGGCCGAACTTGGTAACGGATCGGCGCACGGATTCTGACTCTTCGACGTCTACGTCGGTTTGACCGTGAAGGAGAAAAACGTCGCTCCAGCCCCTCGCCCGCAGATATTGCGCCAGAGCGTCGCTCAACATCGCATTCGATGGCGGCGTGTGCAGAAAGCCCGAAGCGCAATCTTTGCCCCGCCAACGGTCCGAGCGATCCCGGATGTTCACGAACAGATCGTCGGCCAGTTTCGCCGCAAGCGCCGACGCAATGCCGTCCGGCGGCAGGTCAAGCAAGATTGCCAGAGGTTGCGCTGCCTGAGCCGCGCGAAGGGCGTCGGTAAGCCCGTCTGGTGACACGATCATTTCGCTCAACTCGAAGGTTATCCCCAGCGCCCGTCCCAAAACACGCGCGTCGCGAAATCCCAGCCGGATCGCCTCGACTGGCCTTTTCCGGTCGCGCAGCGAGAGACCGGTATAAAGCGGTTGGGGCTCGTAATACGGATCGGCCTCGACGCCGAGATAAACGATGCGGGCCACATCCTGCGCCGCGACCGGACAGGCCAAAGCCAGGAAAAGCACGAGGATTCTAGCGATCATCGATCAGAATGTCATAGGGGACGCGACCGACCGGAATCGAGGTGATCGGCTTCAGCGTCGCGGTGTCGATCACGGTCACGTCGTCCGACAGCCCGTTTGCCACGAACAGGCGCGATTCGTCGGCGGTCAGCGCCAGACCCCACGCCCGCTGCCCCACGAGCACATAATCAATGACCTTGCGCTTTGGCACATCGACAACCGCGACATGGTTGGCGCGCCCGAGCGCGACATAGGCGCGTTGACCGTCACCAGTGATGATCAAATCCACCGGCGTCACTTGTTGGGGGCGAAATCCCGTCGGCAGGAACGGGATGTCTCCAACCAGTTTCAGCGTCGCCACGTCGATGATGTTGACGATGCCGGCAAGCTCTGCTGAAACCCAGAGTTCCTTGTCGTCGGGCGTCAGCGCGAAGCGGCGTGGCCGCGTGTCGACAAGTATGTCGGCGATCACCTCGCCCGCATCGAGGTCGATGACATGGACCAGATTCGCGGCTTCGGAGGCCACAAAGACAAGTCGTCCATCCGAAGTGACCTGAACCCCCTCGGGCTCTTCGCCTGTCAGAAATTCGGCAAGTAATTCTCCGGTCTCGACATCATAGACGGTGGCCGCCGCATCTTCTTCGTTGGAGACGATCAGCCGCCGCCCATCGGGATGAAGATCGAACGTCTCGGGCGCCGGCACGCCACGGATGCGACCGACGAGTTCCAGCGACTCGGTGTCGTAAATGGCAATCATGTCGTCATCCGCACAGCCCACGAAAAACG
>JBBKWG010000125.1:0-5776 GCA_037968835.1 Paracoccaceae bacterium
CCTCTACCGGTCCACGGCCCTCAGAAACTCGATCACCCGTCTCGGCGCGCTTTCCTCGGTCTGCGCCTCGGGCATCACATCCCAATACTCGGCCCCCGGAATGCACTCCTGCAAATACCGCGCCGCCGAGGTCGCGTGAAACCCGTCCGCCCCCGGCACGATCAGCGTCGGGATCGACAGGCGCATGAGGTCCTCGGGTTCCGCGCCGGGTGCGGTATCGCGGTCAAACAGTCCCGCCATCATTCCGCGCACGGTCAGCAGATATCCGGGCAGATCAAGCGCGGCGTAAGTGGCTGCAAAGGCGTCGGAATTTCGGATCGGCTGGCCCCACGGCCCACCCCGCGGATCGGCGCTGAAATTCTTGTCGTGCGAGTGCACAAGCTCGACCACCGCTTGAAGTCCGTTCTCCTCGGCGAACGCCAGATGCCGGGCGAACCGCTGATGCGAGCCGATCCGGTAAGCCGCGCCGCCGACTGGCCAGTAAAGCACCATCGACAGCACGCGCTCGGGATGCGCCACGCCGAACGTCGTGACTGGCGAACAACCCATGCAGCCGCCCATCAGATGCGCCTGCGCGTGTCCAAGGTGGTCGAGCAGCCCGGCACCCTGCCGCACGTAATGGTCCCAGGTGATCCGCTCGACCCGCCCGCCGGATTTACCGTTCTCGCGGCGATCGAACAGGATGCAGGTGAAATGCTCGGGTAGATGATCGAGCAGCCGGATGCGCTTGTAGACCCCGAGATCTGACCATTTCGAGATCTGCGCATCAAAGCCGCCCGGCGCATACATCAGCAACGGCGGACCGTCGCCGCGCACCTCGTAATGCGTCTTGATCCCGTCGATTTCCACGACCGGCATAGTCCTACCTCCCCGAATGATCGGTCAATTTGAAATGTGAATTTGGCTCAGTCGGAAATCCTCAGGCCTCTGAGAATGTCCAACCTGTTCGCTGGCGCATCCGGAGCGAGAAAGTCGGGAATCGTTTTCTCGGTCCGCTTGGGACGTTTCAGGAATTCGACGGGCCATTCAGCAACTCTTTCCTCTTTGACATGAACATATTCGCCGTTCCGCGGCTCGTCGATGAACTCCATCTGCAAAATCAGGGCCAGCGGTTGCTTTGCCCCCTCGCAATCTTTCGCAAAGCCCAACGCTTCTGTGTAAGTCGCGAATGCGTAGTAATAGTCATTGCCATCTTCCAGATCCTCAGCGCCAAGCCGTGGCGAACACCAGACGCGATATTCCAGGACCTCGTCCCAAACGTATCCGCCCCCTGCTTTCGCGGCGGCCGAAAAGGTCCCGACCTTCTCGGGATGGCTGGCTTCAGGATAAGTCGTGGGCATTTCTTATCATGCACTTCGCCCCGGTTGTCCCTTGATCTGGCGACCCTTGCGCACGTCGTCGGCGCATTCCGCCAGTGCGTCGTGGATGACCCGCGCGACGTTGGCATAGCCCGACGGCTCGGAATCGAGCGCCGCGACGTTATAGCCGACCGCGGCCTGGGCCAGCCGCACCCGTCCGTCCAGCCAGGGCCCACCGCCGAAACCGCCGATCACCGGGATCGAAACAGCCGCGACCACTTTCGGCCCGATCACCGGACCGGAATTGGTGAAGTCCAGAAGCACCGCGCCCGCCGCCTCAAGCGCCTTCGCCTCGCCGATCAACCGCTCCTCCATGCCCGGTGCCGCCTCGCTCGCCCCGGCCTGGTTTTCATACGGAATGCCGGTCGCCAGCGCGGTCTGCGGCGTCAGCCCGAACTGCGCCCAGACCGGAATGCCGGCCCGCGCGAGTGCAGTTACCGCCTCGGGATAATCCGCCGCGCCGTCCAGCTTCAGAATGTCGATGCCCGCTTCCTTGACCAACCGGATGCCCGCGCGCACGGCGCTGTCGACACCCTCCTGCAACGGCCCATACGGGAAGTCTGCCGATACCAGCGCGTTCTTAACTCCGCGCCGCACCGCCTTGGTAACAATCACCATTTCGTCCATGGTGATCTCGAACATGGTGTCGTGACCCCAGAGGTTCTTGCCGACCGTATCGCCGACCGAGACGATATCGACCCCGACCCGGTCGGCAATCGCGGCCATGTGCGTGTCCCATGCCACGACGCCGAAAATCTTCTCGCCGCGCCGCTTCTTGTCGTGCAGCGACGGGATCGTCACCTTGCTCATATGACGAACTCCTCATAGGTCTCGGGGGCGAACATCTCGTCGACGTCAAGTTTGCGCGGGCTCAGGCCCTGCTCGAAGTGATAGCGCAGAAAGACATTTAATGTGGCGCGGTTCTTGGCCACGCCATAGGGCCAGAAGTCCTCGCCCATTAGCGCAAGCGTCTCTTCGACGTGGGCGTTGAACCAGGGCAGCATCCCCTTGAGCGCCGCCGTCTCCTTCAGACCCGCATAGCACAGCGCCTGCGCCTCGCGGAACGCCTTGAACAGGTTCATCGCGATCCAGCGGTTCGCCTCGTAAACTTCGCGCCTTATGGCGATGACATGCATGATCGGAAAGATGCCGGTATCGCGCCAATAGGCCCGCTCGACCGCCTGATAGTCGGGAAACAGCCGCTTCACCCGCACCCCGTCATAACTCGAAGGCTTCCTTGCGGTATGGAACGCATCAATGCGCCCGTCGGCCAGCATCGCCGCCAGCGTGTCGTCGGGCCCGATCCGCTCAATGCGGAAGTTGTCCGGCAGGTCGAGCGCGATCTTTTCGTCCCGGTTCGGCGTTTCCTCGCCGCCGGTGACATACGTTGGCCCGTCAACCGGCACGCCGTAGTGCTCCGACAGGATACCCCTGATCCAGACCGGCGCGGTCATCTGGTATTCCGGACAACCAAAGCGCTTGCCGATCAAGTCCTTCGGCGTTTCGATCCCCGCATCCGCGTTGACGTAAATGCACGAATGCCGGAAGAACCGCGACGGAAACACCGGGATCGCCACGAACGGTCGGTCCGGCTTGAACAGCGACACGACGAAGGACGACATCGACATTTCGCAGGCGTCGAATTCGCGAAACCGCGCCATGCGGAAGAAGGTCTCCTCGACGATCATGTTGAGAAACCGCACCTCGATCCCGTCGGGGCGAACCCGGCCATCGATCAGCGGTTGCACGCGGTCGTAATCCCAGCATCCGAGCGTTATCGGAAGGTCAGCCATGAAGCTCCTCGCGCGATAGCGGCATCAATAGAACTCGTCGAAATGAAGCTGATCCTGCGGCACACCGGCCTCGTGCGCCATCTTCTGAACGGCGGCGGACATCACGGCGGGACCGGCAAAATAGATCTCGCAATCTTTCAGCGCCTCTCCCATGTCGGCGGCAACGACGTCGTGCAGAAAGCCCGAAGGGCCGGACCATCCGCCATTCGGTTCTGACAACCCCGCGACGAAACGGGCGTGACTTGCAGCCGCTCCAAGCACCGACGCATCGCATAGGTCCGCCGCCTCGCGCGCGCCATAAAAGACGTGCAGCTTTCGATCCTCCAGCATCCCCGCCTCGGCCGCGCCGCGTGCAATCGACACCATCGGCGACAGACCCGATCCGCCCGCAAGCAGGACGATATCGCGCGGGCTGTCCTCGCGCAGAAACGCGGTGCCGTATGGCCCGTCGAGCGTGATTTTCGTCCCCGGCGTGGCGTCAAACAGCCAACTCGTCGCGGCACCGCCCGGCGCGTGTTTGACCATGAAGCGCCAGTCGCCGTCACTGGCAAGGTTCGACATGGAATAAGCGCGCGGTCCTTCGACGCCGGGTATGTCGAGCAACGCATATTGCCCGGGGCGGAAGGCCGGGTCGCCGTCGATGCGAAAGGTGAATTCGGTGATGTCGCGCGTGATCTTAGTCTTGCCGATCAGTTCCGCCGCGCGCAGCGCCGGGCGAACCGGAGGCGCATACTTGTCCATGGTCCGGAACTTGATCGTGCAGTCACCGCCGGGCACCGATTGGCACCCGAGCCAGCGATTGCGCTTCAATTCGCGCTCCGACCAGGCCGGGGCGTCCTTGCGCAGATGTGTGACCGACCCCTCCAGCAATTCGAACCGGCAATTGCCGCACGACCCGGTATTGCAGGAATACGGCATCGCGATCCCCGAGCGTAGCGCCGCGCGCAGGATCGTGTCGCCCGCCGCGCATTCAAAGGCCGGGCCGTCCGGCGATTTGGTGATGGTGGCCATCCCGGCCTTGGCGTCAGACATAGATCGGCTGGCGGCAGACATAGCCCATGCGCTGCGAGATCTCGTCTGCTGCCGCGATCACCAAGGGCGCGAGCTTTGTCACCTGGCTTTTTTTCATCCGAACCCGCGGTCCCGCCGCGCCGACCGATGCGACGATCCGGCCCTCGGCATTGTAGATCGGGGCGGCGACGCAGCGCGTGCCTTCGTCGCATTCCTCGTCCTCGAACGCGTAGCCCTGCCGCTTCACGCGACGGATACGCTGAAGGAAAGCTTCTTCTTCGACGATGCACTTCGGCGTGCGCCTGGGGCGCGGATATTTCACGAAAACCTCAAGTTGCGGCGAGCGTAGGGCCGCGATCAGGCACTGGCCCTCGGCGGTGCAGAACGCCGGGCGAAGTTGACCGGTCGACGAGCGAAGGCGCAGGGTCTGCGGGCTTTCGAAATCGTGCAGGAACACGACGCTCTGACGATCGAGAACCGCAAGCCGGACATTCTCCTGCGTCTTTTCGCGCAGCGCGTTGAGGATGGTTTTCGATTCGATGGTGACGTCCAGACGCGAGCGCACGAGTGAGCCCAGCGAAAACAGTCCGACGCCAAGGCTATAGCGGCCCGATTCCGGGCTCTGCTGCAAAAACCCCTCGTCCAGAAGCGCGCTCGCCAACCGGTGCACGGTGCTTTTCGCGACGTTCAGACGTTTCGCCAATTCGCTGATCCCAAGGTGCGGGTCTTCCTCTGTGAAGGTCTTCAGCAGGTGAATCGCCGTCGTCACCGATGAAAGCCGCGCGGCATTGCGCCGGGGATTGCGGTTGATTTCCTTTCGCGGCGATGGTGTCGCGTCGTCGGGCATCGGTTTTCCTTTCCGTTCCGCCATGAAGAACCCTGTTCCATTCTTGGGTTCCCCTCGCGGGCTGTCAACCACTTGATCATTCCGGATCATGCGTGTGGGTATGCGTGTGCGGGTGGTCGTGGTGGTGGTGATGGTGCGCATGTGTGTGAGTGTGGTCGGCGTCATGCGGCGCGAAATGAATGCGCTCTTGTCGCCGGGGACCGCGCGGATCGTCCGAGAACAACAGCGACTTGACGGTGACCGGAACCGTGAACGACGGCAGCCGGATTTTGCCCAGATCAATATAATCGAAGTCGCGCAAGCTGATCCCGTCGAGGACGAGAAGGTCGTTCGCAAGCCCGATCTCATCGCGCAGGATGCCGCCAAGCGTCTGGGCGATGTCGCCGTCGATCATCAAATACAGGCCATGCCCCTGCGCAATCCGGTCCGCCAGCGCCAGGACTATGCCATCGGCAAGAGCGCGGATGCGGGTGTATTCGGGAATCGCGTGGAACTCGAAGGCCAGCACGGTCTCGCTGGCGCCGGGATCGAGGTCGAACGCAACATAGTGGTCGCGAATGGCGCGGGCGATCTCTGTCGGGGCAGGGGCGTCCGATAGCGATATCCCCGGCTTCAGGACCTGGATATTGCGTCGCGGCAGGCTGCGCCCCGGTGCCGTGACCGTGCTCGTCTGTCCGGACAACTGAACCGAGTATTCCGATGCGCCAAGTGCTGTGGCGCGGATCGCCGATCCCGCCGCGATCATCGGCGCGCCCAACGCACCTTGA
>JBBKWG010000126.1:0-4206 GCA_037968835.1 Paracoccaceae bacterium
GCCACGGCGTCGGGTCTGATCGCCAGCGTGTTCGCGGTCTCGCGGATGCTGGCGATGCTGACCGACATGAAGATGATTCCCCACAGCCATTTCGGGATGCAGGGCACAATCAAGGACCATACGCTCGTCTACACCGTCGTGATCGCGGGCTTCCTGACGGTCTTCTTCGACCTCAGCCGGATCGCCTCGCTTGGGGCCTTCTTCTACCTGGTGATGGACATAATCATCCACTTCGGCGTGTTCCGGCATCTGCGTGAGGAGATCGGCGCGAAGGGCTGGGTGCTGCTGGCGGCGATCTCCCTTGACGCCGTGGTGCTAGCCGCCTTCGCCGCGATGAAGTGGCAGTCCGACCCGCTCATCGTCGTGGTCGGCATCGTTGGCATGGCACTGGTGTTCCTGTTCGTGCGGGTTTTCCTCGCGCGCAATCCGGCCAGGGAAGGCGCTCACGATGATCATTGAGAAATGGCTTGAGCTTCCAATGGCTGGAAGCCTTAGTCTGAGAAACAACTGAAAGGCTGGCACATCATGGATCACGATCATCATCACGCGGCACCCGAAATCCTGGCGGGAACAGAGACGGCGAAGGACCCGGTCTGCGGGATGACGGTCGCAGTCAAGACCGACGGGCGCCACGCAGAGTTCCAGGGCGAGACTTTCCACTTCTGCTCCGAAAAATGTCAGACGAAGTTCAAGGCCGACCCGTGGCACTACGCGTCGGGCCGCGCCGCAGGGAAGAAGAAGGCAGCGCCCGCGGACGTCCAATACACTTGCCCGATGCACCCCGAGATCGTCCGCGACGCGCCGGGCGCCTGCCCGATCTGCGGCATGGCGCTGGAGCCGATGGTGCCGACCGACGAGCCCAGCCATGAGCTGACCGACTTCACCCGCCGGATGTGGATCTCGGCGGCTGCGGCGGTGCCGCTGATCGTCCTGACGATGGGCGAACTCGTCGGCCTGCCGGTGCGAGATTGGCTGGGTCATCAAACCGCCAGTTATCTGGAATTCCTGTTGGCGACGCCAATTGTGTTGTGGGCGGCATGGCCGTTTTTCAAACGCGGCTGGGAGTCGATGGTGAACCGGTCACCGAACATGTGGACGCTGATCAGCCTTGGGGTGTCGGCGGCCTATCTCTATTCGATCTTCGCGACGTTCCTGCCGGGCCTTTTCCCCGAGCAGTATCGCATGGGCCATGGCGTTGGCACATACTTCGAGGCGTCGGTGGTGATCGTGGCGCTGGTCTTTGTTGGCCAGGTTCTGGAACTGCGCGCGCGCGAACGCACCGGCGACGCGATCCGCGCGCTTCTCGACCTCGCGCCCAAGACCGCGCGGCGCATCCTGCCGGACGGCACCGAATACGACGCGCCTCTGGAAAACATCATCGAGGGCGACCGGCTGCGTGTGCGCCCCGGCGATGCGGTCCCGGTGGATGGTGTCGTGATCGAAGGGCGGTCATCGCTGGACGAAAGCATGCTGACCGGTGAATCGATGCCCGTGGAAAAGGGTCCGGGCGATGCGGTGACCGGGGCCACGATCAACAAGAACGGCTCTCTGGTGATGGAGGCGGGCAAGGTCGGCGCAGATACGGTGCTGGCGCAGATCGTAGCCATGGTGTCGAATGCACGGCGATCACGTGCGCCGATCCAGGGGCTGGCCGACAGGGTGTCGGCGATATTCGTGCCGACCGTCGTTGCCATAGCGATCTTCGCCTTCATCGTATGGATGATCTTCGGGCCCGACCCGGCGCTAGTCTTTGCCATCGCCTCGGCGGTCTCCGTGCTGATCATCGCCTGCCCCTGTGCGTTGGGGCTGGCCACGCCGATCTCGATCACAACAGCGGCGGGGCGCGGGGCGCAGGCGGGCGTGCTGATCAAGGATGCCGAGGCGCTGGAGCGTATGGCATCGGTCGACACCTTGATTGTCGACAAGACCGGCACGCTGACCATGGGCAAGCCCAAGCTGACCGATACCGTCGCCCTTGGCGATGTCACCGAGGCCGACATTCTGTCGCTGGCCGCCGCGTTGGAACGCGGGTCGGAACATCCGCTGGCCGAAGCCATCGTCGAGGGGGCCGAGGCGCGGGGTGCGGCGCGGCAGGAGGCTGAGGATTTCGAGTCGGTTACTGGCAAAGGCGTTCGCGGAAAGATCGGCGGGCGTTCGGTTGCGCTTGGCAATGCGGCGATGATGCGCGAGATGGGGCTGGATACGGCGCAGGCCGAAGCAAAGGCCGATACCCTGCGTGCCGAGGGCAAGACGGCGATGTTTGTCGCAGTTGATAGTGCACTTGCCGGTATCGTGGCGGTGGCCGATCCGATCAAGGACTCGACGGCGCAGGCGATCAAAGAGCTCCATGCCCAAGGGCTGCGCGTTATCATGGCGACGGGCGACAATGAACGCACCGCTCAGGCGGTCGCCGGACAACTGGGTATCGACGAGGTGCGGGCAGGCGTCTTGCCGGAAGACAAGAAGACGCTGATCGACGAATTGCGCCGCGAGGGCCACAAGATCGCGATGGCAGGCGACGGGGTGAATGACGCCCCTGCTTTGGCTGCGGCAGATGTCGGCATAGCCATGGGTACCGGGGCAGATGTGGCCATGGAAAGCGCCGGGATCACTTTGTTGGGCGGCGATCTGATGGGCATCGTGCGGGCGCGGAAACTGGCGCGTGCCACGCTGCGCAATATCAAGCAGAACCTGTTCTTCGCCTTCGCCTATAACACGCTTGGCGTGCCGATCGCGGCGGGGCTGCTCTATCCCGTCACCGGTCTGCTCTTGTCGCCCATGATTGCAGCGGCGGCAATGAGCCTGTCCTCGGTCTCAGTCATCACCAACGCGCTGCGGCTAAGGCGGGTCAAACTCTAGCGGCAATGGGAACAGACGGTAAGAATGTTCACCATGCACCTTCATCAAGCGGGTTTCGCTTTAAACGCCGGTCGTGCAGCCGGTTCGCGCGCGTTTAAAACCATGCGCCACAGCGGTTTCAGCGCTTCCAGCGCCAGCAGAACGCCGATCCCGGCCAATGGCGGCACGGCCAGCCAGACGCCTTCCAGTACGCCAAATCCAAGCAGGTCACGCGCCCGAGGCCAGAAGAGTGTCACCGCGAGAAGCGACGCCACGATCGGCAGCACAACCGCCAGCGCCCTGTTTGGCCGCAGCAACCCCGACAGGATAGAGTTGGAGTTGGACCGATCGATCAGGATCAACGCGACAACGCCCAGAACCAAGGTGGCAAACGCCAGTCCGCGCACCTGATCGGGGTCAAGGCCATAGCCGGGCGCAAACAAAGCAGCAGAGCCCGCAATACCCAGCACCATCCACCCCTGAAGCAGGCTCCAGACCACTGTGGACCAGGAAAATAGTGGCTCATCCGCCGGGCGCGGCGGGCGTTGCATCAAACCGTCCTCTTCGCGCTCGGCCTCGAAAACCAGCGCACAGACCGGGTCGATCACCATTTCAAGAAAGGCGATATGTACCGGGCCAAACAAGAGCGGCATCCCGAACAGCAGCGGCATCAGCGCAAGGCCAGCAATCGGCACATGGACAGCGAGGATAAACACAATGGGCAAGTTGAACCGGTCATTCTCGCCCTCAGCGTGTGAAGCAGTCGCGGCGCTCGGTGAACAGTTGCTCATTGCCAGTGAACACAGCGCTTCTCTAAACTTTGATCGGGAAGCACTTCAGAAACTGTTGGGCCGTCAGAGATTCTGAATCGTTGTCGTGGGTGATGATTTTGGAACGCAGCTTGAAACCAAGCCACCCAATTTCTGACAGGCCAGGCCGTCTCTCTTCGCCTGCGGCGCTATCCAACAAGCCGGGACGGTCTCGTTTTCGGCCAGTCGCGCGTCATGGTCGCCGCACCGAATTGCCGCCTGCGATGATGCGATTTATCAGCGCCGCGACTGCCCGGTGCGTTTCCATCTCGCTTTCCGAACCGAACCCGTTCTCGTGGGTCTCAGCGGAATCGCGTAAAACACCCACAATCTCGTTTTCGGGTAGGAGTTTATGGTCGTTCAAGGCCAGAAGAAGCGCCTCACAGATCGTGAGAGCCGCTATTCCTGAATGATCGTTCTGGTTGGACATCGCTGCCTGTTCCTCCTGAAGAAATTTCAGGACCCGGGAACGGGCACCTGATGGTTTTCACTATCCTCTCAGGAAATGACGTATGCTGGACTGATCTGAAGCAGTGTCTGCAACGATGGTCTCGGTAAT
>JBBKWG010000127.1:0-17726 GCA_037968835.1 Paracoccaceae bacterium
TCGGGCATCATTGGTCCAAGCTTGCGACGGCTGGCAAAGCTGCTTGGCGACATTCGACTGTTCACAAGGATCATCGGGACGCCGCGTCGGTGGGTTTCAAACATCAGTCGCGGCCAGAAATCGAGCTCGGCGAAAACCGCGATGTCGGGCCGCCAGTGATCGAGAAAACGCCGCACCGCCCGCCGCGTGTCGATCGGCAACAATACGTGGATCGCGCGGTCGGGCAGCGCCGCTTTCGCCAGCGCCTGCGCTGAGGTCGCGGTCGAGGTCGTCAGCAAAACATGGGCGTCCGGAAGGTCGATCAATGCGCGCTCGATAAGCGGGATCAGGGCGAGGCTTTCACCGACGCTGAGGGCATGGAACCACAACACCCGACCCTCGGGGCGTGGGCGCGGCGCGATCCCGTATTTCTCGGGCAGTCGCGCGGGCGTTTCCTTGCCTTGTTTTAGCCGTCGTCGGTGGCTCAGACGCCAGAGTGGGCCGGAAACGCTTGAAAACGCGAGATAAAGGCGGGTAAGCGGCGACATCTCCCTAGGCTGCGCCGCGATTGAGCAGGCGCAGAAGCGTGATCAGGCCGACCGCGACGCCATCCTCAACCACGAACGCGGCCGAAATCCGGCGGGTTTGCAGGACCGACAGCGCTTCGCCGACGATCATCTGTTGGGTCAAGGTCACCGATCCGCGCGTCATCAACGCCGAGGCCGTTGTTTCGTGCAGCGCCGCCTGCATCGTCGATCCGGCGTTCGCTTCGAGATACCGACGGATATCGCCATCGGTGATCACCCCTTGCAAGACGCCCGCACCGGTGACGCCAACGATCCCGAACCCTTTGGCGGAAAGCATTGATATTGCGGCCATTATCGGAGCGTCAGCGTCCACCAACGGCAAATCCTCGGTGCCGTGCATGATCTCGTCCACGCGCTTCAATGCGGTCCCGAGGGTGCCGCCGGGATGGAAGCCGTGAAAGCTCTCTTCCGTGAAGCCCTTCATCTGCAACAGCGACACCGCCAAGGCATCGCCCATCGCCATCTGCAACAGTGTCGAGGTCGTCGGCGCAAGGTTGTGGGGACAGGCCTCGCGCACTTTCGGAAGCACCAGCGCGACCGTCGCGGCGCGCGCCAGGGTGCTGTCGCGCTCGCCGGTCAGCGCGATCAGCGGGACGGTGCGGCGCTTGCAATAGCCGATCACGTCGGACAATTCGCGGGTTTCGCCCGACCACGACAGGGCAAGGATCACGTCGATCGGCTGCACCATTCCCAGATCGCCGTGGCTGGCTTCGGAGGGGTGCAGGAAATAGGCGGGCGTCCCGGTCGAGGAAAACGTCGCGGCCAGTTTGGTGCCGATATGGCCCGATTTGCCAAGTCCGGTGACGATCAGGCGGCCCTCCATCCCGGCGATCAGCGCGACGGCCTCGTTGATTTCGTCGGCAAGTCCCGCGACAGCATCGCCCAGCGCCGACAACCCTTCTGCGTCGGTGGCCAGTGCACGGGCGACAAGATCGGCAGCGCTCATTGCCCGCCCTTCGTCAGATCGTCGATGGCTTTCAGGCGCTTGAGCAAGTTCGGCATGTCGGCAAGTGCGACCATGTTCGGCCCGTCGCTGGGCGAGCGTGCCGGATCCTCGTGGGTTTCGACAAAGACCGCCGCGCAGCCAACGGCAACGGCGGCGCGCGCCAGGGCCGGCACGAATTCTGCCTGTCCGCCCGACGACGTGCCCTGCCCGCCCGGAAGCTGCACTGAATGCGTCGCGTCGAACACCACCGGATACCCGGTGCGGGCCATGATCGGCAGGCTGCGGAAGTCGCTGACCAGCATGTTGTAGCCGAAACTCGCGCCCCGTTCGGTCAGAAGAATGCGTTTGTTTCCAGTGGCTTCGATCTTATCGACGATGTTCTGCACATCCCAGGGCGCAAGGAACTGACCCTTTTTGACGTTGATCACAGCGCCGGTTTCTCCCGCCGCCAGCAACAGGTCGGTCTGACGGCACAGGAACGCAGGGATTTGCAGGATATCGACATGGCTTGCAGCCAGGGCGCACTGATCGGCTGTATGGATGTCGGTCAGGACCGGGCAGCCGATGTCGTCGCGAATGCGGGCGAGGATATCGAGCCCCGCCTCGATCCCGACGCCGCGCTCGCCCTTCAGACTCGAGCGGTTGGCCTTGTCGAAACTGGCCTTGAAGACATATCCGATGCCAAGCCCGGCGGCGGTTGCGGCAAGCGTTTCGGCCAGCATTTTCGCGTGCGTGTAGCTTTCCAACTGACACGGACCGGAAATCAACGTGAACGGGCGGTCGTTGGCGATATTGAGGTCGCCGATCTGGACGTTGTTCATTCGATGCCCTCCCTCGCCATGATGGCCTCGATCAGGGGCACGTCAGATGGATTGTTCAATTCCCAGAACGCCCGGCCACGCGCTTCGACCTCGATGCAGCGCACCGGGACGCCGTGTTCGAGGAAGCGGAGTTGTTCCAGTCCCTCGCGCTTTTCCAGCGGTCCCTCGGGCAGTGCGGCATAGCGTTTCAGGGCGTCGGGGCGATAGGCGTAGCAGCCGACGTGGTGGAACACAGGCACCGCGTCGGGTGAGGCGTTGTCGTAGAAGGGTATGATTTCCTTCGAGAAATAGAGCGCGTTTCCATTTGATGCGAAGACCGCGGTGGTTGCACCGACACGCCCGGCACGCCGATCATCCTGGAGCGAGGCCAGATGTGCGGGCGGGGTGCGAAGAACCGGGGTCGCCATGACGATATCAGGGTCCGCCATCGCGTCCAGCAATGCCTCGACATACTCCGGCGGCGTCAGCGGCGCGTCGCCTTGCAGGTTCACGACGATATCCGGCTGCCCGTCCAGAAGTGCGACAGCCTCGGCGCAGCGTTCGGTTCCGTTGCGACATTCGGGCGATGTCATCAGGGTCGATCCGCCGAACGCCGTCACCGCGTCCGCGATACGGGTGTCGTCGGTCAGCACGTGGACCGCATCGACTCCGGCCACGGCAACCGCAGCATCCCAACTGCGCCGGATCAGCGAGCGGGATTGCCCGGTTGCCCCGCGCAATTCCTGGAGCGGTTTGCCCGGAAAGCGCAGGGATTTATACCGGGCAGGAATGAAGATGACGGCGTTCACGAGGCTCAGCGATCCATGTTGCTGGTTCAGGGCTTACGGAAAACCCGCACAAGGCGCAACGTCCGGCACGTGGCGTTGGCGCGCTGTGCGGGTCTCAGATGATGGCCTTTTCGATATAGGGACGGTTCTCGATCACACGCGAGAAACCGAACGGCGACAGATCGAGGCTGCGGAATTCGCCGTGCACCAGCATTTCCGCAAGGCCGCGTCCCATGGCCGGGGATTGTTGTAGCCCGTGGCCAGAGAAGCCGTTGATAAAGAAGAAATTTTCGACCTCCGGATGCGGTCCGATAATGGCGTTGTGATCGAGCGTGTTGTAGGCATAGTGACCGGCCCATTCACTTTGCACCTTGATCGCGTCGAATTGCGGGATGCGCGTGGCGATTGCTGGCCAGATATGGTTTTCCCAGATCGAGTGATCCATCGCGAAATCGTCGTAATCGACAGCGGGGTCGATATCGGCGTGTCCGCCCGCCTGATAGGTGCCGCCGCCATTTTCGCGCACGTGGACGCCCGACGGGTCGATGGTCAGCGGCAGATCGCGGTCGATCGGCTTTTCGGCGGTGAAGACCCAACTGAAGCGTTTGCGCGGCTCGACCGGCATCTCGACCCCGATCATCCGCGACGTCAGAACCGCGCGTGGTCCCGAGGCGTTGACGACCTGAGCGCAGGCGATGACCTCGCCCGATTTCAGCGTGACGCTTTCGACCCTGGTGCCGGCGGCATTTTTCGTGATCGCCACCACCTCGTTGCCGATATACTCGACGCCGCGCTCGCGGGCTTGGCGACGCCACCAGTCAAACACGGTGCTGCCGTCCCAATAGCCCTCGTCGACCGTGTTGATCGAGCCAAGCACGATGTCGTCGACGTTGTAGAACGGATACGTGCGCTTGATTTCAGCTCCGGTCATCACGCGGGTCGCAGCACCTGCCGCGTTCTGCACCTTCTGGTTCTCGCGCAGGACGTTGGCGAAGGCTTCGGTGTCGGCCAGGTACATGTAACCGAAGCTGTGGATCTTAAGCTCGGGCACCCGTTCATCGCCACCCATGTAGGTGCGCAGGTTCTTCACGAAATCGGCGGCGAATTGCGAAATACGCACGTTCAGTTCCGTCGAGAATTGCTGGCGCATGCATGAATTGGTGTGGGCGGTCGAACAGGCCGAATAGGTCGGGTCGCGCTCGACCACCAGAACCCGGCCGTCGAAGTCTTTCTGTTCGGTCAGGAACCACGCCGTCGACGAGCCCATGATGGCACCGCCGACGATGACGATGTCATAGGATTGGTGCTTCGGAGCTTGCAGCGCACTACTCATTCTATCGTCTCTCCCTTGCGCACGGCGGCTTCGACTGCCGCGATTTCAGTGTCCCCAAGTCCGTAATCTCGGCGCGCGGTTTCAGCCGAGATATAGCCGCGCGCCAGATCCCGTCTGACACTATCGGCGGGCCGTTCCTTCGGATCGCCGTAGCCCGCACCACCCGGAAGCGCGAGCATGACTTTGCGGCCGTGGGGGACGAACTGCTTGCCCTTGCCGCGCATTTTCGCGCCGTCGTCCTGCGCGATTGTCGTCGCCGCACCCGCGCCACCGCCACGGCGGCCACGCGCGGGGTGATCGACACGGTCGAACATCGCCTGAAAGTCGAATTCGTGCCCTTCGCGCGCGCCGACTTCCATGAACTGCCCAAGTCCGCCGCGCTGTTTTCCCGCACCACCTGAATCAGGGCGCAATTCCTTCCTCCAGATGATCACGGGTCCGGCGTGTTCGGTCGCCTCGATCGGCATGGTCATGACGCCGGACGGGAAGGCGGTGGCGTTCAGGCCGTCATGCTCGGGGCGCGCGCCCGCGCCGCCGGAGTTGAACGTCAGCACTTCGGCGCGCACCGCATCGCTCGGCGCACGCGCATCGGAGCGCGTTCTGAGCGAGACCTGGAAATTGCACAGGCACCCTGCCCCTTCGGCCGGCACGACGCCGGGAATGATCTTGTCGAGCGCGTCGTAAACGGTGTCGGGGATGAAATGTCCGATGATGTGGCGCAGCGCGACCGGCGCGGGGTGCACCGCGTTGACGATGGAATTGACCGGTGCTTCGATCCGGAACGGCTCCAGCGACGCGGCGTTGTTGGGGATTTCCGGCGCGATGGCGCATTTCAGCGCGTAGCAGGCATAGGCCTTGGTATAGACCAGCGGCACGTTGATGCCCTTCTTGTCGAGTCCCGATGTGCCGGTGAAATCGGACAGGATATGATCCTCGGCGACCGTCAGCTTCACTTTCAACGTGATCGGTGTGTCGAACCCGTCGATGGTCATTTCGCCGGCCGCGCTGGTCCTTGGCAGCGCGGCGATCCGCTCGATCGTGGCGCGGCGCGAGTTGTCGAGGATGAAGGCCGCGATGCCGTCGAGGTGTTCCAGGTCGAACTCGCGCATCATGTCGATCAGGCGGCGGTGCCCGATTTCGTTGCAGGTCGCCAGCGCATACATATCACCGACCAACTGGTCAGGCTCGCGGACATTGCCGCGCACGATGCGGATCAGGGTCTCATCGACGGTGCCGCGCTCGGCGAATTTCATGATCGGAAGGTAAAGCCCCTCCTCATAGACGCTTGCCGCGTCGGCCCCGAACCCGCGCCCGCCGATGTCGACGATATGGGCGGTGCAGGCAAAGAAGCCGACCAGAACACCGTTGTGGAAAGATGGCGTGACCATGGTGATGTCGTGCAGGTGGCCGGTGCCTTCCCACGGGTCGTTGGTCACATAGACGTCGCCTTGATAGATGTTCTGCCGTCCGATCCGGCGGATGAAATGCGCCACGGCGTCGGCCATCGCGTTGACGTGGCCGGGGGTGCCGGTGACGGCCTGCGCCAGCATTTGCCCGTGGGTGTCATAGACCCCCGCCGACAAGTCGCCAGCTTCCCGGACAGATGTGGAAAACGCCGTGCGCACAAGGGCTTGCGCTTGTTCTTCGACAACCGAGATCAGGCGATTCCACATTACCTGATGCGCGACGGTGGAGTGTTCACTGGCCATTCGTTCCCCTCAGCCCTGCGGTGTGATGTCGATGCAGCCGTCGGGCTGGCGGATTGCGCGGCGGCTTTTCGGCACGATGATCGTCGTTTCGTCCTCGGTGATTGCCGCCGGACCTTCCGCTGTCTGTCCGGTCTTCATCGCGTCACGCTGGAAGACGCGCGCGTCAGTGAATGCGCCAAGGGCCGGATCGAACATCCTGCGCGTCGTATCGCTGGGCGCCTGGGAGCCGGCGCGGGCCGGACTGACCCGTTCGACCGATTGTGGCGGCGTTGTCGCGTTGACCGACCAGACGGTGATTTCCACATCCATCCCCGCGACCGTGCGGCCGAACAGCTTGGTGTAATCCTCACTGAACAACCGCTCGAACGTAGCGGCGTCGGGGGTCATCGCCTGCGCTTCGCTCAACACGATCGGGATCTCCCAGCCCTGTCCGGTATAGCGCATGTAAACCTTGAATTCGTTCAATATTTCGGCGTTCGCGTCGCAGGTCCGCACAAAGCCCGTCGCTTCCGTCTTGAGGTCGGTCAGCAGCGCGCGGATCGTCTCGGGCTCGAACGCCGACAGCTTCATGTAGACGGATCGGTTGGCCTCGAAACTGAACGGCGCGCGCAGGAAACCGATGGCCGAGCCGACCCCGGCACCCGGTGGCACCAGCAGGCGCGCCACACCCAGTTTCTCGCACAACCGACCGGCGTGCAGCGGTGCCGCGCCGCCGAAGGCAATCATGGTGTAGCCGCTCAGATCCTCGCCGTTTTCGACCGCGTGAACCCGCGCCGCGTTCGCCATGTTCTCGTCCACCACCTCGGCCAGACCGAACGCGGCGGTGGCGGCGTCCATGTCCAGCACGTCGCCCAGATGACGGGTCAACGCGACTTGCGAGGCATCGGCGTGAAGCTTGATGGAACCGCCAGCGAAATTGTCGGCATCGAGCTTCCCGAGCACCAGATCCGCGTCGGTCACGGCGGGCTTGTCACCGCCACGCCCGTAACACGCAGGCCCGGGTTCGGAGCCTGCACTTTCCGGCCCGACCCGGATTTGGCGCATCGCGTCGACATGGGCAAGCGAACCGCCCCCGGCCCCGATTTCGACCATGTCGATGACAGGAATCGAGATCGGCATCCCGGAGCCCTTCTTGAAGCGATAGGTCCGCGCCACCTCGAACACCCGCGCGGTTTTCGGCGTCTGGTTCTTGATCAGGCAAATCTTCGCGGTGGTCCCGCCCATGTCGAAGCTCAGCACCTTGTCGAGCCCGTAACGCGCCGCGATGTTGGCGGCAAAAACCGCGCCCCCCGCCGGGCCGGATTCGACCAGCCGCACCGGGAAATCGGCGGCGCTTTCCAGAGAGATGATGCCACCGCCGGAATGCATGAGAAAAATGCTGCAATCGACGCCCTCGTCGCCAAGACGGCCTGCAAGTCGTCCCAGATAGGATTTCATCAGCGGCTTGATATAGGCGTTCGCGACCACCGTGTTGAAGCGTTCGTATTCGCGCATCTGCGGGCTGACTTCGCACGACAGCGACACCATCACATCCGGCAGACGTTCGGCCAGAACGTCGCGGATCAGGCGCTCGTGGGCGTCGTTCAGATAGGAATGGATCAGCCCGACCGCGATGCTTTCATAGCCGGCTTCGGCGATCCGGGCCGCCAGCGCCTCGACCTCGGATCGTTGAAGTTCGATCAGCACTTCGCCCGTGGCATCGACGCGTTCGCGCAGGGTGTATCGTCGCTCGCGCGGCAAAAGCGGTTCGGGCAGGTTCAGGTTCAGATCGTATTGCTCGAACCGCGATTCAGTGCGCATTTCGATCACATCGCGGAAGCCCTCGGTCGTGATCAACGCGGTCTTCGCGCCCCTTCGTTCGATCAGCGCGTTGGTTGCCAGCGTTGTCCCGTGGATGATCTGCGCGATCTCCGCGGGCGATACCCCGGCCCGCCCGCAGACCTGATGCATACCGTCGATAATGGCGTTTTCCGGGGCGGCATAGGTCGTCAGAACCTTGACGGAGTGCGACTCGTCGCCGCTTTCCAGCACGACGTCGGTGAACGTCCCGCCAATGTCCACGCCAAGTCGAATCGAAGAGGATGCCATATGTGCCGTCCGTCAGAATTGCCCGAGGTTTGACACGGTGACACGGGATGATCCAATTGTTTCTGGCCGGTGTTTGCCATGCCCATCGGGCCAACTGGTGCGGACGGCGGGACTTGAACCCGCACTCCCATTCGGGAAGCAGATTTTAAGTCTGCTGCGTCTACCGATTTCGCCACGCCCGCATGCGGATGTGATGCCACAACATTTTGCGCGCTGCGACCCCCAATTGTGGACCCCTTCAAATCGCGGGCCGGCTCAGAGTTCTTCGCCCTTTGGTTCGACAAGAAGTGTGCGTTCCGGCAGCCAGGGATTGATCTCTATCGCGGCGCGCAGGATGTCTTGCGCTTCGTCGTCGCGCCCCATCCCCATCAGTGTCAGCGCCTTGCCCGACAGCGCCGCGACGTGACGCGGCGCGCGGTCAAGTGCGTGGTCGAGATCAACGAGCGCGGTCGGGAAATCCTGCCGGATGAAGTTCACGAAGGCGCGCTGGTTATAGCCCTCGGCGTAATCCGGGCAATAGGCCGTCAACTCGTCGAATGCCTCTACTGCCGTCTCGAAATCCCAGGACGCGCGCGCACTCATGCCGCGATCCAGCAGGGCCTGCGCAGTCTCGTCGGGTGCCGTCGCCCAGAGTTCCCACAGGCGGTTCGAGATAACCCGCGCCGTCAATTCGTCGGGCGCGGCCTGGACCTGCTGGAACAGGATCTCTTGCGCTTCGGCAATATCGGGGGACGCAGGACAATCGGCGTGCGCCACGGAAACGAAGGCGGCGGTGGCAAGGGCGAGCGGGAGTGTTAGGGCATATATGCGCATAACCCGAATTCTGGCGCGGTCGCGCGCTCCGTCAAGTCACGATGACGAGATCCCCCCTGCGCGCGCGGTTACAGTTTCCGCCTCGAAGCGAAATTATCTTTTCGTTGAAGCCAGTTACGCAGATCTTCGATTGAAATCCGCCCACGCCGACTTGGCGAGTGTCCATGAACCCGCTACCTCTCAGGCATGTTTCCGATCCGCGATCATAACCCGTCGACCCGCACCCCCTTCGTGACTTGGGCGCTGATCGCCATAAACGTCGGGGTTTTCCTCAGTTACTGGTCGCTTTTTTCCAACGACGCCGCCTTGGGGCGGTTCTTTTTCTCATGGGGCCTCGTGCCCGCCATCTTCCAGCCCGAGACCTACATCACGTCGATGTTCCTGCACGGCAGCATCATGCATCTGGTGGGTAACATGCTGTTTCTGTGGGTTTTTGGCGACAACCTGGAAGATATGATGGGCCATTTCAGCTTTCTCGCCTTCTACCTCGCGGCCGGGCTCGCAGCGGCGCTGGCGCAAACCTATTCCGACCCGACCAGCCTTGTTCCGATGGTCGGCGCGTCGGGCGCGATTGCGGGTGTGATGGGGGGCTATCTTCTGCTTTTTCCACGCGCGCGGGTCGATGTGGTTATCATCCTGATCGTCATCTTCCGGATATTGCCGGTCCCGGCGTGGATCGTCTTGAGTGCGTGGCTTGGCATTCAGTTGTTTCAGGGCTCCATGACGCCGACGGGCGGTGGCGGCGTCGCATATTGGGCGCACGCGGGCGGCTTTCTGGCGGGTGTGTTGCTGACGCTTCCGGTCTGGCTGCGCCTTGGCGGTCCCGGATTCTGGCAGCGCACCCACGGCACGCCGCCGCATCCCGAAGCCCGCTATCGCAGCGTCGGAACATCAGTCCCGAAGGTGCGCCGCCGCTAGTGCGGAGTTGCCGTGGAAAACAGGTGGATAATCAGGATGCCCACCAGGATCAGCCCGATTCCGATCAGCGCCGGCAGGTCCAGTCGCTGGCCGAAAACGACCCGTCCGATCGCCGCGATGAACACGATGCCGAGTCCGGACCAGATGGCGTAGACCAGCCCGACGGGCATCACCTTGAGCGTCAGCGACAATAGGTAGAACGACGCGCCGTAGGCAAAGACGACGACAATCGACGGCACCAGGCGCGAAAACTGGTGGCTGGCCTGAAGCGCCGTCGTGCCGATGGTTTCGGCGGCGATCGCGAGGATGAGGTAGATATAGGTTGCGGGCATGGGCGCGGCTCCGTTCAGTTCAGCCGCGCATATCCGATCTTGCTACGCGCACCAAGGGCGCCGACGCTCTGTTTCGCTGCCAGCATTTGCCCGGTCCAATTCCAATATCAAAGTGGCAACGCGGTTGTGTCCTTGAGGTCTTCCATCACAAAAGAAGCCGAAACGTCCGACATCTCGACCTTGCGAATGAGCCGCTGATAAAGGCGGTCATAAGCCTGCATGTCGGTCACCCGCGCGCGCACCAGGTAGTCCAGATCTCCGGTCATGCGATAGGCGCCGAGGATCTCCGGCATCTCGCGGGTGGCGCGGGAAAAGGCGTCGAGCCAGCCGGGATCGTGGCGATTGGTGCGGATCAGGATGAACACCGTCAGCGCCAGCCCCAGCTTGTCGGCATCCAGCAACGCGACCCGCGCGCGAATAACGCCCGAGGCTTCGAGCGCCCGCACACGCCGCCACGTGGCGTTGCGCGAAAGTCCGATCCTGTCGCCAAGGACATCGAGGCTTTGCGACGCGTCGCGTTGCAATTCGGCGAGGATTTTGCGATCCAGATCATCAATTGTCACAGTCATGCGGCGATCATTGGGAATAATTCACGACATTTCAAGCAACGATGCTCAAATTGGGAGAACATCCCACCCGAATTGAGCGATACAGGCCACATCATTTCGAGAGGATCGAACTCATGATTGCACGCGTCTTTCTGGATCACCCCGCCAGCGTCGATGAAAGTTACATCGCGCACGCGAAATTTGCCGGTGGGTTTTCGCTGAAACTTCTGGCTGCCGCCGGTGCCGCCGCCGTTCACGCTGTCATCCCCTGCCTGTTCGAAAAGACGGCCAGCCGGATGGTCGCGGATCTATACGCCCGCACTCATAATCGCGGCCATTGAAATCAGCGCGCGTGTAATGCTGCGCTCAGTAAGGCCCGTCGTCCAGCACCCCGTCGGCCGACATTTGCGAGTATAGCAATCCTTCGCGTAGACCCCGGTCGGCGACGGACAAGCGGTCGGTTGGCCACACTCTGAGCAGCGCCTGAAGGATCGCGGCACCGGACATGATAAGCGCGTGGCGGTCCCGGCCGATCCGCGGATCGAGCCTGCGCCCTTCCTCGCCCAGATCCAGATAGTTCCGGATCACCTTGTCGATCTGGTCGGACGTCATGCGCAGCCCGTCGACCTTGCTGCGGTCATACCGGCGCAATCCCAGATGGCTGGCAGCGACCGTGGTTACGGTGCCCGAGGTGCCGATGATCTGGAAGCCTTCGCGGGTCTGCTCGGATTCGTAGGGCGAAAACGCCGACAGGTTCTCCTCAAAAAACCAGCTCATCAGCGCAAAGCGTGCGGAATCGTCTTCGACATCGTCGAACTGATCGCGCAGCGTCGCGACCCCAAGCGGCACCGAAATCCAGTCGACAACCCGTGCCGAGGGAAATGGCGAGTTCAGATCGGGCGAAAACCCGGCGTGCAATCGCATGATGGCGCGCGGTCGGTCGATCCGGGGCACCCGGCTGATGTCGATCCAGACAAGCTCGGTCGAACCGCCGCCGATGTCGACGACCAGAAGCTGTTCGGTCCGGGTCGAAACCAGTGGCGCACACGAGATGACGGCGAGCCGTGCTTCCTCCTCGGGCTTGATGATTTCCAGCGTCAGTCCGGTTTCGCGCGTCACGCTGGCCATGAACTGCGCCCCGTTCGAGGCCCGGCGGCAGGCTTCGGTCGCGACCAGCCGCATCCGCTTAACATCATGCTTTTCAAGTTTTTTCTGACAGATACGCAGCGCCTGCACGGTCCTGTTCATTGATCCGCGCGACAAACGCCCCGAGGCTTCGAGGCCGATACCAAGCTGCACCGATTTCGAGAAGCTGTCGACGACGTGGAATTGGTTGCCCTTGGGTTGGGCAATCAGCATGCGGCACGAATTGGTGCCGAGGTCCAGCGCGGCATATAGCTCGGCTGGGTCTGCTTTTACGGGCGGGACAGGCTCGACCTTGTGCGGGAACCGGTCAGCGCCCGTTGGACGCTTGGGCGGCATATCGCCCTCCGATGTCTGGTTGGCTTTACCCTAGGGGGGCGCAGCGATCCGCGCAAGTCTTGGCGCTGTGCCTCACGAACATCTTGAGAAGTATTCATGTCCCAAGGGGTACCGCCCAACGCCGAACCCGCCTAATTTCACGCAGGTCGCGAAGCGCATAAGAGATGTCGAAAATCGCCATCGGCTTTGGCGAAATGAGCGTAGGACAGCGCGCAAGGTAAGGGAGGCGACATGCCCGGCGTAACCATAGTCTATTGGCGCGATATCCCCGCGCAGGTCATCGTCGGCAAGGGTCGGCAGGGGTCCAAGGCCCCGCTGCCCGAGCGTTTCGAGCAGGCAATCGACCGCACGGCGATGAAAATCGGGGCCAAGGACAGCGACGCCTATATGACGGAATGGCGCAAGGCGGCCCCGTATGAGGTCGCCGGAGAGCCCGCAGAGGTCGCGCAGGCCGAAGCCGCCCGTATCGACACCGAATACGATCAAGAGCGGATCAAGGCTCTGATCGACAACGACGGATGGGCGTGAGCGCCCGCGACATAAGGAATGCTCTGTTGGCTTTGTTGCAATTCAAGCGGAAGTCCGATGCCGGTCAGCGACCCGACCCCAAGGTCGAGGCCTTTCTAGACGGCTTCTCGATCGAGGTCATGCCGCGGACGGCGGAAAAGGTCGACGATTTTCGCGCTCTGCTGCCCGAAGGCACCCGCGTTTACATCGCGCATATCGAAGGCACCCCGATCCACGAGATGGTGGCGACGGCAAAGCGTCTGAGCGCGGATGGTTATCGCGTCATGCCGCATTTCCCGGCCCGGATCATCGCCGATCAGATGATGCTTGAGGATTGGATCGCCCGCTATCAGGGCGAAGCGGGCGTCGATCAGGCGCTTTTGCTTGCGGGCGGTGTGCGCGAACCGCATGGGATATTCCATCACTCGATGCACCTTCTGGAGACCGGCGCGTTCGACAAGGCGGGCTTCAAGCGCCTGCACGTCGCCGGCCATCCCGAAGGCAACCGCGACATCGACCCCAATGGCGGCGACGCGAACGTGGCGGCGGCGCTGTCGTGGAAGCAGGATTTCGCCAACCGCACCGATGCCAAGATGGCCATCGTCACGCAATTCGCGTTCGAGGCCGATCCGATCATCAAATGGGCTAACGCGGTTCAGGCCTCGGGCATCGACCTGCCGATCCACATCGGCATCGCCGGTCCGGCGAAGCTGCAGACCCTCATCAAGTTCGCCATTGCCTGCGGCGTCGGCCCGTCGCTGCGCGTGCTGCAAAAGCGCGCGATGGACGTGACCAAACTGGTCCTCCCCTACGAGCCCGACGACATCGTTTCGGCGCTGGCAGCCCACAAGGCCGCACATCCGGATTTCGCGATCTCCAACGTCCATTTCTTCCCGCTTGGCGGGATCAAGACCAATGCCGAATGGGCGATTTCTCGCGGCGGTGCCTCGGCCCGCCCAGCGGCCGCCACGGCCTGACCCCAAACTGAAAGAGCCACATGACCCGCACCGTCCTTGAGTCCAAGAGCAAGACCGTCGTCATCGGATTTGACGAGCCGTTCTGCGTGATCGGCGAGCGCATCAATCCGACGGGGCGCAAGAAGCTGGCTGCCGAACTCGAAGCCGGGGACTTCACGACCGTCGAGCGGGATGCGCTGGAACAGGTGGCGTGCGGGGCAATGGTGCTGGACGTGAACTCGGGCGCCGTTTTCACCAACAAGATGGCCGAAGACCCGCGCTACGCCGACAACAACTTCGTCGAACCGACGCTGATGCGCGAATTGGTGATGCGGATACAGTCGCTGGTCGACGTGCCGCTCTGCATCGATTCCTCGGTGCCCGGTGCGCTAAAAAACGGTCTGGAGGCTGCCGAGGGTCGCCCGCTTCTGAACTCGGTCACGGGCGAGGAAGAGCGGCTGGAACTGGTTCTGCCGCTGGTCAAGAAATACAACGTGCCGGTGGTTGCGATCTCGAACGACGACACCGGCATTTCCGAAGACCCGGACGTGCGGTTTGCCGTCGCCAAGAAGATCGTCGAGCGGGCCGCCGATTTCGGCATTCCGGCGCATGACATCGTGGTCGATCCGCTGGTGATGCCGGTCGGTGCGATGGCCAGCGCGGGCCGTCAGGTTTTCACGCTGGTCAATCGGCTGAGAACCGAGCTTGGCGTGAACACGACTTGCGGCGCGTCCAACATCTCGTTCGGGCTGCCGCATCGTCACGGGATCAACGCCGCGTTTCTGCCGATGGCGATGGCTGCGGGGATGACCAGTGCGATCATGAACCCGGTGCGAGCCGTTGAAATGGAAGCGATCCGGGCCGCGAACTTCCTGATGAACCACGACCCGAACGGATCGACCTGGATTCGCTTCAGCCGGGTTCTCGATGCGGTGGCGGAAGGACAGGACTTCGCGACGGCCAGTCAGGCTTCCATTGACGCCGGCAGCTCGCGCCCCGGTCGTGACGGACGGCGGCGTCGCCGGGCCTGATCTACAAGCAGCGGACTTCCAGAAATTGAAAGGTCTGGCGCGGGTCATCGCGCCAGTCCTTTTCAGTTCCGGATCAGTTCATCATCGGGATCGCTGAATCGGTCGTGAACAGGTAGTCCTCCTCGCCGGAATGGCAGGCGATGCAGCCCTGATCCGCACCCTTGGCAACTCGACCGGCCAGCATCATCCCGTCGGGGTTCTGATCGAGCGTGCCGTCGGGCAGGTATTTCACCCAGAACCAGTTCTGGTTGTCCGCGTCATATCCCTCCTCGCGGCGAAACATCACTGTCAGGGCGGCCAGATGCCCGGCGGGATCGCCGATCACTTCGTCGCTTGTCACCCCCGCCGGACCGTAGTTGCGCTTGACCACAAGCGTGCCGGTGTGTCCGTCAACGGTCGCCTCGGTGTAGAATGTTTCAAGCATCGCGCCGTGGGGATCGACACCTGCATAAGGGAAACCGTAAAGCGCGTTTTCGCCCGAAAGGCGCGATTCCTGCATCACCTCCCAAAGCAGACCAGCGTATTCCGCATCGGCGTCGGTGCCGAACTCCTGAGCATGGACGCTTCCCGCGAGCAACATAGCGGCGAGCAAAGTTGCCGATCCGGCAGACGATCTCTTCATGGTATCCTCCCTCATTTTCATTGTCGGGAGATCCTACCTCAGATCCGGGCCTGCGGCGTTCACACTTGCCTCGCGCCGCCTTCACCTTAAAGTGCGGTCATTGTGACTGGACCGCATCGACGCGCCGACGCAGGCTGACCACATGCGCTTTGTCATCCCCCTCGCTTTCGCCCTGTTGATCCCGCTTCCGGCACTGGCTGACGCGCATTCGGTATGCGTGGAAAACGGAACTGCCGAGACATGGATTTTCGTGGCGGACGCAGATGATGGCGAACGGATGGTCGAAACCCTGACGCCCGGCGCTCAGCTTTGTTCGCAAGGTCTCGAAGCGGGAACCGTCGCTGCTTTCGTTCACGCCGATGACCTCGAAGGCTGCTCGCGGCGCGTGCCGGCAGGTGCGGTCGAACGGCTTGAGGCGTTTCCCGGCACCGATCTCTGCGAGTGGGCGCGGCAATAGCGCAAGCGCACTGGACGTAGAACACCGGCGCGGTCATTGTCATGCCACGATGAGTGATGAAACCGATCTTCCCCCGGTCTGGCTTGGATTTGTTCGCCTTGCCGCGCGCATCGCCATCGTCGTCCTGGCGGTCGTATTGATCCACAACGTCATGGATTGGGCGATCCTCAAGGCCGACCAATCGCAGAACATGCCGCTGATGCTGAGCGTTCTTGGCCTGTTGCTGTTGAGCTATGCGCTGCTTCTGGCGGTGCCGTTCGTGCCCGGCATCGAAATCGGGCTGAGCCTTCTGATCCTTCGCGGCTCCGAAGTGGCACCCTTCGTCTATATCGCCACGGTCCTGGGGCTGGCGCTGGCATTTCTTGTCGGGCGCTTTCTGCCCCATGCCTGGCTCCACGGTGTGTTCGCCGACCTGCGAATGGTGCGCGCCTGTCGTCTGATCGAAAAGCTGGAACCGATGGACCGCAAAAAGCGACTGGCCCATCTCACGACGGGCCTGCCCGGCTGGATGGTTCCGATCGCCGGCACCGGTCGCTATCTCATTCTGGCGGTCTTGCTGAACGTGCCGGGCAATGCGCTGGTTGGTGGCGGCGGCGGCATCGCGCTTGCGTCCGGATTCAGCCGCCTGTTTCGTCCCTGGCTGTCGATCCTCGTGATCGCAGCGGCGGTGCTTCCGGTGCCACTAGGCGTCTGGCTTTACGGCGCCGAGGTGTTGCGCGACCCCTGATCGCCATGCCCGCGTCCGAAAATCAGCCACAGCACGGTGAGTGTCATCAGGTAGACCGCGCCGAAAGGCACCGCGAGGTTCAGAACGACCGCCGAAAGCAGCGTGTCGAATATCCCCGTCAGAAGCGACAGGCACACCGCGCTGGCGATGAACGGCGCGGGCAGGAACGCGGCAATGCGCCAACGCCCTTCAAGATGGACCAGCAGCGACCACTGAGCCGCCACATAGAGCACGGCAATCATGGTCAGAATATCGGACAACATCGGGCAAACCTCCCCGGAACCAACTACACAAATCCAACCATCGCTTCCCATTCGGGCGTTTTGAGGATGCTGGCATGACGTTTCGAGGTCGAAATCTGGCGCTTGCGGGCTTTCCTCGCCTTTTCAATGCGCTAATGTGACCCGCGGACAGAGCAGGACTTCCATGACTGATACGGCATTGGTGATTTTCACGCCCTCCGGCAAACGGGGGCATTTTGCGGTTGGGACGCCGGTTCTGACGGCTGCGCGTCAACTTGGCGTCGATCTCGATTCGGTCTGCGGCGGACGCGGGATCTGTTCGAAATGCCAGGTCACGCCCAGCTTCGGCCAGTTCCCCAAACACGGCGTCACCGTCGCGGAAGATGCACTTTCCGATTGGAACGCGGTCGAGGAACGCTACAAATCCATTCGCGGCCTGATCGACGGTCGCAGGCTTGGCTGTCAGGCCACGGTCCAGGGCGACGTCGTGATCGACGTGCCGCGCGAAAGCCAGGTGCACAAGCAGGTGGTGCGCAAGGCGGCCTCGGCGCGCAGCATCACGATGAACCCGGCGACACGGCTTTACTATGTCGAGGTGCGCGAACCCGACATGCAGGATCCATCGGGCGATTTGCAACGCCTTGAGGAAGCTCTGAAACGCGACTGGGACATTGGCAGTATCGACGTGCCCCTGCCCGTTCTGCGCAAACTTCAGCCGGTCCTGCGCAAGGGCAAGTGGTCGGTGACGGTCGCGCTCTGGAAGGACCACAAGGCGGCGCGTCATGCGTTGATCGACATCTGGCCCGGATATTACGAGGGTAGGCTTTTCGGGCTGGCGATTGATCTGGGGTCGACCACGAT
>JBBKWG010000128.1:0-36077 GCA_037968835.1 Paracoccaceae bacterium
ATCGCCTCACCGGGTGTCATGATCCGTTTTTGATCGTCAGGCGCCGAGCCTTTTGGCCGAACTCCGGGCGTAACGATCAAACGACCTGCCGCCTCGGGCAGCGCTCTTATAAGCCGCGCTTCGTGGGGTGACGCAACAACACCGTGCGCCCCGGCCTCGAAGGCTCGACTGGCGCGTTCGGTCACGATATCCGCGATAGAACCGCTGCGGATCTGTGCTGCGTCCAGATCGTCGCGATCAAGCGAAGTCAGCACTGTCACCGCAAGTATCTTCAAGTCGCTGCTGCTGGCACCCTCGCGTGCCGCGCACACGACTTGAGGGTCGCCATGCACTGTAAGGAAGTCGATATCGAACTGCGCCAGCCCACGCACGGCTGCTTCGATCGTCGCGCCGATGTCGAACAATTTCATGTCGAGGAAAATGCGCTTGCCGTGGTCGACTTTCAGTTCATTGGCCAGCGCAAGACCACCGCCAGTCAGCATTCCCAGACCGATTTTATAGAAAGACACGCTATTCCCAAGTCGGTCGGCAAGCGCGAGACCTTCGATTGCGCTCGGGACATCAAGCGCCACGATGAGACGATCATCGGCCATAAGCACCTCCGGAGTTGGCGCGTTCTGGCAGGCAGACAGGTGCGGCGCAAGTGTGAGTTGTTGCGCCGCGAAGGATCAAGCCGCGTAAGGTCTATTCCCGCGCAGCATTCCGGACGCCATTTCAGCGACTTCGCTTAAGGCGACGTTCCGCAAGCGCGACGTCAATGGCGCACGCGCCAGACGGCGTTTTTCCCTGGCCTGACGGATCAGCGCGCACATCACGACATTCGCGTCCGTGTCGAGGGGAAACCGAAGACTGCAGGGAACGCGGATGACTTCCCCAGCTTCACGGAAACTTACAAGCGCTTCGAAGGTGCGATTGGCCGGATTGAAAGTCACTGGACCGATATCTGTTCCGTAAGTGCTCATCGTCGCCTCATATGGCTGCTTCTGCATGGGTAACTCCGAGCGCGACTTGCGGTTCCCTGCCTCTTGCAGACTGGCGGAACGGTGCCCAAATAACCTGCAAGGCCTTTAAAGGATGTGCCGCACGAGCGGGCATTCAAATCGGGCGCTTATAAGAGGAGAGACCGATGGACTTAGAAAAGTTCACAGAGCGGTCGCGTGGCTTTCTACAGGCTGCACAGACGATCGCGATGCGGGAAAGCCACCAGAGGCTTGTACCGGAACATTTATTGAAAGCATTGCTTGATGACGATCAGGGGCTTGCCGCCAACCTGATCAAAAGCGCCGGGGGAGCCCCCGAGCGCGTCATCGAAGCGGTTAATCTTGCATTCTCGAAGTTGCCGAAGGTTACGGGCGACGCGGGCCAGACTTACATGGACCAGCAAACCGTCAAAGTGCTGGATGAAGCCGCCAAGCTGGCGAAGAAAGCTGGTGACAGCTTTGTGCCGGTCGAACGGATTCTGACTGCGCTCGCAATTGTGCGTTCGCAGGCGAAAGATGCCTTGGATGCGGGTGCGGTCACGGCGCAATCGCTGAATTCGGCGATCAACGACGTGCGCAAGGGTAGGACCGCAGACAGCGCTTCAGCGGAAGAGGGTTATGACGCTCTGAAGAAATACGCGCGCGACCTGACGGAAGCGGCGCGCGACGGCAAGATCGACCCGATCATCGGGCGCGACGAGGAAATTCGGCGCGCGATGCAGGTCCTGTCACGGCGGACCAAGAACAACCCCGTGCTGATCGGTGAACCAGGGGTCGGCAAGACTGCTATCGCCGAAGGTCTGGCTATGCGGATCGTCGACGGCGACGTGCCCGAGTCTCTTCGCAACAAGCGACTTCTCGCACTGGACATGGGATCGCTGATCGCAGGTGCGAAATATCGTGGCGAGTTCGAAGAGCGCCTGAAAGCCGTTCTCTCGGAAGTCACGGGCGCTGCGGGCGAAATCATCCTTTTCATCGACGAGATGCATACGCTTGTCGGAGCGGGCAAGGCCGATGGCGCCATGGATGCATCGAACCTGTTGAAGCCTGCGCTCGCGCGCGGCGAGCTGCACTGTGTGGGCGCGACGACGCTGGATGAATACCGCAAGCACGTCGAAAAGGATGCGGCTCTGGCACGGCGATTCCAGCCAATATTGGTTGAAGAACCGACGGTCGAGGACACGATTTCGATACTGCGCGGGATCAAGGAAAAATACGAAGTTCACCACGGCGTCGATATTTCTGATTCCGCCCTAGTTGCGGCGGCGCAGCTTTCGCATCGCTACATCACGGACCGGTTCCTGCCCGACAAGGCCATCGACCTGATGGATGAGGCTGCGAGCCGACTTCGAATGGAGATCGATTCCAAGCCTGAAGAACTCGACGCTCTGGACCGCGAAATCCTTCAGAAACAGATCGAGCGCGAAGCACTCAAGAAAGAAGACGACAAGGCGTCCAAGGACCGACTTCAGAACCTTGAGAGGGAGCTGTCGGACCTGAAAGAGCGCGCGTCGGAAATGACAGCCCAGTGGCAGGCGGAACGCGACAAGTTGGAATCTTCTCGCGATGTGAAAGAGCAACTCGATCGCGCCCGCATCGAACTGGAGCACGCCAAGCGCGAGGGAGATCTTCAACGCGCCGGCGAATTGTCCTACGGCATCATTCCCGAGCTTCAGAAAAAGGTCGAAGCCGCCGACGATTCCGATGCGACGCAAATGGTCGAAGAGAAGGTTCGTCCCGAACAGATTGCGGAAGTCGTCGAACGCTGGACCGGTATCCCGACGTCGCGGATGCTGGAGGGTGAACGTGAAAAGCTGTTGCGAATGGAAGAAGAACTCGGTCGTCGCGTGGTCGGGCAGAGACAGGCGGTCCAGGCAATCTCGAATGCTGTGCGCCGCGCCCGTGCCGGTTTGAATGACGAGAACCGGCCGCTTGGCTCGTTCCTGTTCTTAGGCCCGACTGGCGTCGGCAAGACCGAACTGACCAAAGCAGTTGCCGAATTCCTGTTCGACGATGAAAGCGCGATGGTTCGCATTGATATGTCCGAATTCATGGAGAAGCACGCAGTCTCTCGCCTGATCGGCGCTCCGCCGGGATATGTCGGTTATGACGAGGGCGGCGTGTTGACTGAAGCAGTGCGGCGTCGACCATATCAGGTCGTCTTGTTCGATGAAGTCGAAAAAGCGCATCCCGATGTGTTCAACGTGCTCCTTCAGGTTTTGGACGATGGTGTCCTGACCGACGGACAGGGTCGAACGGTCGATTTCAAGCAGACTTTGATTGTCCTGACGTCCAATTTGGGGTCTCAGGCGCTCAGCCAGATTCCCGAGGACGGCGATCCCGCGCAAGCGAGGCGTGACGTGATGGATGCTGTGCGTGCGCACTTCCGTCCCGAGTTTCTGAACCGTCTGGATGAAACCATCATCTTCGACCGGCTCAGTCGGGTGGACATGGACGGCATTGTCGACATTCAGCTTGGTCGCCTGCAAAAGCGGCTGGCAAAGCGGTCGATCACTTTGACATTGGACGATGCTGCCAAGACCTGGCTGGCCGACGAGGGTTACGATCCGGTTTTCGGCGCACGCCCATTGAAGCGGGTCATCCAGCGCGCACTTCAGGATCAACTTGCTAACATGTTGTTGGCCGGTGACATCTCGGAAGGCGCGACTGTGCCGGTCAGTGCCGGTTCGGACGGGCTTTTGGTCGGCGACAGGGTTTCGTCGTCCAATCGCCAGCCGCCAGAGGTGGCTGTGCTTCACTGACCAAACAGCGACACGAAAAGGCCCCGATCCATTTGGGGCCTTTTTTGTTCGGCAGATCTATAAAATGGCTGTGGCGGAAAATTGGAAACAATAGTGTCCGTTGACCCATCACCGTTTCGGAAAGTGACGAATAATTGGGCGAATAATTGCCATTTGTCTCAAATCAGATGGGGCTACCACAGGAAAGTCGCAATCTTTCCACATTTCCCACACAGATCGCGACCAACGATAGGCAGCGAAATAGCGAGTGTGAAGGGGCGCGGGAGCGCGGGTGACATGAGCAAGATTCACAGGATTGCAGGTCTAAGGATTTCCCGAATTCAGCCGGTCTTGGCGGATGCTCTTGACGGCAAGGAATTCTGGACACCACGGGAATCTCTGCCCGAACTTGAACCGGCAGAGGATCGACTGCGTCGCCTGAAGAACCATATCTTTGCGTCCGACAACATCACGCTGACACACAGTTCCGC
The DNA here is from genome assembly GCA_037968835.1 of Paracoccaceae bacterium. Lineage (GTDB taxonomy): Bacteria > Pseudomonadota > Alphaproteobacteria > Rhodobacterales > Rhodobacteraceae > JBBKWG01. The sequence continues at coordinate 4,213 of JBBKWG010000128.1, forward strand.
GGTCGAAGATGTCTTCATTCCAAATCAACGTGAAGAGCACAACAACCTTACCGCCCGACTTACGGTCTACATCATGAACATGATTGTGATCGTCATGGTGCTGCCGGTCGGCCTGGCGTTGCTGTTCTTCAACATCCTTGGGGGTGAGAACCTACGCACGACTGCTCATACTATCGCGCTGACCGGCATGGGGATGGCGTTGTCATCGACCGAAAACGGCGCGCGTTTGTTGGGTTTTCTCTAGCCTTCGTCTGGCGAGTACAAACCGACGCCCCGCAAGCCAGCAATTTGTTCATTCGTCAGCTTTGCGAGCGGAACCACGTAGGTGTGAATTGCGAAAACGACTGCCTTTGATTCTGGAAGTCGTCGCAGCGTCTGGCGTTCAGAGCGGAGGTACTTGCGCGCACCCACCTCAGATCGCGGACCATCGGCTTCGCTGCGCGGCTGATGCAGTGAAGGATCGTGATAAAGGAGCGCATTTGCCCGCCAAAGCGGACGATCCGGATGGATGGCATCAAACATCCTTTGCACCCGCTGCCCGACCGCCGTGTCGTATTGTTCGACAGGCCCGTGGATGGTCGGCAAAGAGCGCCCGATCTTCTCTGCAAGCGTCCAACTGGCGGGAAAACAAAGGATAGCGCCGGTCAGGATATGGCCATCCGGACCTTTTTGCATCAGGCAGACATCTTCCTGAATCAAACGTCCGAGCGTCAGCAACGGTGTCTGACGATCAATCAACACGTGAACTCCATCGGGACGAACCACTTCGTCACGCGCTATCTGAAACTCGTGATCCGCTTCCAAAGTCGCAAGAACCAGATCCAGACACTCGAGCGCTGGTTCCATCGCGTCCGGAAACATCGAATGCACTGCACCCCGACGCGTTTCGATCAATTGATCCCTCAGCGCCATTTGCCCGCCGTAGGCATCGTCGCGTATCAGCCAGTCCTTGGGTTCCAACGGCTGCACCCCCGGCAGACGCCACGCAGCAGGGTCCAGCCAAGGTGCCTGCGTAAGTCGGGATTGAAGCGGCGCATTGTCCATGTGGCCCTTATACGCGCCCTGAATCCACGAACAATCGTGTCGTTTCTCGAACTGCTTCATGTCGGTTTCCAGACGGAACAACGTGCGCACGCAAACGAATATGCCGTGCAGGAGGACGTCGGATGAATCGCCACTTCAGTGAGACGCGCAAGATCGATCCGTCACGTGGCGCGGTTCTTGGCGACGGGACGCCGAATGATGCCGATCGTATTGAGATCGGACCGACGCAACTGGCGTTCCGGGAATGGGAGCAAGCGGGACTCGATCTTCCCAACCTGGCCGAAATGCGTCGCTATCGCTGGGCGCGATTGACCGAACACATCGCCAGTCGCGATTACGGAGCATTGCTGATGTTCGACCCGTTGAACATCCGTTACGCGACGGACAGCACCAACATGCAGCTTTGGAATACGCACAATCCGTTTCGCGCGGTGCTGCTTTGTGCGGATGGCCATATGGTCATCTGGGACTACAAAAACTCGCCATTCCTGTCGTCGTTCAATCCCCTGGTTCGCGAAGTCCGCACCGGCGCGGATTTCTTTTACTTCGACCGCGGTGACATGGCGCATGTTGCCGCCGCGAAATTCGCAAACGACATCAAAGAGATCGTTTCGGAGCACTGCGGAGACAACAAACGGCTAGCGATCGACAAGGCCATGATGCATGCGGTGCGCGCATTGCAGTTGGTTGGCTTTGAAATCATGGAAGGCGAAGAGGTCACCGAAAAAGCCCGCGCGGTGAAAGGCCCTGACGAAATCAAGGCAATGCGTTGCGCGTCCCACGCCTGCGAAACAGCGATGGCTCGGATGGAGGATTTCGCGCGCGTCAATGTTCCTGAAGGTACAGTCAGCGAAGACGATATCTGGGCCGTGCTCCATGCCGAGAACATCCGACGCGGAGGCGAGTGGATCGAAACGCGCTTGCTTGCGTCCGGTCCACGAACAAACCCGTGGTTTCAGGAGTGCGGCCCCCGCATCGCTCAAAACAATGAGATCCTGGCATTCGATACGGACCTCATCAGCAGTTACGGCATTTGTGTCGATATTTCGCGCACCTGGTGGATTGGCGACAGGTCGCCGCGACCTGACATGATTGAGGCGATGCAAATTGCGCATGAGCATATCATGACGAACATGCAGATGGTGCGGCCCGGCGCGAGGATCGAAGACATGAGCCGCAATACCCATGTGTTACCTGAGAAGTTTCAGGCTCTGAAGTATGGATGCCTGATGCATGGGGTCGGGCTTTGCGATGAATGGCCCCTTGTCGCCTATCCCGACAAGATGGTGCCCGGCGCGTTCGATTATGCGCTCGAACCCGGCATGGTACTGTGCGTTGAAGCCCTGGTCGGCGAAGTCGGTGGCGATTTTTCGATCAAGCTGGAGGATCAGGTTCTGGTGACGGACGACGGGTTCGAGAACCTCACGACCTATCCATTCGATCCAGCATTGATGGGTCAGAGTTGATTTCGTTCAGTCCGTGAAGCATTCGCCTAAAGCTGGCGACTTCAGCCGTGCTCCTTCAGCAATCGTGCCTTCTGGCGACTCCAGTCACGCTTTGCTTCGGTTTCACGCTTGTCCGGGGCTTTCTTGCCCTTCGCAATGCCGATCTTCACCTTCGCCTTGCCGCGATGGTTGAAGTACATGACCAGCGGCACCAGCGTCATTCCCTTGCGCTGAGTCGCGTTCCAGAGATCGGACAACTGTTTTTTTGACACCAACAATTTGCGTCGTCGCCGGTCTTCGTGGCCGAACATCGCCTGATTGTAAGGAGCGATATAGCTGTTCACCAACCAAAGCTCGCCGCCTTCAACGGTCGCATAGCTTTCGGCAATATTGGACTGTCCGGTGCGCAGCGATTTCACCTCTGAACCCATCAGCATGATACCGCATTCGATATCTTCCTCGATGGCATAGTCGTATCTCGCGCGCCGGTTCTCGGCGACGACTTTGTAGTTCGGGTTTTCTTTTTCCTTGGCCATGGTCGGACCGAAATATGCTTTGACTGCCAGCAAGTCCAGAGTTGCGCTTTTGATGACCGGTTTGAGATTGGTCGGTGCGGCAGCTTGACGGTCCCGTGCGGTTGCTGAAGATCGTCGCATGCTTGTTCAACTCGTAATAGGAAGCGCCCTGACACTTTCGACGATCGTGATCGCCACGCTTTCGTGGTGGGCTCTTGAAAGCACGTTGATCCGTTTGCATCCGTGGTCGTTGCGGCCACCACATGGACCGAAACTGATGATTGTCCTGTCACTTTCGCTGATCTGGACGCTGATCATGATGACGATTGCAGTCTGGGTCTGGGCAATCGCATTGCGAGTTCTGGAGATATTCGCGACCTTCGAGGCATCGGTCTATTTCTCGCTTGTCGCGTTCACCACGTTGGGGTTCGGGGATATACTGCTGCCGCAGGAATGGCGGCTTCTCGGCGGAATGGCGGCAGCGAATGGACTTCTGATGTTCGGGCTTCTGACGGCGATACTTGTCGAAATTCTTCGCGACACGCGTGCGCGTCAGCGTGAGCATCGTTAGCTTGTGGTGCGCTGGCTCCGCAGCATGATGAACAATCCCGATGCGACCACTATCACGCTCCCGATCATCATTGCGCTATCCGGACGCTCACCGAAGATAAGTACGCCAAATCCAATTCCAAACAGAAGTCTCGAATAGCGGAATGGTGTTACCGCGGATACTTCGCCGGTGCGCATGGCCAGAGTGAGGCACGAATAGGCGGCAACGCCGATGAAAATAGCGCCGAACAACGCGAAGATCTGCTGTGAAGCGGGCCACACCGGAGCCTCTTGCATCAATACGGCGTAGCCGGAACCTGCGACAACGATGGCGGCAAACCCGTAAACGCCCAGAACAAAAGTTCCCAAACCGCGCGGGGCAGCGCGGGTCGCAAGGTCTCGACCAGCAAAACCCAGCATCCCGAGAACGGCGAGTATCGAAAGTGGTGCAAAGCTGTCGGTGCCCGGTCCGATGATTATCAGGACGCCAACAACTCCGACCAAAATTGCACTCCACCGTCGCCACCCGACTTTTTCTCCGAAGAAAAGCGCGGCCCCCGCGACAACAATAATGGGCGTCGCCTGAAGGATCGCCGTGGCCGACGAAAGGGCGGTTAACGCGATTGCCAGCGTATAGAAAAGCCGTCCCGTTACTTCAAATGCTGCCCGCACAAGCATGGTCCGCTGTCGAATCGCGCGCGGGAAAAGCGGCTCTCCGACAGCGCGTGCGAGCAACGCAAAGACGATCATCCCGCCGCTCCCGAAGATAATCATAACCTGTCCGACAGGCACGACTTCGGCTGCGGACTTCAGAAACATATCTTCGATAGCGAACCCGCCCATGGCGGCCACCATCCACAAACTGCCAACAATGTTGTCGCGGTTTAATATCTCCGCAGGGCTTGTCAGTTAATCAGACCCGCATGAATCATCGCGTCCTTGATAGCGATCTTCGTCCCATCGCTCAGGCCGACCAAAGGAAGCCGAACATCTTCGCGACAGCGTCCAAGAAGCGACAATCCGTATTTCGCACCAGCCAGACCCGGCTCAAGGAAAATTGCGTCATGAAGCGGCATCAGACGATCTTGAAGTTCAAGCGCCTTCGCGTAGTCACCTGCAAGTGTCGCCGCCTGAAACTCGGCGCACAGGGCAGGGGCCACGTTCGCCGTCACACTGATGCAGCCAACACCGCCGTGTGCGTTGAAGCCAAGGGCAGACGCGTCCTCTCCCGAAAGCTGTATGAAATCGGTTCCGCAGGTCATGCGCTGCTTGGACACGCGCGTCACATCACCGGTTGCGTCCTTCACGCCAACTATGCGCGGCAATTGGGCCAGTCTGCCCATAGTAGCCGGCGTCATGTCGACGACCGACCGTCCGGGGATGTTGTAGATGATGATCGGCAATTCGGCCGCGTCGTGCATCGCCGTGAAGTGTGCGATCAGGCCGTCCTGCGTCGGCTTGTTGTAATAGGGTGTGACGACAAGCGCCGCATCGGCACCGACCTTGGCGGCGTTTTTCATCAACCGAACGCCCTCGGCGGTGTTATTCGACCCCGCACCCGCGATCACCGGCACCCGGCCGGCCGAAGCTTTCACGACCGTTTCGATGACAATATCGTGCTCTTCATGGCTCAAGGTCGGGCTTTCACCGGTGGTGCCGACCGGTACAAGTCCCGACGAACCCGACTCTATGTGCCACTCGACAAGGGATTTCAGCGCGTCGAGGTCCAGTTTGCCTTCCCGGAACGGAGTGACGAGTGCTGGCATAGACCCTTTGAACATGGCGCGCTTCCTTTCGCTGTGGCCGCCCGCATGGGCAGCGCGCGGAACCTATCCGCCAAGTTGGGAATTGCCAAGAAGTTGCCTAAATGCTTTGATATGGATCGCTCAGGGCGGGAGAGAAACGGACTGACATCCATGACCAAGGCCCTTTTTACGGCACTATTTCTCATGACTCTCTCGCTTCCGGCGGCGTCTCAGACAACCCGGGAAGTGGAGGGATTCTTTCGCGCAACCAAGGCCATGCAAGCAGGTGACTGGCGCGCGGCCTTGATGACTGCGGAAAGTATCAGCCCGGTGCAGCGGGATATCATCGAATGGCACCGATTGCGGGCCGGGCGCGGTGATTTCGATTCGGCTCAAAGGTTCCTGGCGCGTCGTAGCGACTGGCCGGGACTACAACTTCTGCGCAAGCGCAGCGAAAGCGAACTGCCAATCGGCTCTCGTTCGGAAGAAGTTTTGCAATTTTTCGCGTCCGAACCGCCGCAGACGGGTGCCGGATCTCTGGCGCTTGTCGAAGCCTATGTGGCTTTGGGAAAAAACGCCGATGCCGATGCCGAGGCCGTCCGCGCATGGTTGACGCAGATCCTGTCCGCCGCGGATGAAACGCGACTGGTAGCAAGATATGGGAGCGAGCTTAAGCCGCATCACGCGGAGCGTTTGGACATGCTCTTGTGGCGGGGGGCCGACGAAGCTGCAAAACGAATGTATCCGCGCCTTGATCCTGGACAGAAGGTGCTGGCAGAGGCGCGCCTTGCGCTGAGAAGCGGTGCCAAGGGCGTCGACACATTAATCGAGGCCATTCCGACTGCGCTTGGCGACGACGCCGGACTGGCCTTTGAAAGGATGCAATGGCGCGCCCGAAAAGGCCGCAACGAAGATGCGATCAAGTTGATTCTCGATCGCTCACCCAATGCCTTGGGTGAAGCGGAGCGTTGGGCGGGATGGAGGAACAGCCTTGCCCGCGTGGATATGCAGAACAAGCGGACAGACCGGGCCTATAGCCTGGCATCTCAACACGGGCTGACTTCGGGGTCGCGTTTCGCGGAGTTGGAGTGGCTTTCCGGTTATCTAGCGCTGACATACAAGAAAGACGCAGAACTGGCGCTGCGCCATTTCCTGCGTTTTCGCGGCGCAGTTGATACTCCCATTTCGCTCGGTCGCGCGGGTTATTGGGAAGGCCGCGCGCACGCCATGCTGGGCGACACCGAAAACGCGCAGTTGGCATGGTCATTCGGGGCCGAATATCAAACCAGCTTTTACGGATTGCTGGCCGCCGAAGCCGCAGGGGTTCCGTTGGACCCAACGCTGACCGGCATCACCGAATATCCCGATTGGCGACAAACCAGATTGGCCGGCAGTTCGGTCTTCGAAGCGGCGCGGATTTTTCTGGCATCCGGTGACCGGGAAAGAGCTGAGCAATTCCTTACCCACTTGACCGATAGCCTGACGGAAGCCGAGATCGGATCGTTGGGTGATTTCCTGCTGACCGAACGGGAACCGCACCTCGCGGTCATGATAGCCAAGCAGGCAGCCCGGCGCGGGTTGTCGCTGCCGAAGCCGTATTTTCCCGTCGTCGACCTTGGCATCGTCGATGTTCCGGTCCCGCTTGAACTGGCGCTTTCCATCGCGCGGCGCGAAAGCGAATTCGATCCCTCGGTCATGAGCGGCGCAGGCGCGCGCGGGTTGATGCAACTTATGCCGGGGACCGCTAAGGACGTCGCGATCGCGTTGGAACTGCCCTACAGCATAACCCGCCTGATTTCGGACCCGGCTTACAACGCCCGATTGGGCACGGCTTATCTTGATGAACTGATGGCGATTTTTGACGGCAACATCATCATGGTCGCCGCCGGATATAACGCCGGGCCGGGCCGCCCGATGCGGTGGATGAACTCGCTTGGTGACCCACGGCGCGGCGACGTGGATGTCGTCGATTGGATCGAACACATTCCGTTCGACGAGACGCGAAATTACGTCATGCGCGTCGCCGAAAGCTTGCCGGTTTATCGCGCGCGGCTGACGGGACAGACGGGGCCGGTAACATTGTTGGCGGAAATGACTTCCATGTCCGGATACACCCGTCAGGCCAAGAAGGGTGAAATCCTGCGTCCTCGCGCGCGGCCGCTTCCGTTGACCGACTAACGCAGGGCGCGGCCTTTGAGTATCGCTTCCTCGCCGTAGCGTTTGCGAATCTGATCGGTCGCGCGTTCGGCGTCTGCTCGTCGGGCAGCGCCGGGATCCAGAAGATCGCCGGACCTGTCGGCGCCTGCCGCCGGTTCAAGATGGGAAATCCCGACACCAATCAGCCGATAGGGACCAGCTGCTCCGACCTGATCGAACAGGTTGCGGGCAGTTCGATATATACGATCAGCGATCTGGGTCGGGTCCGACAACGTGACACGCCGTGTCAGAATAGAGTGATTGGCACGTTTCAGTTTCAGCGTGACCACCCGACCGGCAAGCTCACGAGCTTTCGCGCGTCCGGAGACATGCTCGGCGAGGCGCCAGATATGTCCGTCAAGGATTTCCGGATCGGCGGTGTCTTCGTTGAACGTGGTCTCATTCGAAATCGACTTGATCGGGGCGTGAGCAGAGACGCGGCGCAGGTCCTCGCCACGCGCAAGGTGATAGAGACGCTCGCCCATGCTTCCGAACCGGGCGATCAGATCAGTGCGCTCCCACCGAAGCAGGTCACGAAATGAGCGGATGCCGGCGGTTTCCAGCGCCGAGCGGGTCTGCTGGCCGACGCCCCAGATCAGGCTGACCGGTCTGTCGCGCAGGAACGCGGCAGTCTCAGCGCGCCCGATGATGGAAAAGCCGCGTGGCTTGTCGAGATCGGAAGCGACCTTGGCAAGGAACTTGTTGTGCGAAAGACCGATGGAGCCGGTCAGACCAAGCTCGTCCTCCATCCGTTTCACAAGACCCGCCAGCATCACGGCAGGCGAGGCGTGGTGGAGGCGGGCTGTTCCGGTGAGGTCGAGAAATGCTTCGTCAAGACTAAGCGGTTCGACAGAGGGGGTAAGCGCGTCCATCATCGCTCTGATTTCGCGCGATGCCTCGACGTAGCGATCCATGCGGCCCTTCACGACAGTGGCGTCGGGGCAGAGCTTCAAAGCCTGAAACATCGGCATGGCCGAACGCACACCGCGAATGCGTGCGATGTAACAAGCGGTCGAGACGACTCCGCGACGGCCCCCACCGATGATTACCGGCTTGTCGCGGAGCGTAGGATCGTCGCGTTTCTCGACCGAGGCGTAGAAGGCATCGCAATCCATGTGGGCGATGGAGAGGTCGAAAAGTTCGGGATGCACGATTACGCGTGGTCGACCGCAGGCGGGGCAGCGGGCACCGGCTTCGAACGTGGTGAGGCAATCGCGGCAGAGGGCGGGCATGATGGCCTGAGTATAGCAGGGGCCAACAGAGTTGGACATCTACCGCGAACGGGTTGCCGACCTTTAGTCAGCACCCGTCCATATGTCTCAGTCAGGCAACCCTCGCTGATGACGGGAAAACCAGCGGCTCACCACCGGGACGCGTCTTCAGCATCTCAAGAATGTCCGCATCGCTCAGGGCGCTGTCGATCTCGTTGGTCCAAACCTTGAAGTATTTCAGCTGATAATTGCCAAAGGAGGTAATCATCGCGACGTCCGAGGCATCCGATCCGCGCACCATGAGAACGCGGCCTGCGCGTGGCGTGTTGTACCGTGCATCGAACGTATACCACCGGCCTCCCAGAAAGACCTCAAACCACGCACAGAAGTCGCCCGCGCCGGAATAGGGAACGCCGATGTCGCCAAGATAACCGCTTGCGTAACGGGCGGGGATGTTCATTGCCCGGCAGAGTGAGATTGCGAGATGCGCGAAATCGCGGCAAACGCCGGTCTTTTCGAGGAAGACCTGAGACGCGGTCTTGTTGGCGCGGCCGAATTGGTAGCCGAATGTTACGTGCTGGTTCACGAACTTCGTAATCGCCTGAACACGGCCCCATCCTTCGGGCACGTTCGCGAATAACTTCCAGGCCTCATTTGTCAGATTGTCGCTGTCGCAATAGCGACTTGCCAACAGATGCGTCAGCACTTCGTCGGGAAGATCGGGAATGGTGTGCTGGATAGCCGTCGGCGCCTGAACGTCTGGGGCTCCTTCAAACTCGATCACGCAGTCCGACCAAAGCTTCAGTGGCCCGCTTGGGGCGACGATCCTGGAAATCCGGTTGTTGAACTTGTCTGAATAAGTGCTCCACGAGCATTCTGCCGGCACGCGGACGAAGTCTTCTCCGATAAGCCGCCCCTCGACTTCGGGATGCATGGAAAGAGCCAGCATCATCGGCACGGGTCCCGCACTTTCAATATCAATCTCGAATCCAAATCGGATGAGCATTCGTTTGTCCTTGTTTTCAGGATAGAGCGCGGCGATGGTTCGGCTTCACATATTGGGTCGCGCTGACGTTTCATAACGCGCCGACTCCGAGAGGGTTCCCGTGTCCAGCACTCTACGGATCCTGCACAGGACCGAGTACGTTTACAACCGCCAGATTGTTTTGAACCCTCACCGGCTCATGCTTCGACCGCGCGACGCCCATGATCTATGGGTCGATGACGCATTTTTGACGATCAGTCCGCGCGCAACGCTGCGCTGGTTTTTCGACACATTCGGAAACTCGATCGCTGAGGCTACCTTTCACGAATCGTCGGATCGGTTGCTGATCGAGAACGAATTATTCCTGCGTCGCTACGTATCCGACTATCAGTTTCGGCGAAGCGGGACACATCTCTGTCCTTATCCGTTTGACTATTCGGAAGACGACGCGTTGGATCTCAACCCGTATCTCGGACTCGAATTTCCCGAGGACGCGGGCGCGTTGGACACGTGGCTGGATGCCAGCCTGATGGATCGACCGACAGAAGCGTTTCAGTTCCTGCAGAACCTCAGTGACGTCATCCACCGCTCTTTCATCTATTCAAGCCGCGAAGAAATGGGAACGCAGACGGCCCGAGAAACCATCGAAACAGGTCAGGGCACCTGCCGGGACTTCGCGTTCCTTTTCATGGAAGCGTCGCGCCGCTTTGGTTTCGCTGCCCGCTTTGTTTCGGGCTATCTGAACGATGCCAGCAGCGGTGACGACGCCCCGGTCGGGGGTGGCGCCACCCATGCCTGGGCCGACGTTTTTGTGCCCGGCGAAGGTTGGATCGAATTTGATCCGACCAACAGGATTACCGCAGGAAGCGCATTGATCCGTGTCGCCACAACGCGCAAACCTTCGCAGGCATCACCGATTTCCGGAAGCTTCCAGACGGTCGATGCTGAGTGTCTTTCGCTCACCGTTTCGGTTGATGTGACGAAAGCCGAAAGCCAGTAATAATAAGGGATGATTTCGGACTTCTCGGCGTTGTGGCGTGGTGACACTGAAACGGGAAAGGCGCGGAGCGTTCTTTAACTTATTGAAAAACGTGCGCGAGTTGGCGATGTCTGTCAGACGGGGATTTTGACGGGATTGGTTCATGGAAGAGATTTTCAACACAGTCGGCGGCAGTGGCATCGCGGTGCTTCTGCTGGCGATATTCATCATCATTTGTATATACAAGGGCGTCAAAATTGTCAGTCAATCCGAAAAGCACGTCGTCGAGCGTTTCGGAAGGCTGAAGACGGTTCTGGGTCCGGGCATCAACTTTATCGTGCCGTTTCTGGATCGCGTTGTGCATGAGATTTCGATCCTGGAACGGCAATTGCCGAATGCGTCGCAGGACGCGATAACGGCGGATAACGTTCTGGTGCAGGTCGAAACCAGCGTGTTCTATCGCATCATCGAACCTGAGAAGACGGTGTATCGAATCCGCGACGTGGATGCGGCGATCGCGACGACCGTGGCGGGGATCGTGCGAGCCGAGATTGGCAAGATGGAACTGGACGAAGTTCAGTCGAACCGGTCGACGCTGATTACGACGGTCAAGTTGGCGGTCGAGGATCAGGTCGACAATTGGGGCATCGAGGTGACGCGCGCAGAGCTTCTGGACGTGAATCTGGATCAAGCGACGCGCGACGCGATGTTGCAGCAACTGAATGCCGAGCGCGAACGGCGTGCGGCGGTGACGCGGGCGGAGGGTGAAAAGCGGGCGGTGGAGCTAAACGCGGATGCAGAGCTTTATGCGGCTGAACAGGCGGCAAAGGCGCGCAGGGTGTCGGCCGATGCTGAAGCCTATGCGACCAGCGTTGTGGCGCAGGCGATTGCCGAGAACGGGCTGGAAGCAGCGCAATATCAGGTGGCATTGAAGCAGGTTGAGGCGCTGAACAAGCTGGGCGCGTCGCCGTCCAGTTCGACAATTTTAGTGCCGGCAAGCGCATTGGAGGCTTTTGGAGATGCCTTCAAGATGCTGAAAGGGCGCTCCTGATGTGGTCGGCGTGGTGGGTTTGGATTGTCGGCGCGTTGGCGCTGGGTGTCCTTGAGGTCATCGCTCCCGCGCAGATTTTCTTGGGTTTTGCTGCGGGTGCCGCAGCCCTTGGGCTATTGTTGCTGGTCGGTGGCCCCGTCAAGGTCGCGCTGGCTGCGTCCCTTCCACTGACATTGTTGGCCTTTGCGGTCCTGTCACTGATTGCTTGGCTTGTGATCCGCCGATTGGTTGGCGTGCGCAAAGGTCAGGTCAAAATCTGGGACCGCGACGTCAACGAAGACTGATCCAGATCTTTCATTAACGCAGTTAAAATTTGAATCGCGCAGTTTTGAACATAGGTCAATAAAATATTGAACAGCGTTCACGTATTATTTGATCGGAGAATTGCTTGTGAGTGCGATGGCGGGTCGGTACTCTGAACAAAGTTCAGAATCCGGAGATAAGGAGTTAGATTTTGGCCAGGCGTTCAGATCATTCACGTGAAGAGCTGAAAGAACTGGTCGTAACGACTGCCACCTATCTGATCGCTTCCGAGGGGTTGCCTTCGCTGACCACTCGCAAGATCGCCGCTAAGATCGGATACTCGCCTGGGTCGATCTATAATGTCGTGGACAATCTGGATCATCTGATTTCGCTGGTAAACGAGCGAACGATGCGACGTCTGAACGCGGACCTTACCGAAATCGTCATGACCGGCGATGAAATGACGGATTCGCGTCAGGTGCTGGCGAAGTATCTGGATTTCAGGGAAAGCCATCCGAACCTCTGGGACGCGGTGCTTTCCCACGCCATCAGACCCGACGTGGTACAGCCCGAAAGTTATCTGAAGGAAATCGAGGCGAGTTTCGCTGTGGCGGCGCGCGCCATCACCCCGGCCTTCGGTGAACGTGGCGGCGATGTCCGACTGGCGGTCGATGTGCTTTGGTCATCGCTGCAGGGCGTCTTTTCCGTTTCGCCACAAGGGTTGCTGGCCACAGACGTTCATGCACGACGAAGGGAGATGGCGGAATTCCTGGTCGAAACCTATCTGAAGGGACTGCGGGCGGGAGCCGGTCGCTGATTGCACCGACCCCAACGCGATTCTGATTACTGAAGGTCGGAAAAAGCAGCTTCGATCCGCTCTATCGCTTCGATCATTCTGGCGCGTGGCATGGCGAGGTTGAACCGCATGTGACCTTTGCCGCCGGTCCCAAAAACGGGCCCAGGACTCGCGGCAATTTTGGCGGTCTTCAACAGGCGGTGTTCAATCTCACTCTGCGCCATCCCGGTGCCGCTGAAATCGACCCAGGAAAGGTAAGTCGCTTGCATGTCCATGACAGAGATTCCCGGCAGCGCACCGATGCGGTCGCGCCAAATACGGAAGTTCTCGGCCAGATAGACGCGCACCGCGTTTGACCATTCATGGCCGTCGCTGAATGCGGCCTTGATCATCATCATCCCGAAACGGTTCGGCGAACCGCTTCTATCGTTCAGGCTGTCGTCGACGGCGGACCTAAGAGTATCGTCGGGAACGATCATGATGCCGGTTTCGCCGCCAGCGGTATTGAAACCCTTGGAGGCGGCGGTCAACACGACGAGGCGTGGCAGGCAATTTGGCGCGGCGGTGGCGGTGGGTAGATGGCGGGCTCCAGGAAACACGAGATCCATGTGGATTTCGTCGGAAATCAGGATCAAATCATGAGCAACGCAGAAATCGACGACAGCGCGAATTTCTTCGACGCTCCACATCCGGCCGCCGGGATTGTGGGGATTGCAGAACGCCAGTGCTTTTTCGGAGCCGGTAAGCTTCTTCGCCAACGAGTCGAGGTCCATGTGAAACTGGCCGTCGCGCTCGACAAGTTCGCTTTCAACTACCTTGCGGTTCATGTGCCGGATCTTGCGGTAAAATGCGTGATATACCGGCGCGAAGACGACGATTTCGTCACCCGGGTCGCTGAACGCGTCAATTGCGATCCCAAGACCGGCCACGACGCCGTGCGTATAGCGCAGCCAGGTCGGTTCAATCTTCCAGCCGTGATTACTCGACATCCAGTCGACGACGGCGCGGTTTACGGACTCGACTTGCGCGAAATAACCGAAGTATCCGCGGTCGACCTCGGCAAGCATCGCAGTGCGGATCGGTTCGGCGGCGGCGAAATCCATGTCGGCGACCCACATCGGAATCATATCCGGATCGTCATATCCGAAGCTCTTTGCAATGCCGTCAAACTTGCTGCAGTGCGTGTTTTTGAGCGGCAGCGGTGTGTCGAAGTCGATTGCCATGTTTTGTCTCATTCAGGTCGTTTGGCGGATACCTAGCAGTCCGGCATGAGGCCGCAAGGGCGTGGCCGGGTTGCGGGACGATATCGCTTCACTTAAATGAGCGTCATGGCGCTGAAATCGATCCTCGTTCATCCCGACCCGCGGCTGAAAGTCGTTGCCGATCCCGTGCAGGGAATCGACGATGATCTGCGCCGTCTGGCCGACGATATGCTTGAGACGATGTACGATGCGCCCGGCATAGGGCTGGCGGCGCCTCAAGTGGGTGTCGGCAAGCGGCTTCTGGTGATGGATTGCATCAAGGAAGAGAGTGTCGCGCCGCGTCCTATGGTGCTTATCAACCCGGCGGTCGTCTGGACGTCCGACGAGCGCAACGTCTACGAAGAGGGATGTCTGTCGATCCCAGAGCAATACGCCGACGTCGAGCGTCCCGCCGAGGTCGAGGTCACGTGGACCGGATTGAACGGTGCCGAGGAGCGCGAGCACTTTGCGGGGCTGTGGGCGACGTGCGTGCAACACGAGATCGACCATTTGAACGGAATACTATTCATCGACTACTTGAAGCCGCTCCGCCGACAGATGATCACCCGAAAGATGGTCAAGCTGAAGCGCGAACGGGCACGGGCCTGAGCGGGCGATGGCGCGGCTGGAGATCCTGACCTATCCCGACCCATTCCTGCGAGCGGCATGCGAACGTGTCGATTTGACCGATGTCGCGATGCGGCGACTGGCTCGCGACATGCTCGACACGATGTATCTGGCAGGTGGGCGCGGACTAGCGGCACCGCAGGTCGGCGTAGGCGTGCAGTTGTTCGTGATGGACCCGGGGTGGAAAAACGGCGTGCAGACGCCCTATGTCTGCGCCAATCCATTCGTTGCGACTCTGGGCGACGAAATGCGGGCGTGCGAGGAAGTGTGCCTGTCGATCCCGGATCGCACTACGCTGGTTTCCCGACCGGCGCGGGTTTTGCTCAGGTGGCACGATCTTGACGATGTTGGCCACGATGAACAGCTGACAGGGGACGCCGCCGTTATTGCGCAGCACGAAGCCGACCATCTGGAAGGGCGGCTCTGCATTGATTACGCCGCACCCGAGGTGTGAGGTTGCTACCGTTCATTCCCTGGCCCGACGCACGGCTCAGAACGACTGCCGCGCCAGTCGGCGAAATCACCGATGGGGTTCGCGCGATCTGGGACGATATGGTCGAAGCGATGGAGGCGATGCCGGGCTATGGTCTCGCAGCGCCTCAGATTGGTGTGATGTTGCGGTTGGCTGTGGTCGATTGTTCCGAAGAGCGGGGCCGAGTGATCCGGCTCGCGGATCCTGAGGTCGTCGCGGCGTCCAAGGAAGTCAGCGACTGGGAAGAGGCCTCGCCGAACTTGCCAAATTTTTCAGCCAAGGTCGTGCGCCCGGCGCGAGTGACCGTGGCGTTCACTGACCCGGACGGTCACCGCATACGGCAGGATTTCGAGGGGCTCTGGTCGACGAGCGTGCAGCATCAGGTCGATCACCTGAACGGGAAGATGTACTTTGATCGCCTGAGCCGCATAAAGCGGGAGATGTTCCTGAAGAAAGTCCGGAAGGTGGCGCGGTGAAGATTATTTTCATGGGCACTCCGGATTTCTCGGTTCCGGCATTGGATGCCTTGGTCACGGCAGGGCACGACATTGTCTGCGTGTATACCCAGCCGCCTCGTCCAGCGGGACGAGGCAAGAAGGAACGACCTTCGCCGGTTGCGGTCCGCGCTGGTGAATTGGGACTGGCAGTTCGCCATCCCGAAAACCTCAAAGGCGAGAAGGATCAGACTGCTTTCGCCGCACTGCAGGCCGATGTGGCGGTCGTCGTAGCATATGGTCTGATCCTGCCTAAAGCTATTCTGACCGCGCCCGTGCGGGGATGTCTGAATATCCATGCCTCGCTCTTGCCACGCTGGCGGGGGGCGGCGCCGATCCACCGGGCAGTGATGGCCGGGGATGCTGAAACCGGGGTCTGCATTATGGAGATGGAGGTCGGGTTGGACACTGGACCCGTTCTGACTTGCGAGGCGACCCCAATCGGTCCCGAAGCGACCACCGGAGATCTGCACGACCGGTTGTCGGGCATGGGAGCCCGCCTGATAGTCGAGGCATTGACGACATGGCCCGCCGCGACGGCGCAGGACGAGATCGGCGCGACCTATGCCGTCAAGATCGACAAGGCGGAGGCGCGCATAGACTGGACTCGACCCGCCATCGAGGTCGACCGACTGATCCGAGGGCTTTCGCCATTTCCTGGTGCGTGGTGCGAGATTGCCGGAGAACGGTTCAAGCTTCTGCGCTCGCGCCTGGCCGAAGGTTCGGGTACACCCGGTGCGCATCTCGGCGGATTTCTAGTTGCTTGCGGGGACGGTTCGGTGCAAGTGATCCAAGCCCAGCGGCAGGGCAAGCGGGCGATGGCGGCTGACGAGATATTGCGGGGAATGGACTTTCCCCAGCATCTGGGATGAACGAGAGTTGATGCTTGAGGCAGATTGCGAGCCAAGGGCCGCGCAAAGAGAGGCACCATGTTAATTGCATTCTGGGGATCGCTGGTGATTGGCGGTATCGTCGCCTATCTGTCCGAGAAATGGGGCTTCACCCATCACGGTTACCTTCAGGCGATCATCATAGCGTTGGGCGGCGTGGTGCTATTCTTCATGGTCCGGGTGATGTTCAACATCGGCTTTGGAACCCATGGGATGAACGCTATCGTTGGGGCCGCCGGTGCCCTGATCCTGATCCCGTCCGAAGCGATTGCCCGCAAGCGCCGCGACCGCCGCTAGGCAGGTAAGTCAGCGCGGTGGCCGGGATTTGTAGACCGGCAAGCTCCAGCCGAATGTCAGTGAACCGGCGCGAAGTGAAAACGTGACGACTGCGGCAAGGATCAGGACTGGTGCAACTGGAAGGAGCGGAGACGCGATCACTCCAGCCAACGCGCCGGCTGCGGCGGCGGTAACGTACAGCTCGCCCTGACGCAAAACCATCGGAACCTCGTTGGCGACCACATCGCGCATCAAGCCGCCAAAGGTGCCGGTCAGCACGCCCATGATAAGCGCAACCGCGCCGCCGACTTCCAGGTTGAACGCCACGGCCAAGCCTGCAGGGACGGCGATGGCGAGCGCGGCGGCATCGAGCCATGCCAGCCAGCGGGCACGGCTTTCAACTAGGTGCGCGGTAAAATAGACGAGGATCGCAGCGGCAGCGGCTACTAGCAGGATACCGGGGCGTTCAATCCAGAACACTGGGTTCCTGTCGAGTAGCAGATCACGCACGGTGCCACCGCCAACAGCCGTTAGGGCGGCGAAGAACAGAAATCCGACTATATCAAGCTGAGCACGCGATGCGGCAAGTGCTCCCGTCAGCGCGAAGACAAAGACCGAAGCGGTGTCGAGAACCAGCGCGGGTGTCATATCGCACGTTTCGCCTTGAACGGGTCCATTCCGGCGCGCGCAAGTTCGTCGGCGCGTTCGTTTTCGATGTGGCCATCGTGTCCCTTGACCCATTTCCAAGTCACGTCGTGGCGGGCCTGTGCTTCGTCGAGTCGTTGCCACAGATCGACGTTCTTTACCGGCTTTCGCGCGGAGGTTTTCCAGCCGTTCTTTTTCCACCCGTGAATCCAGTTTGTGACCCCGTTCTTCACATACGTGCTGTCGGTGATGATCGTGATGTGCGACGGGCGGGCCAGTGCTTCGAGCGCGTTGATCGCGGCAAGAAGCTCCATGCGGTTGTTGGTGGTTTCGGAATCGCCGCCTTTGAGTTCGCGTTCCTTCAGGATCGTGTCGCCGTCGCGCGCGATCATCAGAACGCCCCAGCCACCGGGGCCGGGATTGCCCGAGCACGCACCATCGGTGTAGGCGATAATTTCCTTCATTCCGGGATGTCGCTCAGCGAGACATAGCCGGACAGCGCGGTGACGCGTGCGAGCCAGCGGGTGATGGCCGGGAAGCGCACCATGTCAAACCCGCCAAGGGTGCCGGCGGTGTGGGTATAGGCGTAAAGCGCGAGGTCAGCGATGGTCGGTGCGTCTCCGACAATCCAGTCGCGAGTGGCGAGATGATCTTCCATCTGTTGCAGTCGCTCGTGTCCGGCATCAAGCAATTCGGCAAGCCGTTCGGGCGTCGCAAGGTGCGCTCGGTTCGGGTAGTGCAGGAGTGCAGCGCGCACCGCGATGGTGCCTTCATGTTGATTCTGCTCCCAGAACATCCACGCCAGCGTCCGCGCGCGCGCTATCGGGTCGTTCGGGAGCCAGTCGGTTCCCTCCGCAAGATAGGTGAGGATTGCGCCGCTTTCGGGCAGGCGATTTCCGTCGGCCAGTTCCAACACAGGGAGCTTTTTGAGCGGCAGAACGCCCGCAGCGTGGGCGCGGTCGAGTTCCGGTGTCAGATATTCCATGCCGATGTGACGATAGGACTTTCCCAGCAGAGCCAGCATCAGGCGCACTTTGTAGGAATTGCCCGAGGAGGGCATCGAATAGAGAGTAAGTTCGCTCATATTTCTTTCTTCGCAAGAAGGATGATCCAAGGGTCGACCGATCCGCTGAGACCCGCGTTTGCTCCGAAACTGCGCGACTTCACGCTGAATCCCGCGTTAGCCACTAGCGCGGTGATTTCAGCATCCTGGTAATAGGCGTAGAAGCGACCCAACCCGTCACGGTCCTCGCCGTCGCCGGTTTTGAGGCCGAGATGAAAGATGCCGCCGGGCTTCAGCGCCGTAGCGACCCGCGCCAAGTGGGCTGGCATCTCGGACTTGGGCGCGTGGAGTAGTGAGAAATTGGCGAAAACGCCATCGTATGACTCCAGCGCTACGAGCGCATCGAACGGAGCCACCGTGACGGCAAGACCGAAGCGCTCAAGGGCGACTGCGGCCATTTCGGGCGAAGCGTCGATGGCGTCAACATCAATGCCATTGGCGGCCATGAAAGCGGCGGACTGGCCAGTGCCGCAGCCAAGATCGAGCACGCGGGCACCTTTTGGCAAGGCATTCAGGAAAGCGGTCAGGTGCGCGTCGGGCGAGTCGAGAGCAACGAGGTCGGCGTAATCGCGGGCACGAGCGGCGTAGACGGCGAGGGTTTCGGGATCGGCCATCAGATCACCAGAAGCACGAGGCACGCGATGACGATCGCGGTCAGAAGAATTCGCAGGCGCATCCACCATTCTGGCGCAAGGCCCTGCCGCCAGAAGCTCCAATCGAGCGCTAGAAGGCCGAGAAATCCGGCGATGAGGTAGATCGCCGACGAAACCGGCCCGGCACCGACCATGAAGAACGCCCAGAGCGCGGGAAGGACCGACAGCGCATATCCGACAGCCGCGCGTTCGCCGCTCGCGCGGGTCGCGAAACCCCAGAGCACGCCCGACATGAACGCCAGAATGATGGTGCCGTATTGCAGAACCACGAATGGGCCGGTGAACCGCGGCCCGAAAGTGTGCACGCCCCACGTCGCGAGGTCGGAGGAAACCAGCGTGGCCGCGCCCCAGAGGAACGGAATCAATCCGAGAACGCCAAGCAGAAGTGGGGCGCGGGGGATCACTCGCGCTGAACCGGGAAACCGCCAGCGAGAGCAGTCAGAAGAAATTGAAGGGAGATCATATGGGCCAGAAGCTATTCTTTTTCGTCGCGCCGAGACTGCGCGGGGTGTCCGCCAGTGTCAACAAATGTGGAACGAGGTTAACACGCCCGTTTGTACGGGGAACGTGCGGGGGTTCCACCCCCACTCCCCCGAGGTATTGCACGACAGGATGAAGGAGTCGTCGGCCGTCGCACTTAGGGCTTACGCGTGTTCTCGCAGGACGCGGGGGACCTTGAACTCGACACGTTCAACTGCGGTTTCCACCAGTTCGAGGGTGACGTCATAGCGGTCGCGAAATGCGTCGATGACTTCGTTGACAAGCACCTCGGGGGCGCTGGCACCGGCGGTTAGTCCCAAGCTTTGAATGCCGTCGAGCGCGCGCCAGTCGATATCGGCGGCACGCTGCACAAGTTGAGCATAAACGCACCCGGCGCTCCGCCCGACTTCGACAAGACGCTTGGAGTTGGACGAATTTGGCGCACCTATCACCAGTAGCGCGTCGATCTTTGGCGCGATCTCTTTCACCGCTGCCTGTCGGTTGGTGGTTGCGTAGCAGATGTCTTCCTTGTGGGGACCGATAATGCTTGGGAAGCGCACCTTGAGCGCCGCTACAATATCGGCAGT
The DNA here is from genome assembly GCA_037968835.1 of Paracoccaceae bacterium. Taxonomy (GTDB): domain Bacteria; phylum Pseudomonadota; class Alphaproteobacteria; order Rhodobacterales; family Rhodobacteraceae; genus JBBKWG01. Next base: position 24,400 of record JBBKWG010000128.1, read on the forward strand.
GTCATCGACACTGAGCGTGGTCTGGGTGATGAAGGCAAGCTTGGCCGGATCGCGAGGCGCAATATTTGCGACGTCGGTGACAGTCTCCACGAGGATGACTTCGCCTTCGGGCAACTGACCCATCGTGCCAAGAGTTTCGGGGTGTCCCGCGTGACCGATCATCACCATTTGCAGACCGTTCGCGAAATGGCGTTCGGCTTCGATGTGAACTTTGGAGACAAGCGGGCAAGTGGCGTCGACGTAGATCATCTCGCGCCGTTCTGCTTCAGCGGGAACGGCCTTGGGCACGCCGTGGGCCGAGAAGATCACCGGGCGGTCGACGGGGCAATCGTCAAGTTCTTCGACGAAGACAGCCCCTTTGTCGCGCAGTCCGTCGACGACGAATTTGTTGTGCACGATCTCGTGGCGAACAAAGACAGGCGCACCCCACTTCTCGAGCGCCATTTCGACGATCTTTATGGCGCGATCAACGCCAGCACAAAATCCGCGCGGGGCGGCAAGGTATAGGGTCAGCGCAGATCTGGTCATAGTGGCCTCCGATGCCATGACCTAAGGTGTGCAACGGTGTGCGTCCAGTCCACTTGACCTTCCAGTAGGTAGAACCCTTATGTAGCCATTAGGTTTGTGAACGAGGTCGCGCGATGACGAAATATCTGATTGCAGCAATCGCCATCGGTGCGGCCATATGGTGGGCGCTCTACTCCCTGACCAGCGGCGGTGCCAACGCGGCGATGTTCGCCTATGAAGATCCCGCCGTCGTGTCTGAGGGGCAGGCGATTTACGAAGCGCAGTGCGCGTCCTGCCACGGTGCTGATCTTGCCGGGCAGCCGGACTGGCAAATAGGCGATGCGGAGGGAGTTCTTCCTGCGCCACCGCACGACGAAAACGGGCATACCTGGCACCATGCAGATGGACTGCTTTTCGAGATCACCAAATTCGGAACTTCTGAAGTGGTCGGCAGCGGCTACAAATCAAACATGGCCGGGTTTGAAGATGTGTTGAGCGACGACGAGATCCGCGCGACCCTCGCGTATATCAAAAGCACATGGCCTCGACACATCGTTGAGCGCCACAATCAGTTCAACGCGGCGGCGGAAGTGAACTAGGCGCGTCGTCTATTAGTCGTCTTCGCGTGGTTCGCGCGGCGGCCGGCCGATTACGTCCTTCAATTCGTCCAGTTCGATAAAGTTGTCACACTGGCGGCGCAGTTCGTCGGCAATCATCGGAGGTTGACTGCGAATGGTCGAAACGACCGAGACGCGTACGCCCTGACGTTGCAGGCTTTCGATCAGTGGACGAAAATCGCCGTCACCGGAGAATAGAACGATGTGGTCGACATGCGGGGCCAATTCCATCGCATCGACTGTGAGCTCGATGTCCATGTTGCCCTTGACCTTGCGTCGCCCCTGGCTGTCAGTGAACTCTTTGGCCGGCTTGGTGACCATCGAGAATCCATTGTAATGCAGCCAGTCGACCAGCGGTCTGATCGGCGAATATTCGTCGTTTTCGAGGAGCGCGGTGTAGTAAAAGGCGCGAAGAAGCTTGCCGCGTCGCATAAATTCCTGACGCAGAAGCTTGTAGTCGATATCAAATCCAAGTGCCTTGGCGGCCGCGTATAAGTTCGAGCCGTCGATGAACAGCGCAAGCCGTTCGTCCCTATAGAACATTACCTGTCCTTCCAAATTCTTGTTGCGCGCATGAACCGGTCCGTGAGTGTGTGAGTGGTCGGTTGTGTCTGCACGAGTTTTCGCAATAAGTTATAAAACACATGCAAACGCAACTATCTAAATGGCCAATTCCAGAAGCGCGTCCGAAGAATAACTGAAATGAACGAAAAAGTCCTCTCCGGACGAGTAGAGAATAATCCGTTTCAGGAACCTGCCAAGTGGTCGATTTAGTCAACACCGTCATTTGATTGGCGCGAACTTATCGAAAGCTGTCCTGGTCCTTTGAATTGATGTTTGGCGGCATAGGGTTCACCTCAGAATCGGCTTGTCATCCGGGGATCAAATGCCTACTTAGCAGTCTATTCCATTTCTGACGGAGACCACCTATGGCCCGCGTGACGGTTGAAGACTGCGTTGACAAGGTACCGAACAGGTTTGAACTGGTGATGCTTGCCGCCCATCGGGCGCGCGAGATCGCAACAGGTTCGCCGGTGACGGTCGATCGCGACAACGACAAGAATCCTGTGGTTTCGCTTCGTGAAATCGCCGACGAAACCCAGTCGGCCGACGAACTGCGCGAGCGGATGATAGAATCACACCAGACCCAGATCGAGGTCGACGAACCAGAGGAAGACGCGATGGCGCTTCTCATGGGTGCGGAATCCGACAAGCCGGTCGAAGACGACATGAGCGAGGAGAAGCTGCTTCGCGCTCTCATGGAAGCTCAAGGGCAGCCGTAAGGGCGATGCGCCCTTTCTGAGTGGGGCGACCGGATGATCGACGCCGATGACCTGATCGCCCTTGTTCAGAACTATAACCCGAAGTCAAATTCCGACCTTATTGCGCGCGCCTACGAGTATGGGAAACGTATGCATGATGGGCAGTTGCGCCATTCGGGAGAACCCTACTTCAGCCATCCGGTCTCTGTTGCGGCGATCCTGACCGAGCAGCGTCTGGACGACGCGACCATCGTGACGGCGCTGCTGCACGATACGATTGAGGATACCCGTTCGACCTATTCCGAGGTGGCGCAATTGTTTGGCGTCGAGATCGCGGAACTGGTGGATGGGGTCACGAAGCTGACCAATCTTCAGTTGTCGTCGACCGAGACAAAGCAGGCCGAAAACTTCCGCAAATTGTTCATGGCGATGTCCAAGGACCTGCGGGTGATTCTGGTGAAGCTGGCCGACCGGCTGCACAACATGCGTACGATTCGGTCGATGCGCGTGGACAAGCAGGCGCAGAAAGCACGCGAAACGATGGATATCTATGCTCCGCTCGCGGGTCGCATGGGTATGCAGTGGATGCGCGAGGAGCTCGAGGATCTGGCGTTCCGCGTGTTGAACCCGGAAGGTCGCAATTCGATTATCCGACGGTTCATCACGCTTCAGCGCGAAACCGGCGACGTCATCCAGAAGATCACGGCCGATATCGAGCGCGAGTTGGAGAAAGCCGGAATTGCTGCCGAAGTTCTGGGTCGGGCGAAAAAGCCCTATTCGATCTGGCGCAAGATGCAGGAAAAGGAGATCGGATTTTCGCGGCTGTCGGATATCTATGGGTTCCGGTTGATCGTGCAGACCGAGGCGGACTGCTATTCCGCGCTGGGGGCCGTCCATCAGCGTTGGCGCGCTGTGCCGGGGCGGTTCAAGGATTACATCAGCCAACCGAAGTCGAACGGCTATCGTTCGATCCACACGACCGTTTCAGGGCGCGACGGCAAGCGGGTCGAGGTTCAGATCCGCACGCAGGAAATGCACGAGGTTGCCGAAGCCGGTGTTGCGGCGCACTGGTCCTATCGCGATGGCGTCAGGGTCGAGAACCCGTTTGCTGTCGACCCGGCGAAATGGATCGCGAGCCTTACAGAGCGGTTCGAGACCGCGGAAGACCACGACGAGTTTCTCGAACACGTCAAGATGGAGATGTACGCCGACCAAGTGTTCTGCTTCACCCCGAAAGGTGAGGTCGTCAAACTGCCAAAGGGCGCGACCCCGCTTGATTTCGCCTACGCGATTCACACGCGGATCGGGGATAGTTGTGTTGGCGCGAAGGTCGATGCGATCCGTGTGCCGCTTTGGACGCGTCTGAAAAACGGGCAGTCGGTCGAGATCATGACCGCCGAAGGGCAACGTCCGCAATCGACGTGGATCGACATCGTTGCAACGGGACGCGCGAAAGCCGCGATCCGCCGATCCCTGCGCGAAGAAGATCGCGAGCGGTTCATCAAGCTGGGGCGTGAACTGGTCAGGGTGGCGTTTGAACACATCGCGAAACGCGCCTCCGAGAAAGCGTTGTCAACCGCGGCGCGTCAATTGGGTCTGGACGGCAGCCACGAGTTGCTGGCGCGGATCGGCTCGGCCGAGATGACGGCGCGCCAGGTGATCGAGACGCTCTATCCCGACCTTGCCCGCAACACCGGCGACGAAATTGACGCAGCGCGCGCAATTGTCGGACTGAAGCCCAGCCAGACATTCCGCCGAGCCGCCTGTTGCCAACCGGTGCCGGGAGAGCGAATCGTCGGTATCAGCTATCGCGGCAAGGGTGTGATGATCCACGCGATCGACTGCGCCGCGTTAGTGGAATTCGAAGAGCAGTCGAATCGATGGGTCGACCTGCACTGGCAGGATGGACTTTATCCAGCCATCCACGGCGTGTCGCTGGATCTTACAATCTCGAATGACGCTGGCGTTTTGGGGCGGATATGCACACTTATCGGTGAACAACAGGCAAATATTTCGGATTTGGTCTTCATCGACAGAAAAGCGGACTTTTATCGCCTTATAATCGACGTCGAACTAAGGGATGCTGAGCACCTGCACGCGGTGATGCTGGCATTGGAGGCCGACAGCGACGTGGCCGAAATCGAACGTCACCGCGATCTCAGTCGAAAGCCATGAGGGCTATGCAAAGGTAGGAACGGATAGGCACGGTGGTCTTCAAGAGACGCAATCCACGAACCTATTATGAAGCGATCAGCGAGAGCTTCTATCCCCGGGGCGGGTGGCGTCGCGCCGTGCAATACATTGTCTATCGCGTTCGGCGTTTGCCGGATCCGGCCCACAAGATCAGCCGCGGCATTGCCGTCGGCGTTTTCGTCTGTTTCACACCGTTTTTCGGGCTGCACTTCCTGGTGGCTGCGCTTCTGGCATGGGTCATTCGCGGCAACGTCATGGCGGCGCTCATGGCGACGTTCTTCGGCAATCCGCTGACCTTCCCGGTCATCGTTTCAGTGTCCATGGAACTCGGTCGCTGGATGCTTGGCCTGCCCCCTATTCCCCTTCCCTACGTGGTGACGTCATTCTCGCACGCGGCGGTCGAGGTCTGGAGCAATGCGGTTGCAATCTTCACGCCCGAGCTGACTCGCTGGGCATCTCTCGGCGATTTCTGGTGGCGGGTGTTCGTGCCATACCTTGTGGGCGGTCTACTGCCGGGTCTCGCTTGCGCAACGGCTGCCTATATCCTTGCGAACCCGCTGATCTCGGCCTACCAGAAAGCGCGTGTGGCGCGGATGAAGAAACGGTTCGCAAAAAAGCGCGAGATCGTCGAAGCCAAGCGTGCGGCAAGTCAGGCAATCGTGGAACGCTCGGCAGCGGAGTAGACCGCACACTCTTGCGAGATGTGCAAAGTCGTGCGACCTGAGCGCATGGCGAAGAAAGCGATACGCGCACCTACATCCGGGAAGAAGGCTGCCCAAGTCGGCCGGATTCGGCCCGTGCGCTGGGCAGTACGGGCACTGTTCTGTTTTGGCATCGCCATTCTGCTCAGCATCGGACTCTACGCCGTAGTGCCGCCTCCGAGCACTCCATATGTGCTCAGCGAGGGCGTGCGGCTGGGCGGTATCCGGCGCGAGTGGGTGCCGATGGAGCGTATTGCGCCGGTTGCAGCGCGGTCGGTCGTGGCTGCGGAGGATGCAAATTTCTGCCTGCACTGGGGCTTTGACATGCGTGCGCTGCGCGCGGCGATCGAGCAAGGCGGCGAGCGGGGCGCATCGACACTGTCGCAGCAGGTGGTGAAGAATGTCTGGCTCTGGCAGGGGCGGAGCTGGCCGCGAAAGGCGCTGGAGGGCGTGATGACACCCTTGGTCGAAGCGGTCTGGACCAAGCGTCGGATCGTCGAAGTTTACCTTAATGTCGCCGAATTCGACACCGGCGTTTTCGGGATCGAAGCGGCTGCCCAACATCACTTCAAGATTTCGGCGGCTAAGTTGAATGCGCAGCAGGCGGCGCTTCTGGCGGCTGTGTTGCCGAACCCGAAGGAGTGGCAGGTGCTCAAGCCGACGGAATTCATCAAGAGCCGTGCCAGGTCGATTGCCGACGGTGCCGCGACGATCGGGGCAGATGGTCGCGCGAAGTGCTTCGAGTGAACGGACCGATGGGTAGGGCTCGAAATACGTGGAACGGTCAGATGCGCGATTATTACGGTGCCGTTCAAGATAGAATCATTTACTCGGAAATAGGCTTGATTTTTGACGTATTGAGCCGGGAAGGTGTGATGTCTAGAGTGTGCGCATGATCCGGCTGTATCACGTTCCGCTTTCACCGTTTTGCCGCAAGGTGCGCTTGTCTCTGGCCGAAAAGCGGCTGGAGGTGGAACTGGTCGAAGAGCGCTACTGGGAACGCGACAGCGACTTCATGCGGCGCAATCCGGCGGGCAAGGTTCCGGTCCTCAAGATCGACGGTCTGACGCTCTCTGAAAGCGCGGCGATCTGCGAATATATCGAAGAGCGTCATCCAGAGCCATCGCTGATGCCGTCCGATCCAGCGGGACGTCACGAAGTGCGGCGGATGGTGTCGTGGTTCGACGACAAGTTTCACGTCGAGGTCACGTCGAAACTGCTCTACGAGCGGGTGAACAAGAAGATCTCGAAAGAAGGCTATCCCGATTCAAAAAACGTCAAGGCCGGGGCGCGGGCGATCAAGTTTCATCTGGACTATCTAGGCCAGCTTCTGGATCAGCGACGGTGGCTGGCGGGCAACGCTTTGACGCTGGCGGATTTCGCTGCTGCGGCACATCTTTCCGCGCTCGATTATATTTCGGATGTCGACTGGAACCGTAACGAAACGGTGCGCGACTGGTATGCAAAGATCAAGTCGCGGCCCGCATTTCGGGCGCTTCTGGCCGACGCCGTGCCGGGATTTCCGCCGCCAGCACATTATGCCGATCTGGATTTTTAAGGGGGCGCTGCCCCCCGGCTTTGCCTTTCCCCGAAATATTTGAGGGTCGATGGAGGGCGAAGGATCTCTGAAAGCGCGTTTGGTGGAGGAGGCGCTGGAAGCCGGGTTCGCGCGCGCGCGGGTCTGCCGACCGGATGCGGTGCCGGAGGTAGCAGAGCGACTTTCGGCATTCATTGACGCGGGTTACCACGGCCAGATGGGGTGGCTGGAAGATCGGGCGCACTGGCGGGGCGATCCGTCAGCACTTTGGCCTGAGGCGCGGTCGATTCTCATGCTGGCGGAGCCGTATTCACCGGACCACGATCCCTTGGAGGATCTGAAAGCGCGCGACCGTGGGGTGATCTCGGTCTACGCGCGCAACAAAGATTACCACGATGTCATGAAGAAGCGTCTGAAGCGGGTGGCGCGGTGGTTGGTGGCGGACGCGAATTGCGAAGTCAAAGTCTTCGTCGATACTGCGCCGGTGCCGGAAAAAGCGTTGGGTCAGGCAGCCGGGCTTGGCTGGCAGGGCAAACATACCAACCTGCTGAGCCGCGATCTGGGCAACTGGTTCTTTCTGGGCGCGATCTTCACGACAGCGGTTATGGAGCCTGATGAACCCGAGGTCGACCACTGCGGATCGTGTCGGCGGTGTCTGGAAATCTGTCCGACCAACGCCTTTCCGGCACCTTACAAGTTGGATGCGCGGAGGTGCATCTCGTACCTGACGATCGAACACAAGGGACCAGTCGACGAAGCCTTGCGAGCGGACCTCGGCAACCGGATTTACGGGTGCGACGATTGTCTGGCGGTCTGCCCGTGGAACAAGTTCGCATCCGCCGCGCGCGATCAGAAGTATGCGGCCCGCGCCGATCTTGAAGCACCGCCGCTGGCCAAGCTTGCAACACTGGACGACGCGGGATTTCGCGCAATGTTCTCCGGCTCGCCAATCAAGCGGATCGGGCGGGACAGATTCGTGCGTAACGTGATGTATGCAATAGGAAATTCAGGCGATCCAAGTCTTGCAGCGACGGCACGTCGTCTGACGGACGATAACGACGACACAGTCGCCGATGCCGCGCGGTGGGCGCTGGGGCGTCTGGCGGGAACTGGCTGAGGCGGTTTCGGGTTTGACTGCGCTTGTGTTAGGATCAGTCAATGGCAATCGGGAGGATGACTAGATGACTCGGGAGCTCTTTCGCCGCATGCGTATGCCAGACGGTTCGTCGCGGCTTCAGCATTATCTGAAAATCGCGCGACGCCCACAGGTCCCCTCGTCGCTGTTACGAGCCGAGCGGGCCGCAACACCAAGCCGACTGCAGCGCTTCCTCAGTATCGCGCGCCGCGCCGATTAGTTCGCTGGCGCGGGGGCTAGGCCCCTGATACGAAAAGGGCATGAGCTTTGCCCCGGTCAATCCGTTCCGCGCGATTGCGCTGAAGATCGCGTCGGTATTGCTGTTTGTCCTGATGGCTTCATTGATCAAGGCAGCGTCTTCGGAGGTTCCTCCGGGCGAAGCGGTGTTCTTCCGGTCGTTCTTTGCATTGCCGGTCATCGTTGGTTGGCTGGCCTGGCGCGGCGAGCTGCGCTACGGCCTGAAAACCGTGAACCCGATGGGGCATGTCTGGCGCGGCGTGATCGGATCAACCGCGATGGCAATGAGCTTTGCCGGACTGGCCATCCTGCCGCTTTACGAAGTGAAAGCGATCCAATACGCGATGCCGCTGTTTGTTGTCATCCTGGCGGCACTGATGCTGGGCGAAACCGTGCGCAAGGTGCGCCTGACCGCTGTTGGCATGGGGATGGTCGGGGTTCTCATCATTCTCTGGCCGCGCCTGACCGCGTTCACGAACGGCGGCGAAGTCGATCCTCGCCTCGCCTTTGGCGCGATCATCGTCCTGTCAGGATCGTTTTGCGCCGCGATGGCGCAGATCTTCGTGCGACGTCTGGTGGAGACCGAAGAGACGGCCGCAATCGTGTTCTGGTTCTCGATAACCGCGACAGGTCTGTCACTGCTTTCTGCGCCGTTCGGGTGGGCGGTGCCGTCGGTTTCTGTAGTGTTCTATCTGATACTTTCTGGCCTGTTCGGAGGCGTCGGACAAATCCTGCTGACCAGTGCCTATCGCTACGCCGACGCGTCGATCATTGCTCCGTTCGAATACGCCTCGATGCTGTTTGCAGTCGCGATCGGTTTCTTTGTCTTCCGTGAAGTGCCGACATGGACGATGCTGGCTGGTGCGGCGATCGTGATTGCCGCCGGTGTGCTGATCATCCTGCGCGAACACTATTTGCGCCTCCAGCGCGGCAAGGCCCGCCAGCATGTCACCAAGTATGGGTGACGACATCGCGCGTTGCCGTGGATGTGCCGCAACTGCCACTTAACCCTCTGCGGGTCGATGAGCCAGTAGACGTCGAGGTCGGACTGCTTCAGAGTCTCACTCTTATTAGAGCAAGCATTTTTTGAGAGGTCAGCATCGTGGGATACGACGTTCATATAACCCGCAAGGACGACTGGTCGGACGCAGAAGGCGAAGAGATCTCGGTCGAGGAATGGCTGCACTATGTCGGTTCTGACAAGTCGATGCGACTGGACGGCGAAGCGCAAGCGACGATGGATTCAGGCGTTGCCGTCGGGATCAAGGACGAAACCCTGGCGGTCTGGACCGAATGGGAAGGCCGCAAGGACGACGTCAACCAAGCATGGATGTGGTACGCGCGCGGCAACGTCATGGCCAAGAATCCCGACGCTGCCATGCGCCGCAAGATGTTTCTGATCGCAGATGAGCTGAACGCGAGGCTTCAGGGCGACGAGGGGGAGTTTTACGACTCGACCGGGGAAGTCGAGGGCCAGCGGCGCGGCGGTGGGATGGGCAAGAAGAAGTGGTGGAAGTTCTGGTAGCGGCTGCGCGATGGTCTGGGCCGCACTACTGCTTATTGCGGTAAACCTAGCCACCTACGTCGCGTATGGTCACGACAAGGCACAGTCCCAAAGCGGCGGTTGGCGCATTCGTGAGAGCACCCTGCTTGGATTGGCATTCCTTGGCGGATCTCCGGCGGCGAAACTGGCTCAGCGGAATTTCCGGCATAAGACAAGGAAGCAGCCGTTCGCAGGCAGTCTGAACGCCATAGTCTTCCTACACTGCGCAATCGCGCTGGCATTGGTTGCTCATGTGCTGGCAGGTGGCGAGTTTCCTCAAATCCATTGGTCAGACTTCGACGCGTCCAGAGAGACCACCCGACCGATACCTAAACGCTTCGGTCCGGGGTCGTGATCGGTTAACTCCGCACCAGTTTCTCGTACCCTTGCGAAATCTCCCGCACCATGGCGCCGACTTCGAAGTTGAAGTCGCCGATCTGGCCGACGGGGGTTACTTCGGCGGCAGTGCCGGTCAGCCAGCATTGCTCGAAGCCTTCCATCTCTTCGGGCATGATGTGGCGCTCGTGGACCTTTATCTGGCGATCCTTCAACATCCCAATGACCGTCTGACGGGTAAGGCCGTTCAGGAAGCAGTCGGGATAGGGCGTATGAACCTCTCCGTTCTTGACGAAGAAGATATTGGCTCCGGTGGCTTCAGCGACATAGCCGCGATAATCCATGAACAACGCGTCGGAACACCCCTTCGCCTCGGCCGCGTGCTTTGACGTGGTACAGATCATGTAAAGACCGGCCGCCTTGGCATGAACCGGGATCGTGTCAGGTGATGGGCGTTTCCATTTCGAAATGTCGAGCTTGGCACCGCGAGTTTTGGCGTCGCCATAATAGGCGCCCCATTCCCACGAAGCGATGGCCAGATGAACTGGGTTGCGGGCCGAGGCGACGCCCATGTCCTCGCCTGCGCCACGCCACGCGATGGCGCGAACGTAAGCGTCGCTGGCGCCGTTGGCGGTGAGAACTTCCTGCTTGGCTGCTTCGATCTCATCGACGGTGTAGGGGATCTGGAAATCCAATTCACCGGCCGAGAAATGCAGGCGCTTGGAATGTTCACGCGACTTGAAGATCTTGCCATTGTAGGCGCGCTCGCCTTCAAATACGGACGAAGCATAATGCATGGCGTGGGTCAGGATGTGGACGTTGGCGTCGCGCCAATCCACGAGTTTGCCGTCCATCCAGATATTCCCGTCGCGATCGTCATATGCACCCGCCATTTTGGCCTCCGTTTGCAAATGTTGCTCAAATATGTCCGCTTCGGTCATAAAGTTACGGAAAATTCGCGTATCGCTAGCAATTGATTCTTGGAATGTCAACAACGCTGACATAAAGTCGGCCAAACGTTTGGCAGCAGGGTGCAGGTATGGCAGAAGTAACCAGTCGTCCGGGGGGCGAGAATCTCCTCTTCCTGACGGACGACCAGCTTCGCAAGGGAATCGAGGCGATGTTTTTCGCATATCGCGGCTTCACCGCCGATCCCGATCGCATCCTGTCGGAAAAGGGATACGGTCGGGCGCACCACCGTGCTGTGCATTTCATCAATCGCTCGCCGGGCACGACTGTGAACAACCTTCTGTCGATCCTCGGAGTAACCAAACAGTCGCTCAATCGCGTGCTTCGCTCACTCATCGAGGATGGGTTGGTGGAAAGCCGCGTCGGAAAACGCGACAAACGCGAACGGCATCTGTTCCTGACCGATGCAGGCGGGGCGCTGGAGCGCGAGTTGTCGACTGCGCAGCGCGACCGGATGCGGGGCGCGTTCCGGCAGGCGGGCCCCGAGGCTGTGGCCGGGTTCAAACAGGTGCTGGAGGCTATGATGGATGGTGACATGCGGCGACACTACGCCCGGCTGAAAGAGACAAACGGATGACAGATCCCGACGCCCATCTTCTGATCGTCGACGACGACGAGCGCATCCGCACCCTCTTGCAGAA
>JBBKWG010000129.1:0-2845 GCA_037968835.1 Paracoccaceae bacterium
TCTCTGGCCACTATCTGAACGCGGCTGCACTGATCGTGTCGGTGCTGCTGGGGATCATGTTTGCGCAGGGCGCTGGCATCTGGACGATGGTTCTGGTGACGCTGTTTGCCGGTTTTATCGGCTGGCATCTGATCATGGGCATCGGCGGCGCGGATATGCCGGTCGTGGTGTCGATGCTGAACAGCTATTCTGGCTGGGCGGCAGCGGCGATTGGTTTCACGTTGGGCAATGACTTGCTGATCGTGACGGGTGCGCTGGTCGGCTCGTCCGGTGCGATCCTTAGTTACATCATGTGCCGTGCGATGAATCGTCATTTCGTCAGCGTGATCCTCGGCGGTTTTGGTGGCACGACCGGCCCCGCGCAAGAGATGGAGGGCGAGCAGATCGCCATCGACGCGGACGGCGTCGCGGCGGCGCTGAACGACGCCGACAGCATCATCATCATACCGGGCTACGGCATGGCGGTGGCGCAGGCGCAGCAAACGGTCAGCGAGTTGACGCGCAAACTTCGGGCGGCGGGCAAGACGGTGCGCTTTGCCATTCACCCGGTCGCAGGGCGCTTGCCAGGCCACATGAATGTGCTCTTGGCCGAGGCGCGGGTGCCTTACGACATCGTGCTGGAAATGGACGAGATCAACGACGATTTCCCGAAGACCGACGTGGCAATCGTGATCGGGTCGAACGACATCGTTAACCCGGCGGCGCAGGACGATCCGAACTCGCCGATTGCCGGTATGCCGGTTCTGGAAGTCTGGAAGGCCAAGCAGGTGTTCGTCAGCAAGCGCGGGCAGGGGACTGGTTACTCGGGGATCGAGAATCCGCTGTTCTACAAGGAAAACACGCGGATGTTCTATGGCGACGCGAAGGCTTCGGTCGATAGCCTGCTGCCGAAACTCGATTAAGCGACCGGGCGTGTAAGGCGCAAATTCATCACCTCACAATAAGATCCACGCGCGCGTTTTCGCAGGGGTCAGTGTCGTGGGACGACCTCGTATCCACGTTCTTCAGGCTCATCGTCGGTCATTTCGGCCGGGAAACCTGAAGCGCGAATGTCCAGTCCGGTCGCTTCTTCCAACCGCCTGATGATGTCGTCTGACTGTGCGCGAGCGCCATATCGCGCCTGTCCATCCCGGAAAATGTCGATCATCAAAGGCGAAATTTCCAGCGGTACGCCATTGTCCTCTGCGATCTTGTGGAACAGACCGATATCCTTCAGCACAAGATCCATCGTGAAGTCGATGGTGCGCGACCCGTTCAGGATCACCTGCGATTCGGTCTCGTGGACGAAGCTGTTGCCCGATGAAATCGCGATCGCCTCATAGGTCGTCGCCAGATCAAGTCCCGCCGCCTTCATCGTCACAAGCGCTTCGCAAAGCGACAACAGGTTGGCTGTTGCAAGGTAGTTGGTCATGACCTTCAAAAGCGACGCGCTGCCGATTTCGCCTGTGTGCAGGACGCGGCGGCCAAGGACGGTCAGAACCGGCAGCATCCGCTCGAACGTTTCGCGGTCACATCCGGCGAAGATCGAGATGTTGCCGGTCGCGGCGCGGTGGCAGCCGCCGGACACGGGACATTCGATGGCCGATGCGCCGGTCTCTTTGACGCGGCTTGCTAGGCGGGCCATTTCGGCGGCGTCGGTCGTTGACATCTCGGCCCAGATTTTTCCGGGCGAAAGCCCTTCGAGAATGCCGTCCGGACCCTCCATGACCGCAGCGCAGGCGACAGGCGAGGGCAAGCAGGTGATGATCAGATCACAGGTTCGCGCCATGGCTGCGGGGCTGTCGGCCCACTCCGCGCCCTTGGCCAGAAACGGCTCTGCAAGCGAGCGGTCCAGATCACGGACGCTCAGATCGAATCCGTTGCGCTGAATGCTGCCTGCCAGTTTGGCACCGACGTTGCCCAGGCCGATAAATCCGATCTTCATTTAATCCCTCCGTTTTACCCAAATTGGCGCGGGAAAATCGCACAGGATCGCCCGTTTGCGACCAAGGGATGTGGCAAAATCGCCGCGCTTCCAAGCCATGCATAAATCGCAACGCATTGTTGCGATTTTTGTACTTGCGAAACGCGCATCATGGCCTCATATGGCCCGTAAGACGCCAACGCACGCGCCTCTGGCCTGCATCGTAAACGCAAGTGTTTATGTAGCGACGGTAACGTCTCCCTTGGAACTGAGCGGTCATATATGGCCGAGTCTATTGGAGATGACCATGACGATGCTTGCAGGCGGGCTTTCCAGCCCAGAATTTCTTGTCCAATCCCGTGTCGAAGCTTATGCTCAAACGCATTCGTTCGAGCGTCCGACGCTGATCCTCGACACCGATGTCGTGGCCCACAACTTCCGTGCCCTGAAGGCCGGTCTTGGCCGCGCCCACATCCACTATGCGGTGAAGGCGAACCCGGCTCCCGAGATCATCTCACGGCTGATCGACGAAGGTTGCCACTTCGACGCCGCATCGCGTGGCGAGATCGAGCTTTGCCTTTCGCTTGGCGCGCGTCCCGAGACGATTTCGTTCGGCAACACGATCAAGAAGGTCGGCGACATTGCGTTTGCGTACCGTGCCGGTGTCCGTCTTTTCGCCGCTGACGCCGACGAAGAGCTGGAGAAGCTTGCCGAATACGCGCCGGAGGCAGAAGTCTACATCCGCCTGATCGTTGAAACCAGCCTGGCCGATTGGCCGCTTTCGCGCAAATTCGGTTGCGACCGGGACACCGCGCTGGAGCTACTGGATTATGCGGTTTCGCTTGGCCTGAAGCCGGTCGGTTTCTCGTTTCATGTTGGTTCGCAGACCCGCAAGTCGGCGATGTGGGGCGCGACCCTGGACGAGATGGCCAGCATCTGGCA
>JBBKWG010000130.1:0-5724 GCA_037968835.1 Paracoccaceae bacterium
AGCCGCAAAGGCGTGCCGCTTCCCTTGCTGATCTCTGTCGGGAGTGGTCGCCCGAGGAGATCCGCGTGAACGCGCGACACCGCCGTTGCGGCGAAGGTCAACCGCGTCACCGAGGCATAAAGGCGATGTATTTCCGGCATCAGACGTTGTCCGGCCAATGCAAAGACCACCAGACTAGGGAGAATTCCGGCAAGGGCAGTTCCGTCTTCCAGCCCAACCGGCTCGATGAGGATCAGGCACAATACGATGATCCCTCCGAACGCGAGAATGCGCAGGATGTAGATCGGCAATTCGGTCAGCACACTCAGCACGATCCGGCTTTGCGCAAGCTCCATCGACGGCGACTGGAAGCGCGTCTGGTAGGAAGATTCGCGGCCGAGGATCTTGACGTCCTTGATCGCGCCAAGAGCCTCGTTCGCGATGCGGTAGGTCGCGCGGTTGGACTTTTCCCGCACCGCACCCAAGCGGCGCACGAAGTTTCGGATCGCCGCGTAACTGAGGCCGTAAAGCCCCCCGAGGATAGCGAAGGCCAGCAGCGCGATGGGCGGATTCACCCAGATGAGCACCAACGCGACGCAAACGATGGTCAGGGCCGATGCAAAGAAGTTCGCTGCCGGCAACATGAATTCCGACACGACCTCGCGGGATTCGGCCAGCATCGTGGAGGCCATGTCACCGGAATGATGGTCCAGGAAAAACTCGTAGGGTTGATAGAGGTAGCGGCCAAGAAGCCGGTGGCTGAGCGCGTGCATCCGCATCCGGGCGAAACGCGAGGTGAAGTAGGTTGATGCGATCTGCAACAGGTTCGACAGAACGATGGTCGCGAGCGCGGCGAGGCCGAGGAACTGGACGTAAGCATAGGTCGTGGTGAAGCCGAGCGCGTCGTAACCCCACGACAGGAAGGGATCGCTGCGGACCCGTTCGGGAAACGACAGCGCGGTCAGAAACGGCAGAACCGAGCCGACCATCACCGCCGAAAAGACCGCCGAAATCATCAGCATGATCAGGATCCAAAGCGCGTGCCGCTTTTCGCTCGGCTCAAGCAGCGCCCAGCCTTTTGCCCATGTTTCCCGGTCGATCATTCGGGCCGCCAGTCCTGATCCGTGCTGATCTGAGCCGGGATCGCGGCGTCGGTTGGTGACCGTGACAGCTCCGCACTTTCGGGTTGCGCGACGCCGTTCATCAGCGTCGTCAGCCCCGCCTCGGCCGCGCGGAAGGTATCGTCCAGATAATCGGGTTTGAACAGATCGAGATGCCCGCCCGGCACCCAGATAACGTCGATCAGCCGACCGACCCTGGACCAGCCGAAATCCGGCGGATCGTAGGGTTGCTGGTTGCCGTTCGCGCGGATCAGGACAAGCGGCAGGTCGCTTTTGGCGGGACGGAACCGGCGGCCGTGCTTGGAAACCGGCCTCATCAGAAGGTCGAGTCGATTGAGATCGTTGGCAGGGGCATCCGCCCGCTTGAGCTTGCCACGCACCGCCTTTCCGACAGTGTAGCGGGCGCGCCAATAGATATCGTGCAATTTCCGCCGCATCGGCAGGAGGGCGTGGGCGCGGGTGTCGACGATCACGACGCAGACGTCTTCCCCGGCGGCCCTGAGACGACGCGCCATTTCGTGGGCAATCAGCCCGCCAATCGAATAGCCGAGCAGGACGCGGCGACCAGTGGTGTTGGCGCTGTCCATCGCGCTCAGAAACCGCGACGCGATCTCTTCGATTGTCGCAATCTGGGGTTCCTCTCGCCGCAGGCGCGGATGCCTGAAAGCCTTGACCGACCAATTCGGCGCCAGCCGGTCCGCGAATGGCTTGAACTGGAAGGTGTAGCCATCGCCGCCGGGCACGATGAATAGCGTTGGCCGCGACTTGTCGTCCGGCGTTTCGTTTATGTCGAGCATTTCGACAAGGAGCGGGTCAGTAGCGGTGCCTAGCCCGGCTGGCCAATCGTTGAATATCGCGAGTTGCTCGGCCTGTGTCTGATGACGGAACACGAACTCCGCATCGAGTGAACGACCGAGCCGCGATTCAAGGTCGAGCGCCAACGCGGTCGCGGCCACGCTGTCCCCGCCTTCGTCAAAGAACGACTTTGTGGGATCGGTAACCTGTCGGCCCAGACTATACGCCCATGCGGCCCGAACGGCGACGGTCTTGGGATCATCCTTTGTCGCGGCGTCTGCGGTGTCATCCGGGTTTGCAAAAATCGAGCGACGGTCGGTCTTGAGCGAGGATGTGCGGGGAAGCTCGCGCCTGATGTCCAGTCGGGATGGCCACATGGCGCGGGGCAGGTTTTCCCGGATCCGCTTGCCGAGGTGGCGATGCAACGCGTCGAGATCCCCGTCGCCCGCCACAAAAGCGATGATTTCGCGCTGTCCGTTCTCGTCGGGTTCTGTTGCCACAACCGCCGCATGACGGACATCCGGTTCACCCAGCAACCATTCCTCCAGTTCGGACAGCCTGACCCTTTGCCCGCGTATTTTCACCTCTGCCCCAATCCGGTGATCGACGACAAGTCGACCGTCCTCTGTCAGATATCCGACATCGTCGGTCAGAAGCCCGTCGCCCCCAAGGTTGCCGCTGCCGGACCCCTGGTTGCCCGTTGCCACCGACGGGCCGCTGACCCGGATGCGCCCGGCTTGTCTTGGTTCAAGCGGCTCGCCGTCGTCCGCGACGATTGCGACCGTAACACCCCGCCCGATATTCATCGGCAGGTCAGCCTTGGCGCCAACATCGCCCGCCCTGATCGAAGCGCTGGCGACGGGGCCGGTCTCGGTCGAACTGTAGGCGAGGCTGAGCAGGCAATCGGGCGGCACCGCCTTGCGAGCCCGTACGAGGTCGGGCCAATTGGTGCGCTCGCCGCCGAAATGGACGAAGCGAAGATTGGGGAAGGTCCCGCTTTGGCCGAGCCCTCCGACCAGGATGCGGAACGCGGTGGGCGTCGTGTGCAGATGGGTCGTGCCCGCCTGTATCAGCCGAACCGCAGCGTCGCTTGGCGATTCCCGCAGAAGATCGAGCGGCATGAGCGTCGCGCCACCCACGAGCGCGCGCTGGATCGCGCCCCGGCCCATCCCTGAATCAATCGACGTCGCCGCTGCGTAGACCGCGCCCGGACCGATCCGGTTGGTCTCCATCCCACGCTGCGCCCGGCTGCTTTCCGTCCGGTGCGTGATTTGAATGAGCTTGGCCGCGCCGGTCGTCCCGGAGGTGCGCCGCAGCGAGCAGATGTCGTCGGCTTGGGCCACCGAGGGCCGTTGGACGTTGGCGACCAGAGGCTGAGCGTCGTCGATCCGCAATAGCGAAAGGTTTGTGTCGGAGCCAAGAGCCAGCGCGGCGGCCTGTGTCTCGCGGGTGTAAAGAAGCAGGTCGGGCGCGAATTGAGCGACGATGTTGCGCACGACCGGAAGCGGCGTGTCCGCGTCGATGGTCAACAAGGCGTGGCGCGTTCGCGCACAGCCAAGCATCCCGGCGACACCGGCGCAATCGAACCGCGACACCATCATGCATCGCCCGGGCGTCGCCCCGAGCCGTTCATCGATCTGATCGGCCAGGACTTTCGTCCAGTTGTCGAGATGTCGGTAAATCACGCTGTTGCGGGCGTCGACGACTGCAAACGTAAAGGGCCACGCTTTCGCGCGTTGTTCGAACAGATCGCCGAGGCTCGTGAAATCGGATTTCATAAATATCGGACCAATACCCTTCCCAGCTTAGACTACTCAAAGGAAAGCTTGGTAGAATTGTGGCCTTATACAGCGGTGCCGAGTTGTTACTGCCCGGCAACACCTCCCAATAGGTGCTGCGTATTAGCTGCTCAGGCGACTCGACGGTGAATGGCGTTGCCGTTCATGGAACGACCGATCAACGATAAAACGGGTCGCTGGCGAGGTCCGTGTGGTCGTGCGCCCGCAAGGGGTTGGAATTGCCTGATCAGCACTTTCGATTGCAGAACGGAAACACCCGCCCTGTCGCGCGGGACGTGATTACTGATCTCGGAACGGCAGCATGTCCCCCGCGGAGGTCGATTTGCTCAGCCAGAACATCCGCAAATTTAATAGAGCCCATTGATTTCAAGCGGCAGTTTGCGAACCTTTTCCTCGCGCAGAAGCGATCTGGATTCCGGTTCGACTTCGGCATTGCGAACGCTGTTGTAGCGGGCAGTCGAGGCACGGCGAAGATCGTCGGCCGAGCGCAGAATGGTCGGGCGCATGAAAACAAACAGCGTGCGTTTCGTGCTGGTATTGCTTTTGCTTCGAAACAGATTTCCAAGAACCGGTACGTCGCCCAGGACCGGAACTTTCTGCTCGGTTAGTTGCCGGTCGTCGGTTATCAGGCCGCCCAGAACGACCGTGCCGCCGTCGTCTGCAAGCACGATTGTGTTGATCACACGGCGGTTGGTGATTATGTCGGCGGCCCCCGCCACGGCAGTGTTCGACAGCGACGACACTTCCTGTGCGATTTCAAGCTGAACAACGCCGCCTGCAGTTATTCGCGGCTTTACCTCCATGGTAATACCGACATCCTGGCGCTCGATCACCTCGGCGACATTTCCGCCGTCGGTCGTCAGACGGCCAGTCCTGAACGGGACGTTCTGGCCGACGACGATGGTCGCGGCTTCATTGTCCAGTGTCGTGATACTTGGTGTCGACAGGAGGTTGGCGTTCGTTGATTGTGCGAGCGCATTCACCAGCAATCCGAAGTCATTCCCGCTCGACAGTCCGACTGACAACCCTGTCGAAAGGGCGGCGGCGCTGGTTTCACCCAAAGCGATGAGCACTGATTGCAAAGACGCGCCACCATTGCTGAACGAGGTCGCCGAGATGTTTCCCGGCGGGGTGGCGCCTCCAAATCCAAGCTGAACGCCAAGTCGCTCTGCAGCTTCTCCCGAAACCTCCACGATAGCGGCCTCGATCATCACCTGTGGACGCCTGACGTCGAGTGCCTTCACAAGCTGAGCTACCTCGGCCAGTTGGCGTGACGTTCCACGTGCGATCACTGAATTTGTCTCGCTGGACGCCTGAATCGAAATTGCAGGAACTGACTCGCTGCGGGTGGTCACGGCGAAAGGCTGTGAGGCCGTCGCACCGTCCGCACTTTCACTTGCAGTCGTTACCGCGTTGTCACCGGCACCAACGCTTTCGGCGACCGGGTTTGTCAGATCTGTTGCGCCGGTCAGGGTGTTCCGCACGATTTCCGCAACCACTTCTGCATCGCCGAACTGCAATGCGAAGATCGCGGTGTTAAGCGATTGCTGAACGGATCTCGGCGGTGCGATGTCCATTGAAATCGCCAAGTCGCGTATCTGCTGGATGTCCGTGGGAGAACCACGCACGAGAAGCAGGTTGGAACTTGCATCGACAGAGATGCGCGCGCCTGTACCGGCCGCTCCCAATACTTGCGTGATCGCATTTCCGACGGCGCCCGCGTCGGCGAAATTGAACCGGATGACTTCGGCGCGGGTGTCGGCTTCGCCGTCGAATGTCCTTGCGATTTCAACGATGCGGTTCACGTTCTCCAGCGTGTCGGTGACGACAATGGAGTTTGGGTCCTCGATTGCTTCGATGTAGCCCGCTTCATCCACAAGCGGTCGCAGAACGCGCACGGCTTCGGACGAGGGCAATCGGTTCAAACGCAACAGGCGCGTAACGAAATCCTGGCTGCCCGGTTCAAGTGCAATTGCACCGTTCGCTCTGGTGCGCGCCTGGGCCTCCGGCACAATCTGCCAGACCGCGCC
>JBBKWG010000131.1:0-14601 GCA_037968835.1 Paracoccaceae bacterium
GGTGAGAATCCGCAAGGTTTCGTAGATAGGAGCCAGATGGTCGTGGATTGCATCGGCTGGCTTCAACGCATCAAAATCGCGAGCCGAAGTCACGGTCGAAAGTCGTGGCCCCTCGCCGGTGACAAACCAGAGATCCAGTCCAAGTGCGTCTGGAATCAGCAGAATATCGGCGAACATGATTGCCGCATCGAAACCGAAGCGGCGGATCGGCTGGAGCGTCACCTCGGCCGCTAACTCCGGATTATAGCACAGTGATAGGAAATCCCCCGCCTTCTCGCGGGTCGCGCGATATTCCGGAAGGTAACGGCCCGCCTGTCGCATCATCCAGATTGGCGGTGTTGCCAACGTTTCTCCGGCAAGTGCCCGAAGGATCAACTTGTCTTTGCTCATGGTCGCTCCGCAACTCGGACCTGCCCCTCGTCCCAGTCAGGTGTCGGGTTGTCAATACGAACGGATTGTCACTCCATTCCAGCACCCTTACACCGGTCGCCATGAAAGACTTGCCCGCTCCGAAAAACCCGTTCCGCATAGGCACACGCGGATCTCCCTTGGCGCTGGTGCAAGCGCACGAGACGCGTGACCGCCTGTGCAAAGACTTCGATCTGCCAGAAGCCGCATTCGAGATCGTGATCATCAAGACGACAGGCGACCGTGTGCAGGATCGTCCGTTGAAAGAAATTGGCGGCAAGGGGCTTTTCACCCGCGAGATCGAAGACGACATGCTGGCGGGCAAGATTGATATAGCCGTGCATTCGATGAAGGATATGCCCGTCAAGCAGCCGCTTGGGCTGATACTGGATTGCTATTTGCCACGCGAGGACGTGCGCGATGCTTTCATCTCCGCGAGCGTTGGGACGCTGGCCGAACTGCCCGCGGGGTCGGTCGTAGGCACCTCCAGCTTGCGTCGCAAAGCCCAGGTTCTTAACCGACGACGGGATTTGCAGGTGGTCGAGTTTCGCGGAAACGTCCAGACGCGCCTGACAAAGCTGGAAGCTGGCGTTGCGGCTTGCACCTTTTTAGCGATGGCCGGATTGAATCGACTTGGGATGGCGCATGTTGCGACTTCGGCGATCGAACCCGAAGATATGCTGCCCGCCGTCGCGCAAGGGGCAATCGGGATTGAGCGGCGGGCAAATGATATGCGCGCGTCCGAGATGCTCGAGGCGATCCATGACGCGCAAACCGGTCACCGCATTATTGCAGAGCGCGCGTTTCTGGCGGCACTTGACGGATCGTGCGAAACTCCGATCGCGGGGCTGGCGGAACTCGACGGAAGCTCGCTCAGATTACGCGGCGAGATACTTCGGACAGACGGGTCCGAAGCTCTTTCGGATCAGAGCGTCGGTTCTATCTCGGATGGCATCGAGATGGGGCGTGCGCTGGCCCGGAAATTGCTTGAACTCGCCGGTGAGGGCTTTTTTGACTGGAAGTAAGTGGGGGTCTTGCCAAGCGAATTGGGTTCACTCGGTTGCTACGGCCAATCGTCATGGAGCAAATTCTCTCGAGGTCCCGCGATCGTCTGTCGCCAAGAACGTAATCCACGCATGTTCAATGGACAGGTAGACTCGCCGTCGGACGTGCGTCATCATTCAAGCATTCACACAATATTTCTGGGAGGGGCCAATGGCACTTCGTATCAACGACACCGCGCCGGATTTCACGGCGGACACCACCGACGGGCAGATCAATTTCTATGATTGGATTGGAGACGGCTACGCGATAATTTTCAGTCACCCCAAGGATTTCACGCCAGTTTGCACCACCGAGTTGGGCGCCATGGCGGGGATGGCTGACGAATTCTCGAAGCGAAACGCAAAAATCATCGGAATTTCGGTCGATCCCGTCGAAGACCACAAGAAGTGGAAGGAAGACATCAAGAGCTATACCGGAAACAGCGTCAACTATCCGATGATTGGCGATCCCGAAATGAAAGTCGCCAAGCTCTATGAAATGATGCCCGACAGCGAGTCGCAGTTTACCGACCGAACTGCGGCCATGAACCAGACAGTGCGCACCGTTTTCATCATCGGGCCCGACAAAAAGGTGAAACTCAGCCTGACCTATCCGATGACGACTGGGCGCAACTTCGACGAAATCCTGCGCGCTCTTGATTCGATTCAGTTGACGGCAAAACACATGGTGTCGACGCCGGCGAACTGGAAGAAGGGCGAGGACGTTATTATTGCGCCCGCCATAAATGATGAAGAAGCCAAAAGCAGGTTTGGCAATTTCGACAAGAAGCTACCCTACCTCAGAACCACGAAGCAGCCGGGTTAAGTGATTCTCTGCTCCGCCCAAACTTGTGGGTGGGGCAGGCTTCATGCGGAGCTAAATACCGACACAAATAACGTGCTCTAAAGTGCGGCAGGGTCAATTCCGTTCAATCAGGGCAACAGGAGCGTTTGCATTGCGCTCGTAGTCTACCGGTGCGGTCTCCGTGGCCATTGTTTCGCGTTTGAACTCGTAGACCATCTCGCCCGCATCTTCGGCGGATGCCACGATCAGGCATTGCGACAGGTGGCGCGTACCGTCGTAGACATCGACAAAACCCCGCAAATGCGGCGCGTCTTCTGCATCGAGCGCGAAACCTTCATCCCAATAACGCAGAATGGTGAAAACATGCTCGCCGACGCGCACCCGAAGGCGACTGCGTTTCTGAAGATCACGTTTGCGAGCTGCTTCAAGACCCTCGCGGACTTCCTTTGGCAAAAAGTCAGACATGGCAACATACCCCCCGCGAAAATCATCATAGGTTTCAGGCTTGGGTCAAGAAGACTCTGAAACTGTTCGGGAATTATCGAGGGAATCGCTCTATCGGCAACATCGTGAGCGTGTAATGTCACTAACTTGGAAACAATTGGGCTGGGCGTACTGGGATAGTGGTGGCCGTTGCAGTTGGAAACGATGAATCGGTCGTCACGATTGCTGACAGCGACTCAGACGGAAGTTGTGACTGCGCGCCCATGGTATTCGACGATGGCTGCAAGATCGTTTGGCGGCGTCTTGTCCTGAATGAAGGCTGCTGCATTTGGGAAGTGGTTGAAGATCGAACCGTCGGAAAAAAATGTGCTGTTGGTGACGAAGACGACCTTTGCCTGCGGCCACCTGTAGCTGGCGTAGTCCGCAACCGCGATTGCGCTGCCATCGCACAACATCAGGTCCAGAACGATGACGTCGACCGCATTCGTGCAAAGGAAGACCACGGCCTCGCCTTGGGAACTGACGACAGATACCTGATGCCCCAGCCTTTCCAGATGGCGGGCCCAGATCTTCGACAGATCGGGATTACTTGCGACGATCAAGACCACCATTAGACCTCCGGCGGCGGGGAAACCGCAGCGGATTCACACCCCATGGATCATTCTTCTGACAAACTCCCTAACAGATCGTTAATACATGTGAGGGATTGGTTAACTGTTGGCGGATTACTGCGAGTTCCGTCTTGTTGCGCACGCCTTGCCTGATAGGGTCCACGTGATTGTCATGAACGAGAACCCCGATGCGCCCTATTAATCTTGCTGTTGTCCTTTGCCTTTCTTCCGCCACCGTAGCAGGTGCCGCGCCGCCCTGTGGTGGCGAATTCGGCTCATTTGTCCGTGATATGAAGTCCGAGGCCGTTGCGAAGGGGCACGCGGCAGGTGTCGTAGATCAGTTCTTTGCCTCGGTTCGCCAAGACCCCGCGGTAATCAGAGCCGACCGAAGCCAAGGCATTTTCCAGATGCCTTTCATTGACTTCTCGCGCCGCCTCATCAGTCAGAATCGGGTGCAATCTGGCCAGAGCAACGCCAAGAAGTGGGATGCCGTATTTGAACGCATCGAACGCGACTATGGTGTGTCGCGCGGTGTGCTTCTGGCTTTTTGGGCTTTCGAGACTGATTTCGGGGCCGTTCAAGGTGATTTCAACACGGTAAATGCATTGGTCACGCTTTCCCATGACTGCCGCCGACCCGAATTGTTCCGCCCGCAGGTGTTTGCCGCGATCGAGTTATTCAAAAGGGGCGATCTTGACCCTTCTCGCACTACGGGTGCTTGGGCGGGCGAAGTCGGCATGGTTCAGATGTTGCCGGAAGACATCCTCACGAACGGCGTCGACGGCGATGGCGACGGACACGTAACGCTTAAGACCTCTGCTCCTGACGCGTTGATGTCGGGTGGCAAAATGCTGAGCTCGCTTGGCTGGCGCAAGAACGAGCCCTGGCTGCAAGAAGTTGTAATGCCTGCCGATTTCGACTGGTCCCGAACCGGGCTTGACGTAAGTCAACGCGCCGGAGATTGGGAGAAGCTGGGTGTGCGCGCCCGACAGGGGAATATCGCCGCACCGAATTTGCCGGCCTCGATCCTGCTTCCTCAAGGTAGAAACGGACCTGCGTTTCTTACATATCCCAATTTCAATGTTTTTTTCGAGTGGAATCAAAGCTTTGTCTATGTGACCACGGCCGCCTATTTTGCAGCCAGGTTGGAGGGCGCGCAGGTTTACAACGCGGGCAATCCCTCCGCTCCTCTGTCAGAAGGCCAGATGAAATCACTCCAGCAAAAGCTTACGGCGCGCGGTCACGATGTCGGCGGAATCGATGGGATTCTGGGCGCAATGACCAGAAATGCCGTTCAGAAAGAGCAAAAGCGCCTTGGATTACCGTCCGATGCGTGGCCAACCGCGGAACTGTTGAAACGTCTCTGACGCGTCAGCGGCAGATCGTGACCAGTGCGTTGCCCGCCTTGCAAGACGGTGAAAGTGCCGTGTCGCTTGCGAAATTGCCGACTGCAGCCAAAGCCGCGAAAATCAACACAACGACTGAAATGTCGCTCATGGTAAAAAGCCCCCACTCGTTAACTAGTGGGCCATATTAATGATTAAGGCAGAAGTGGGTCAAGAGTGTGGCGGGGTAGTGTTCGTCAACAGTGAAATTCCGAACCGGAAACCGAGTGTCGTCGTACGCATTCAAAAATTCTTCGATAGCGCAAAAAAAAGGCCGCTCGAAAGCGACCGTTTTTTCTCTGTCGGGGCGAATCAGCCCTGACGTGCCTTGAACCGGCGCTGCGTCTTGTTGATCACATAGACGCGGCCCTTGCGGCGCACCACGCGGCAATCGCGGTGACGGTTCTTCAGCGAGCGGAGCGAGTTGCGAACTTTCATTGTTCTTCTCCTCATGTCGCGGCGCTGAGTGCGCCTGTTTCGGTTCTGCTCCGGAACACCCAGAGCGGTTCAGATGGTGGGCGATACTGGGATCGAACCAGTGACCCCTTCGATGTCACCGAAGTGCTCTACCGCTGAGCTAATCGCCCGTCCTGCAAACACCGGCCTTGTTCAATGAACAAGACGCAGGGCAGGCCCCGCGCCGGTCGGTGGCTCTATAATCCGAGAGCCAGACCACTTCAAGGGGTTTTGGACAGCAGACAACTTGGACTATATTCATCCCCAAGCAAGGAGTACCCCGTGAAAGCGTTCCATCTGACCATGCCCGATGTTCGCACGACGAGTGTTGTCTTTGCTTCGCCGCATTCGGGTCGGGAATATCCGTGGAGCTTCGTGCGACGCTCGGTTCTGGACGAGCGGACCCTCAGGTCTTCCGAGGACGCTTTCGTAGATCAGTTGTTTGCCGCAGCGCCGCAACATGGCGCACCCCTGCTCGCCGCGACCATGCCGCGTGCGTTTCTTGACGTGAACCGTTCCGTGGATGAACTCGACCCGGCGTTGATCGAAGGGGTGCAGAAATCCACGCATAACCCGCGCGTATCGTCCGGTCTGGGCGTAGTGCCACGCGTTGTGGCCAATGGACGCGCAATCTATCGCGGCAAGATTTCGCACCGTGAAGCCGAGGCTCGCATTTCGGAAGTCTGGAAGCCGTGGCACGACGCTCTGGGCACGCTTCTGCGCGACAGCCTTTCACTATTCGGGGAAGCCATTCTAATCGACTGCCATTCGATGCCCCATGAAGCCATCGAGAGCCTTTCGCATCCCCGCGGTGCTCGTCCTGAAATCGTTCTTGGTGATCGTTTCGGTGCGGCGGCATCCGGGCACATCGTGGACCGGATCGAGGCGGCGTTTGGGGCTACCGGACTTCGCGTCGCGCGCAATGCTCCCTTCGCGGGGGCGTTTGTCACGCAGCATTATGGGCGGCCCAACAATGGCCAGCATGTCGTCCAGGTCGAAATCGACCGCGCACTTTACATGAATGAACAGTTGATACGACCGAACGGTAATTTTCAGGCGTTTCAGACGATGATGGCATCAGTAATCGCGGAAATAACCGGCATCGGGCGCGCCGAATTGCCGTTGGCGGCTGAATAGTCTCATTTGCGCTTCTTTTGCGGCGATCAGTCGAGAATCAGGTCCGATGCCTTTTCGCCGATCATGATTGCCGGTGCGTTGGTGTTGCCCGAAACGATCCTTGGCATGATCGCGCAATCCGCGACGCGCAATCCACCGATCCCGTGCACTTTGAGCGTCGAGTCAACGACGCAGTCCGGATCGCTGCCCATCTTGCATGTCCCGGTCGGGTGATAGATCGAAACGCTGTTATTCCGCGCCCAGTTCAATGTGCCGTCGTAATCGTCCATGCCAAGTTTCGCATCAGGCCGAAATTCCTCGGCAATCTTGGTTGAAAGCGGTGCGGCACGGGCGATGCGGCGCGCAATTTTGACACCCTCGACAAGCGTGCGACAGTCGGTTTCGGTGGATAGATAATTCGGGACTATCTTGGGGTAAGTCGCGTACTCCGGACCATTGAGGCGGATTTCACCAGTGCTTTCGGGTCGAAGCTGGCAGACAGACATCGTGAACGCCGAAAACGGATGAACCCCGGCCCCGGGACTGTCGGCGGACCAAGGCTGAACATGGAACTGAATGTCTGGCGAATCGAGATCTTCACGGGTCTTGAAGAATCCTGTCGCAAGACTTGCAGCCATCGTCATCGGTCCCGACCGAAACAATGCGTACTTCAGCGCGATCCGTGCTTGGTTGACTAGGCTTCGGACCTCATCGTTCAACGTCGGTTCATTGCATTTATAGACAAGGCGCGCCTGAAGATGGTCCTGAAGGTTCTTGCCAACTCCGGGCAATTCGTGCACCGGCACAATCCCGTTGTCGCGAAGATGATCGGGATCGCCGATCCCGGAATGCATGAGGATTGCCGGTGAGCCGATTGAGCCTGCGGACAGAATGATTTCACGTCGAACAGTGATGGTCGTCTCGTTACCACGTGAATCGCGATACGTTACGCCTGTCGCCTTCTTGCCGTCGAGTTCGATGCGCTGCACGAGAGCCTTGGTGATGATCTGGAGATTTTGCCGCGATCGGATCGGATTCAGATAAGCGACGGCCGCACTGCACCGCCGGCCATTGCGAGTAGTCAGTTGAAAGTATCCGACGCCTTCCTGCGTTGCACCGTTGTAGTCGGGATTGAACGGATATCCGACCGCTTGCGCTGCCGCGACCCAAGCGTCGCAGATCGGTCGCTGGATGCGCATATTGGAAACCGACAACGGACCCTCGTTGCCGTGATATTCGTCGGCGCCGCGTTCGTTGTTTTCGGCTCGTCGGAACAGTGGCAAGACATCGTCCCACCCCCAGCCAGTGTTCCCGAGTTGTCGCCAGTGGTCGTAGTCTTGTTGCTGCCCGCGCACATAAAGCAGACCATTCAGCGAGGACGAGCCGCCTAGCACCTTGCCGCGAGGCCAGTCTATCGAGCGACCATTGAGGCCGGGATCGGGTTCGGTCTTGAAGCACCAGTCCACAGAGGGATTGTGCATCGTTTTGAAATAACCAACCGGAATGTGAATCCACGGGTTGAGGTCACGTGGACCGGCTTCCAGCAGAGTAACCCGATTGGAAGGATCGGCGCTCAGACGGTTTGCCAGAACGCATCCCGCGGAACCGGCACCGACGATCAGATAATCCGTTTCCACTTCGGAATTTCCTCCACTTTTTAAAAAATGTCTATACAGAACCCCAACATCATACTAGTGTTTTTTGAAACTAATAGTCTCAATAATAAACCAACTGGGAGGACGTGATGAAGTTCGAGGACAAACTGGGCAAGATCTCACGACGGGATCTATTCAAAGTTGCAGGCACTTACGGTATGAGTTCGACGCTTTTGGCGGCGGGTACATTTGGCGGCGCAATGAGCCTCGCCAATCTCGCAAAGGCGGCCGAATCAACATACGAGAAGCGGTATACGAAAGAGGCCAAGCACACGCTCAAATTTGGCGCATCGGGCTTCAACGAGCGCAACCTGTTGATTGAGCGGGCAGGCGCGCTCGAATTTGCGCGCGATCTTGAATCGCGTACCGATGGAGAAATTCGGATCGAATTCATCGGCGACAACCAGATCTGCGGTCAGTTGTCCTGCGTAGAGAAAACTCAGCAAGGCATCGTCGATATATATGCGGCTTCAACTCAGAACTCGGCAGGCGGCGCACCGTATTTGAACGTGCTCGACTACGCCTACATGTTCCCGGGCCGCGCATCGCAGTATCATTTCCTCTATCACCCAAAGAGCGTGGAAATCCTGCGCGATCCCTACGAAAAGCGTCACGGTCTTAAATTTCTGTTCAGTCATTGCGAACTGCGCGGCATCAACCTTGGCCTCGGCTGGGAAGACCGCCCGACAGTGACCAAGCTGGAGGAATTGTTCGGCACCAAGAACCGTGTGACCGGAACACAGCTTGGCCGGATCGCAATGCAGGCGTTGAACCTCAACCCTGTCCCCGTGGCTTGGGAAGAGACGCTTGACGGCCTGAAGCAGGGCCTCATCGACGGAGCCGAGACTTGGGCATCCGCCGTGGCCTACGCCAACATGTCACCGGTAGTTTCCCAGTGCGTCGATTTGAAATTCTTCTGCGGCACCGAGCACACGGCGATGAGTGCCAGCGTGTTCGACGGCATGGAAGGCTATCTTCAGGACGCAGTGATGGAATCCGCTTATTGGACACAGGTTCACGTCCAGGCAGCGAACGAAGCAGCACTCGTCAAGACGGTCGGGTTCAGCGATCCACAACTGCCGGGCACGATCTTCGCTGAAAACAACGTGCGCAACGCGTTCCTCGCCGAAGACCAGATCAAAATGGCCGAGGAAATGTGCTCACCCGAGTTCCAGCCCCAGCTTTGGGAAGACTGGCGCGAGCGTCTGAACGGCTGGGCCGGTGGCATCGACACATATCAGGAGATCTACGACATCGCCCGCGAGGTCGACGCCGATATGAAGCCTGAGAACGTCGAGCCGCGTCGTTGGTGGAAGGGCTGATTACCCCTCTCTGAATTGTCCGGACCGATCCAAGTTCGGATCGGTCCGGAAAGCCAAAGACTGGACCAATCCAGCGCCCTCGGGAGGGATGACCAATGCTGAGTGATTTCTTTGCAATTTTTCCTGCTTTCCTGTCGCAGGATTCGTTTGAGATCAGGTCCGCGCTGGCCACGAATGGCGCTTGGATATTCGGGGCATTTGTCACCGCGGTTGGCGGCTGGCTGGTCATGCTACTCTATAGAGCCGTCCCCTTCATCGACCACCATCTAGAACGGACGGTCATGGTATATAGCTACCTGGCAATTGCTCTGATCATTTTCTGGGGGGTGATTGATCGTTTCGTTTTCAACGATCAGGAGCCGTGGTCAACGACGATACCGCCGCTGTTATTCATGGTTATGGCATGGTTCGGCGCAAGCTATAACGTGCGGCTTCGCACACATCTGAGCTTCAACGAATTCCGCACCATCATGCCGCGCGCCGGGCAATTTGCCTGCCTCTGGCTGGACGCCATCTTGTGGTTCGGCTTCGCGGTTATCGTCGTCACGACCACGTCGCGGTTGGTCGCGCTGTCAGCATCGAATTTCCAGATAGTCCTGGGAACCGACAACGTCATGCAGTGGTGGTTTCTTCTGACCGTCCCGTTTTCATTCATCCTTCTGGCGGGTCGCGTTTTCGAGAACCTGGTTGATGACATCGAAAACTGGAAAGCCGAAACGCCGCTGATTTCGCAATCCGTTATCGGCGAGGGCATGTGATGTCAGACGGATCCTGGGTCACACTCATTTCGATTGGTGTCACCTTTCTTTTCATGCTGGGTGTGCCTGTTCTCCTTGTCATCGCCTATTGGGTGATCGGTTGTTCGTTCTTGCTTGGCCTGACGCTCGACAACATGGGTGCGGAACTTCTGAACGTCTTCAACAAGGGTTTCGCGCTTTTGGCGATGCCGTTGTTCATTCTGACCGGCGACCTGATCAACCGCTCTGGCATCGCGCGGCGATTGTCCGATTTCGCGTACTCGTGCTTAGGCTGGCTCAGAGGCGGTCTGGCGATGGCGGCGCTTGGCGCCTGCGGACTGTTCGCCGCGATCTCGGGATCGAACTCTGCAACCACGGCGACGATCGGATCAATGCTGCACCCCGAAATGGTGAAAGGCGGCTACGACGAACGCTTCTCGGCGGCGACCGCAGCGGCGGGCGGCACAGTGGGCATCATCATCCCACCTTCGATCATCTTCATCGTCTACGGTTTTCTGATGAACCTACCCATCAGCGACCTGTTCGTCGCCGGAATTATTCCCGGCACTCTGATGGTCATCGGTATGCAGTTTGCGTGCTGGATCATTTGCCGGATCAACGGATGGGGACATCTCATTCCGCTGCAATTGAATCGAATTCTGAAAACCGCTTTCGGTGCCTGGCTGGGTTTCTTCGCCATCGGACTAGTTCTCTGGGGGATCTACACCGGGAAATTTTCACCGACCGAAGCCGCCGGGGTGACCGTGGGATTCTGCGTGCTTGCCGGACTTGTCAGCTATCCGCTGAACAGGATCATGGGATCGACTCCGGAGACGCCGGTAAGCGAAAAAGGCTTCACCGAAATGTTCGTGGTCGAGGGTTTCAAAGTTAGGGAGATCCCGTCAATCGTCGTCCGCTCGGCGCAGATCACCGGAATTCTCGCCCCATTGATCGCGATTTCAGTCGTGATGCAGCAGATCTTGTCGTTGCTGGGCGCACAGCAAGTGATTGGCGATTTCGTGACGTCGATGGGCGGCTACTATGCCGTGCTTTTCACAGCGATGGCGATCGTTTTCGTGTCGGGGATGGTGCTTGAGAGCCTTCCGGTCACCATCATACTCGCACCGATCCTGGCACCGATAGCCGCATCTGTTGGCGTCGATCCGATCCACTTTTCCGTTATTTTCCTGGTAGGTGCATCTATCGGCTTCATCACCCCTCCTTACGGCTTGAACCTCTATGTCGCCTCGGGTGTGACGGGGGTTCCGTATTTCAGATTGCTGCCATACACCGTGCCATATTTGGTGGCACTGATAAGTGTCTGGCTCCTTGTTGCGCTGGTGCCCGAATTGGCTTTGATCCTACTTCCCAACAGATAAAGGTGCCTCTGTGCCTGACGATCACGGCTCAGACGAAGCGGGACAGATCCCCACCAACCTTCGGTTGCTAATGTTGCTTGAAGAGGTGGCACAGGTCGGAGTGCCGGTCACGCCGTCGATGGTCAACGAAACGCTTCGCCTGCCAAAGCCCACGATTCATCGGTTGTTTCACACGGCAGAGGCGGAAGGGTTCTTACAACGCGACATAGACGGGAAATCCTACAGTCCGGGACGACGTCTGCGGGCTTTGGCTGTCCATACTTTGTCTTCGGAACGTGTGAGGACTGTGCGCCTGGCGATATTGCGGACAGTTGCCGAGGCTATCGGAGAGACCTGCAACCTTTCGATACCGGACCGAGAAGGCATGTTTTACCTCGACCGGGTCGAAACGCACTGGCCGCTCAGAATCCAGTTGCCGGTCGGCACTCAGGTTCCGTTTCACTGCACCGCCAGTGGAAAAATGTATCTTTCCACGATGCGTCCAGATGCATTGGAGCGATTCCTGAAGAATTACGATCTGAAGAGAATGACCAACAGCACGATCACGACCGTGATGGGCATGAAAAAAGAACTCTCGATTACGAAGGCGCGCGGTTTTTCAGCCGACGACGAAGAATTCATGGATGGGATGGCGGCGGTAGCTGTTCCCGTACTGGACGACCGGGGACGGTTGCTTTCGACACTTTCAGTTCACGCGCCGGTGCAACGAAATGACCTTGCGAGTCTCAAGACACATCTCAATGTCCTGTCGGAAGCTGCCAAAGAATTGTCCGCCTTGGTGATTTCCTGATCATTTGAGATCAACGGCGGCTCGTGGCGATCAAGCCGACGTTTCATTCCGTGGCGGTAGAATTTTTCATTGCGACGCCGAAGGTCGGTGATGTTCACTCCGATGTCGCCATCGGGTGGGCCGGAAGAGTTTGTCTCGTGCTCCAACCGAGAGACTTGCAAAGTTCAACATGCCCCGGCACGCGAAAGGTGAATTCAGATGCGGTCTCATGCCCAGGCGGTCGTCATCGGCGGTGGCGTGATTGGATGTTCGATCCTCTACCATCTCGCCAAGCTGGGGTGGCGCGAAGTCGTATTGTTGGAACGCTCGGAACTTACCAGCGGATCAACCTGGCACGCAGCCGCCAATATCCATGGGCTGCACGACAGCACCAATATCAGCCGGCTTCAGCACTACACCATGAATCTATATCGGGAACTGGAAGCCGAAACCGGGCAAAGCTGCGGTGTCTTTCAGCCCGGCTCGTTGTATCTGGCGCAAACGGAAGCGCGCGAACATCAGCTTCGTTTGCAAGCGGCGAAAGCGCGGCGTTACGGCATGAATTTTCACGAAGTCAGTCGAGATGAAGCAGAGCGGTTGCATCCGCTCGTCAATTACGATGGCATTCGCTGCATCATGTACGAACCCGACGGCGGAAATGTCGACCCATCGGGCGTTACCAATGCGTATGCGGTCGGCGCACGCCAGATGGGCGCCGAGATTCATCGCTTTACGCCCGTCATCGCGACCGAAGCGCAGGCCGATGGAACGTGGATTGTACGGACCGAGAAGGACGATATCGCGACGCCCTGGGTCGTCAACGCTGCAGGACTCTGGGCGCGGGAAGTTGCGGCAATGGCGGGAATCACACTACCGCTTCTGCCGACGGAGCATCAATACTTCGTCACCGAAACAATCCCAGAAATTGCGATTATGGATCGCCGATTGCCATCGGTCGCGGACCGCGATGGCGAGTATTACCTGCGACAGGAAGGATTGGGGCTTCTGGTTGGAGCCTATGAAAAAGACATGAGGTTCTGGGCAGAAGACGGCACTCCGCAAGGATTTGGGCACGAATTATTCCCTGACGATCTGGAGCGTATCGAACCGAATATGATGCGTGCAATCGAGCGTGTACCAGCGGTCGGCGAGGCCGGGATAAAGCGGGTCATCAATGGCCCGATGATCTGGTCGCCGGACTCGTCGGCATTGTTCGGACCGGTGCCGGAATTGCAGGGTTATTTCACCTGTTGCGGGATCATTCCGGGGTTCAGCCAGAATGGCGGATTGGGCAAGCTGTCGGCGGAATGGATGGTCGAGGGGGAGCCGTCGCTCGATTTATTCGGCTGGGACGTGGCGCGCTATGGCCACTGGGCCGGGAAAGCCTTCACCAAAGCGCGGGTTGGCGACCAATACGCCAATCGTTTCAAGATCCACTTCCCATTCGAAGAGCGCGAGGCGGGGCGGCCGGTTCGGGTTCGACCGGTCTATGAGATGCAAAAGGCGATGGGGGCGATATTCGGACTGAACTATGGCTGGGAGCATCCGCTTTGGTTCTCTGCCGAAGGCGAACCGGATCACGAAACCTACGGCTTCAAGCGTCAGAACTGGTTTGAACCCGTCCGCCGAGAAGCATTGATGCTCCGCGAGAAAGCCGGGATCATCGATATCTCAAACTTCGCCAAATATATGTGCACAGGTCCGGGTGCCGAGACCTGGCTGAATGCCCTTTTCGCCAACACAATGCCCAAGGCGATAGGACGGTCGTGCTTGACGCCCCTGATCGGGAAACGCGGCGGTATTGCCGGTGACGTGACAGTGACGCGGCTGCACGAGGATGCTTTTCTGATTGTCGGTTCGGGCATGGCCGAGCGCTTCCACCAGCGTTTCTTCCGGTCGCTGCCACTGCCCGAGGGGACAACATTCGAAAGCAGAACCGAAGCGATGTGCGGCTTCAACGTCGCTGGACCAAGATCGCGCGAGTTGTTGGGACGATTAACCAATGCCGATCTTACTAACGATGCTTTCCCGTTCATGCGATCGGCGATTATCACGGTAGCCGGGATTAAATGCATAGCAATCCGGGTTTCGTTCACCGGCGATCTGGGATGGGAACTTCATTGCGATGAAGGCGATCAGGTCGCGCTTTACACCGCACTTCTGGACGCGGGTCAGACCGTCGGCGCGGGTCCCGTTGGCGGACGGGCACTATTCTCGCTTCGAGTTGAGAAAGGATACGGGTCGTGGGGGCGTGATTACTCTCCCGAATACTGGCCGCAGGAAAGCGGACTGGATCGGTTGGTGAAGCCCTCCAAGAACTTTCTGAACAAGGAGGCGTGGAATGCTATCGCCCAAAAACCCGCGCGCGAGGTGATGACGATGCTGGAGATAGAGGTCGATGATGCCGATGCCAGCGGGGGCGAGCCGGTGTTTCTGACCGACGGCGGGCCGCTTGGTCAGGTAACGTCCGG
>JBBKWG010000132.1:0-3022 GCA_037968835.1 Paracoccaceae bacterium
TCGCTGCGCTGTGTGCTCCGTTTCTGGCTACAGGTCTTGGAATACGTGGAGTCCGCAGTTCATCTACCATTGCTTCGGCAATGGCCACTGGTTCTGATTCCGAAAAGATCATCTTGCGCCCGGCGTTATATCGTTCAAGACGGCTGGCGACATGAAAGTTCTGTTCAAAATGGTTGCGCAACGGAAAGTAAAGAAACGGCGTTGCCGCCGCGGCGAGCTCCATGCAAGTTGTTAACCCACCTTGTACAAGGGCGATATCGCAAGCTGCCAGATGACGGTCGAGGTCGGGAACGAAGGCCCGCATCTCGACATCTTCGGGCACATCAAACATTGCAGGGTCAATCCGTGGTCCCGCAACCACAATCATGCGCAATTCAGGAATCCGCGCCTTTGCAATGGGGTAGGCTGTCAGGATACGTCGGATCAGGGTTGCGCCGACAGCAGACCCACCTACCGAAACGATACATGTCAGACGCCTGTCGTCGTATCCGAACTCCTCACGCAGATCATTTCGCGATCCGAATTCGGATGGATGCCGCCCGATGATGTAGTCTGAGAACTCGTAGTGCTTTGGTATCCAGTCGCGCATCTGTGGCAATCCCGCGCCGAAGCTGAGATCAACAATGTCCTCAGATCCACCTACGAAGATTGCCCGGTCCCGAACGTTCGGATTGCTTTCCACATGGCCGATCATCTCTGCATTATAGTCTGTGGTTAGAAAAGCCTCTCGGGGACCGTTACTTTCAAATGGCACCCAGCCTACAAAATCGGTCAGCCACGCGATTTGAGCCTGCTTCAACTCAGGATGCTCGTGCCAGTAGTGATCAACGTCCCATGCTTCGTCGGCGATGACCAAGTCATAAGCGCCTTCCTCAAGAACTTCCTGGAAGATCATAAAGTTCTTGATCAGGATTTCGTCCATCGACCGAATGGCCTGGAAGGCATTCAAATCGTGCTCGCCGCTTTCTGCCTCTAAATGTGCGCTTTCATTGGCGAGCATGCGGCTCGCGGGATGGATGCGCTGGTCGTTGGAAGCCAGAAATCTGGTGACGGGGTCCTGTGCGAGCCAGTCAACTTGAAGGTCGGGGCTGAGTTTCTCCAGTTCTCTGGTCACTGCAAGGTCTCTCCGCGCATGCCCCAAGCCAATCGGGGAAGAGAGATAGAGAACGCGCTTCGCAGGGCTACTCCTTTGTCGACGAACCGGCTTGTGGGTACCAAGATGTTGGCTGAGGAAATCGCGCGTCAGCGTGTTTATTTTTGCAGGAAACCGCCCGTGAGGTGCGTGACCGACGCCAGGCAGCAAGTGAAGATCTCCGCCGGTCAGTTCCGCAATGCGTTCTGAGCCTTGATAGGGCGTTATCCGATCCTCCAGCCCGTGGATGATCAGCGACGGGCACGTAATTGAGGAGTAAGTGTCGTCCGTTATGGGAACGCCAAACTGCAACCGGGTTTCCTGTGTATTAATGAGCATTTCGGCGTCTCCGGCTTTCGCCCATTCGACGGCATCATCATGTTGCTTGGTGGAGTGCGGCTCGGAATGCACCTGCGCAAGGAACCAGTCACAGAATGCAGGGTAGTCTCTGCGCCAATACCCGTAGGTAAATTTATCTTCGTCCAGCGCGTCATCTGAAGAAACGTTCTTTCTGAAGTCGAGGCCTTCAACAATTGGAGTCCATGCCCCAATCGAAACGACGGCCTCCACACGATCCTGCATGAGCGCCGCTGCCGCGAAAGACACCGCGCTTGAGAACGAGAACCCAAACAGCGTAGCCTTTTGGGTATCTGTTGCATCCATCACGGCGCGGACGTCATCAATCAAACGTTCGACTGCATAGGCCTCTACCGCATCCGGTCGATCCGATTTTCCGTTTCCACGTGGGTCGTAGGTGATGACGCGAAAATGTTCGGAAAAGTAGGGAACCTGTGCCTTGTAGCATCGCGAATGTATGATCGCCCACGTGGGAACAAAGACAATCGTGTGGTCGCCCTCGCCATAAATCTCATAATGTAGCGCAACGCCGTCGCGGTCGACTGTGCCTTCGGTATGCGGAAGTGCAGCTCTCATGGGTCTCACTCCTTACGTTTGCAATTCCTGCGCGGCCAATGCCTCGCCAATCTGGCGAAGTGATTGGCGCACAGGATGAATTTGTTCCTCGTATCCAAGAAGGACTAGGGCCTCGGCACCAACAAAGGCGCTAGCGATCAAAGCGGCAATGCTGTCAGGCGTGAAGGGCACCGGCGCGCCATATTGATCGACCAGTTCTCGCGTAAGTGACGTCAGAACTTCGTGCCAATGTGCTAATGCCGTACGGACTGCGTCTCCGATCTTTGGATTTGACCAGCCAGCAGCAATTAGCTCCTGAAATACGCGGACGTACCCTGAAGCAAAGTCCTCTTCGAGGTAGTCGCAGGCAAGCAACCACTTTTCTGAAAGACTTAAGGACGAGTCATCAAATGTTGTCGCCTGCCGGTCTACCAAGCCTGCATTCATGTATTCGAAAAGAGCGAGGATCATTCCCTCTTTGGAACCAAAATGGTATTGAATCTGGCTCATTTGCGTCTCTGCAGCTTCCGCAACGCGCCGCGTTGAGAGCCCCGCAAAACCTTCAGCTACCAAGACGTTTTGCGCCGCCAGCAATAGGTCACGCTTGGATTTTTCGACTCTTTCAGCCGTTACACGAGCCATACCGAATCCTCCTAAGCAATATTTAAATCGTTCGAACGATTAAATCAATTATAATAGCTTCAACATGGTTCTGGTGTCGCCCCTTGGGTGCATTGAGGGTCCACTGTGGGGCAAAACGACTGATCCGCCGTTGACGACTTGTTGAGATGAAGTCCGGTCTGGGATGGTGAACGGCTGCTGCTGTCCGCCAAACGTTGAGATGTCGATCTTTTCGGAGATGCTCAGGGCGTCTTCAAGCTCGACGCCGAGGTAGCGAACAGTACTGTCCACCTTGGTATGAACAAAGCGAGGTCTCGGAGATTGTCAGCGAGTTCAAGTCGCGCTCGAATGGCCCAG
>JBBKWG010000133.1:0-4359 GCA_037968835.1 Paracoccaceae bacterium
CGTTCTCCGAAGCGGAAATCGCAGCCGCTCAAAAGAAGCTCCGCACCCCCGGCCTTTTCCGCCGCACCTGGGATCATTTCGCAGCAAAACTGGAAGACGCATGAGCGACCAGCACTACCACCTGATCGGGGTCATGGGCTGGCCAGTGATGCATTCCCGCTCGCCGCTCATGCACAATTACTGGTTCGACCAAACCGGCCTTCCCGGTCGCTACGTCTATCTTCCGCTCCCCCCAGAACAACTCCCCGCGGCTCTTAAAGCATTGCCATCGCTCAATTTTGCCGGTTGCAACCTGACGATCCCGCACAAGCTTCAGGCCCTCGAAATCGTCGATGAGGTCGACGAGGTCGCCCGAAAGATCGGCGCGATAAGCTGTGTTGTGGTGCGCGAAGACGGCTCGCTCTGGGGGACCAACAACGACTGGCGCGGGTTTCTCGGCAACCTCAGGCAAAGCGTTCCCGATTGGCGGGGCAATGGCGGACCAGCCACAGTGATCGGCGCCGGCGGCGGTTCGCGGGCGGTCTGCCACGCACTGTTGTCCGCAGGCGCGCCAGAGATCAGGCTCGTCAATCGAACGCCCGCCCGCGCCGAGAAACTAACCGAGGATATTGGCGGGCCAATCACATTGCTGCCGTGGGAGGCGCGACACGACGCGCTCGATGGTGCTGCAACGCTCGTCAACGCGACCAGTCTTGGCATGGTGGGCCAGCCGGACCTCGACCTGCGGCTC
Organism: Paracoccaceae bacterium; assembly: GCA_037968835.1. Lineage (GTDB taxonomy): Bacteria > Pseudomonadota > Alphaproteobacteria > Rhodobacterales > Rhodobacteraceae > JBBKWG01. The sequence goes on from JBBKWG010000133.1 coordinate 731, forward strand.
GAAGCACTTTCGCCTGACGCAGTGGTGGCCGACATCGTATACACACCGCTTGAAACCAACCTGATCGCCGCCGCTCTCAAACGCGGAAATCGGGCGGTCGGCGGTCTGGGGATGCTTCTTCATCAGGGCCCACCCGCATGGAAGCTGTGGTTCGGGATCGAACCGACAGTCACCCCCGAACTGCGCGCGATGATGGAAACCAGCATCAGAGGCGAGGCATAGGAAACAGTAATGGCTAAGGAAGAGAACCTGATCGAGGGCCGCATGTTGATCGGCGGAGAATTCGTCGAAAGTCTTGGCGGGGGCTGGCGCGATACCATCAATCCAGCCACCGAGGCGCTGATCGGCCGCGTCCCGGAAGGCAATGCCGACGACGTTGCGGCCGCCGTCAAAGCCGCAGAGGCCGTTCAGCCCGCGTGGGCGGCGCTGGATATGCAGACGCGCGCCGAGTATCTCAACCGGCTTGGCGACGCGATCGCAGAACGCGCCGAGGAAATCGCGCGGCTGGAGGCCATGGATACCGGAAACACCATCGGCAAGATGGTCGCGGATGTCGAAAAATCGGTCGAGCGCATCCGTCTTGCCGCAGGCTTGGGCCTTGAACTCAAAGGCGAAACCATTCCCGCCACCGCATCGGGGCTGCATTTCACGCTGCGTGTGCCTTACGGGATTGTCGGGCGGATCATTCCCTTCAACCACCCCTTCGGGTTCGCCGCCTCGCGGCTTGCCAGCGCCATCATTCCCGGCAACGCGATCATCATAAAACCCTGCGAAACCTCGCCGCTGTCGGCCTGTGTGCTCGGCGAAATCGTGAACGAAATTCTACCGCCCGGTGTGGTTAGTATCGTCACCGGCGGACCCGAGACCGGCGACGCGATCGTGCGTCACCCGAAGATCAAGCGCATCGCCTTCATCGGATCGGCCGCTACCGGCATGGCGATCCAGCGCGCGGCGGCGGAGGTGGCAGTCAAGAACGTCAGCCTAGAACTCGGCGGCAAGAACCCGATGATCATCTGTCCGGACGCGGACCTTGAGAAAGCCGGGGCTGCGGCGGTGCGCGGTATGAACTTCGCCTGGCAGGGGCAATCGTGCGGATCGACCTCGCGTTTGATGCTGCACGAAGACGTTTATGATACGGTCTTGCCGATGGTTCTGGAGCGTATCGGCAAGATGCGTGCCGGCGACCCTCTGGACCCGAAGTCGTCAATGGGACCGATGAATTCCAAGGCGCAATACGACAAGACGATGGCCTATATCGAGATCGCAAAGGCGGAAGGGGCGACGCTGGTTGCGGGCGGCAGGCGGCCCGAAGGGCCCGAGTTCGCCAAGGGTTTCTGGGTCGAGCCCACCGTATTCACCGACGTGACGATGGATATGCGCATCGCACGCGAGGAGGTGTTCGGCCCCGTTCTCTCGGTGCTGAAATGGCGCGATATCGACCAGGTCATCGAGATGGCGAATGCCGTGGACTACGGCCTGACCGCCTCGATCTGGACCCGCGATCTGGACCTGGCTCTGAAACTCGTGCGCTCTATCGAGGCCGGATACGTCTGGGTCAACGGCACCGGCACCCATTTTCGCAACGTCCCGCACGGAGGGTTCAAGAACAGCGGAACGGGACGCGAAGAAGGACTGGATGAGCTACTGAGTTACACCGAAGTCAAAGCGGTCAACATTCTGACTGGGTAAGTCCGCATGCAGAGAAACGAGAACTGAATCTGTTATCGCTGTGACATTTTCCACCACAAAGTCAGCGACTTATCTACCGGTGGCCACCTCGATAATCCTCGCGGCGACTTCGGTGTCTGCTTCGTCGCCTGCCCATGCGACGAAGCCATCCGGGCGAACGAGGACGACAGGATGTTCCCAGGTCGCGTGCCACTGGGGCTGAGATTCCGAGACCTCAAGCGGCACCCCGAAATGCTGCGCGGCTGTCTGAAAGGGCGCGGCAAGGTGTGGGTCGGCGGCAAGTATCGTGAAACCTGAACTCAACGCCTCGGCAGCGACTTTGCCCTCGGGTCCCGGTGGCGGCAGGTGGTGTCCCGCGCGGGCCTTGAAGCTGTGCGACCCCTTGGCTGTCGGGGTGCCGGATGTGCCGGGAACAATCGGCGAGCCCTCGTAATTCGGCTCGAACGACTGAACTTCGGCGGCGTCCAGATTTCGCGCGTACCAGGCGTTTTCAAATGCCTGGCGGCCGGTGTCGGGCGCGTATGCGTCAAGAAACGCCCGGTCCTCCTCGATGAAGCGTTCAATGAAATCGCGGGCGGTCGAAACGAATACTGGCCGTCGCTCGGCTGAATAGCTGTCAAGCAGCGCCTCGCTTCCCCAACCTTGCAGGCGCGCGGCGAGTTTCCAGCCAAGATTACGGGCATCCTCGAACCCGGTGTTGATGCCATAGCCGCCATAAGGCGGATGGCTGTGCGCGGCGTCGCCGGCCAGGAATACCCGACCGTTCCGGTATGAATCCGCGATGGAAACCCGGAGGTCCCAAAATCCGACATGGTCGAGGTCAAGCTCGAAAACCTGCCCGACAGCGCGGTGAAGAAAGCTGCGGAAATCGAAATTCCTCTCGGTCGTTCCCAACGGCACGGGGGCATGAAAAAACCATGAATGGCCATGATCCACGCGGCCGAAGAACAGCCAGTAGCCTTCGTAATCTGGATGAAGAACGTTGTAGAACGCCTTGCCAGGATAGCGTTTTAACAGCTCATGGAGTTCTTCTGACCGAAAGACGAGCAAAGCCATTAGCCTGTTGTGATCGGTTTGTTGTTCACCGATTCCACCTGCGGCACGCACCACCGACCGCGCGCCGTCACAGCCGACGATGTAACGCGCCTCTATGCTGTCGGTTTGCCCGCCCTCACGCGCCGCGATGTCCAGCCGGCACCCATCGGATCCAACCGCGAGACCCTCGCCGGACCAACCATAGCGAACGGTTATGTACGGGATCGCTTTCACGCGCTCGCGGAGCACGCGTTCGGTCGCATATTGGGGCAGACGCGCGTTGGCGGCGAAGTAATAGTCCTTCACGTTCGATCGGTTCAGCCAGTCGTAATTGTAGTCCGACAAAAGCGTGCCGTAACTCGTCATCCCGCCAATGCCGGCGTCCTTTGGAAGCGGATGCGCCTTGCGCAGTTCAGCCTCGCAGCCCCATGCGCGGAAATGCTCGGCAGTGCGTTGCGTCAGGTTCTGACCTTTCGGAATCGGCTGCGGTTCGGCGTATCGCTCGATCACGCATGTCTTGACGCCACGCTGGCCAAGCTCAATGGCAAGGCCCATTCCGACCGGGCCGCCACCGTTGATGACGACATCGTAAGTCTCGCTCATGACACGGCCCGGACGATGCCAGCCGCCCTTTCGGTTAGGTCCCGGAGACCTGCGTGGACCTTGCCGATCGGGGCGAGTGTCGCCAAGTTCATGCTGTCGCAAAGCGGACCATCGGCGGTCCATTCGCCGACCATAGAGTTTCGAGCGTGATGGGCGGTCATGTCGTCTCCTCAGATATCGAGGCCCAGCAGCCTGATGGCATTGTCCTGATAGATTTTGCCTCGCGTCGCGTCATCAAGGCCGAGACCGTCGATGCGATCTATCGTTTCACGGATATACATCGGTCCGCCCTCGGGATCGAA
>JBBKWG010000134.1:0-4896 GCA_037968835.1 Paracoccaceae bacterium
CGGCGAGCCCGACGCAAAGCCCCAGGGATATGATCGCCGACCTGCTCATTCCAGGTGGGGCAGGGCGTCGAAGCCGCAGTCTTTGGTTGGGATTGCGGATGCATCGTCTGAGGCGGCGAAGGACGAGGCGGCCCGGGTGACATGCGGCTTGCCGCTTCGTCCAAAACATGGCGAGGTCTTCTCGGTGTAGGTTTCGCAGGCGGCAAGCAGGCTTATCGCGGCGCAGAGAGCGGCAAGAGGCTTCAATTTCATGGGAGGAGTCTCCAGAAATCAGGATTGCTGCGCCAATCTGCGGCCACGCGGGCCTCGCCGGTGGCGCCGCCGCCGAGGATGGGCAGCAGGTCTCCGAGGGCAGAAAGGTCGACGTCGACGAAGACGCTGTCGCCCTCCGAGCGCACCAGCGCGATCCGCTGGCCGATCGTGGGTTGCACCAGCAGCGCCGCCTCCTTGGCGTTGACGCGTAGAAAGTCGTAATCCGATGCCGTGGCGCGATCGTTCGGAAACAGGATCTGCGTCGGCACCGTCTCGACGATGGTCTTGCCGACACGGGCGTCGCGCAGCTGGCTCGGATACTGCGTCATCATGATCACGACGCAGTTCATCTTCCTGAGGGTCACCAGCCAGGTTTCGAGCCGGGCCCCGAAGTAGGGATCATCGAGGAGTTTCCAGGCCTCGTCGAGCACGATGAGGGTCGGGCGGCGGTCCTCGACGACGCGCTCGATCAGGCGGAAGATATAGGAGAGCACCGCCATCCGCTCGGTGGTCATGTCGAGGATCTCGGTCATGTCGAACCCGACGATGTCGCCCGCGAGTTCCAGTTCAAGCCCGCGTTCGGGTTTATCAAAGACCCAACCGAACCGCCCGCCCGGCGCCCATTCGGCAACCCGGCCTTGCAGCTCGCCGTCGTCGTCAAGCGACTGGAACAGGGTCTCGAAGCTGGCGAACCGCTGCAGGGCCGCGCCGGCATCGGCGTTCTGGGTCACGGCGCTCTGGATGTGGCGCGATTGCTCGCCCGTGAGTGCGCCGCCGCGGGCCATCAGCGTGGCGAGCCAGTCCGAGAGCCAGGCGCGTCCCCGCTCGTCGGTCTCACTCGCCAGCGGATTGAGACCGGTCGGAACCCCGGCGCGGATCTCGTTGTACCGCCCGCCTAGCGCGCGCACCGCCATTTCCAGCCCGCGGTCCTTGTCGAAAAAGAAGAGACGGGCCCCGACCCGCTGGGCTTGAGTCGCGAGAAAGGCCGTGGTGAGCGTCTTGCCGGTGCCGGTGCGGCCCAGCACCAGCGTGTGACCGACACTCGGTTCTTTGCCCATTGCGCCTGCCTCATGGAAGTTGAAGCGGTAACCAGACGCGCCGACCGTCGGCAGGATCGAGATGCTCTGGCCCCAGGGGCTCTTGTCCGCACGCCGCCCTTCCACGCTGCCGTGCAGGGCAGCGAAGTCGGCGAAATTGACCGACGAAATCGGTGTCTTGCGGGCCCGGTAGCCGAAATTGCCCGGGCTCTGCGCGAAATAGGTGGCCTTGAGCGCCATGGTCTCGCGCACGATCACAGCCATGATCTCCTGGCCGATGCGTTTGATCTGCGCCGCGGCGCGCTCCAGCGTCTCGCGGTCTGGCGCGTAGACCGCGATGGAGAGGTGATGATCGCCGAACGCGATGCGCCCTGCCTCCTGATCGTCTGCGGCCATGGCCAGCTGTTCGCGCAAGGACACGGCGGCATCGTCGGAGGCGTGCATCTGCCGGATGATCCGCTGGATGCGTTCGGCCATGATGTTGTTCGGGATCGGGCTGAAGGAATTAGTCAGCACGATGTCGAGCGGCAGGTCGAGGGCGTCAAGGAGCGTGACGTCGGTCAGGGCCGGATAGGTCTTGATGCTGAAGAGGGATCCGTATTTGACAGCCCCCGTTGTGGCGCAGGTCACGGTGACGACATCACCGTCGAAGGTGGCCCGGCAGTCGCTTAACGTATGCGACAGGGGCAGGGCGCTTTGCCCGAAGGCAATCGGTGAGAAGCTTCCGGCATTGAGGGTATTGAAAAGCCCGAGCCATTCGCCGCCTCGATTGGTCAGGCGGACGGGCGTGGCGGACGACAAGGCGACCTCGAAGAACCCCGTGACCTCGTTCAGTTCCCGCACGCGGGCGGCGCGGTCCCTGATCCAGGCCCGGCGGGCGAGAGTCCGCAGGAGCGGAATTCGCGCCGAAATGTCGGGCCGACGCACCACGCTGAGATAGAGCTGACGCTTGGCAGGGCGGAGGTGCGCGATGTGCTTCTGCCACCTTGAATCGACGGCACTCGCAAATGTGTCGCCCTCGATGCGCCGAAGCCCCAGGTCCTGCGGCACCGAGATCCGGTGAATGTAGAAGCCGAAGGCATTGCCGGTCTGGGCAATTATGGCGGCAACGGCGCGTTTGAGCGCATCGAGCCTGTCATCTTCGGCGGTCATCGGGTTGAGGCCATCGAGCCGCAGAGTGGCCAACAGATCGCCTTGACGCAGGACCATCACGTCATCAGATACCAGCCCGAAATACGGCAGATGCGCGGCGAGATAACTCTCCCGCAGGAAGTCGCTGCCACCGGCAGCGACGAGGGCCGCGCCGGGTGGGCTCAGGGTGCCGGCATCAAGCGCCAAAGCTGTCGCCTCCATGGAGCGCGCGGTTTCTGGTGGCGCGCACGGTGCCGTAGGAGACCCGCAGCACCTCGAAGAAATGCGGCTCCTTGTCGGCGACGACCCAGAGGGTCGGATAGGCGATGATACCGATCAGAAAGAAGATCAGGGATTTCGTCCAGATGAACGGCAGAACGATCCCCATCGCCAGCACCACCAGGTATCCGACCGGGAGACCCAGATACTTGGGGGGCCGCGCGAGGCCGAGAAACAGTTGGGATCGCTCTGCCACTTCGGGTCAGCCCCCGGGCCGAACGGGCGAGACAGCGGAGAGGCGCCGTCCGCTTTGCGCCTGTTGCCGGGCGATAGGCCGTGAAACGCCCGGTCGGTGCAGCTGATCAATTGCAAGGGGTACGGTGGCGGCCGACAAGACAGTGCCCTGTAGTGGATCGTGTCCTTTTGTTGGGGTGACGGCGTTTTGCGGCGCCCAAGTTGCGATCCAGGGAGGGTCGTTCGCTTTGCGGCAACCGGCAACGAGGCGCATCACGTGAACCCTTCAACGATCGTGCCGGCCGAGAATATCAGCACGATGCCGATGATGACGGAGGCGAACCAGCCCCAGTTGAGGCGCCCCATCATGCACATGAAGCCGGTGCCGATGATCGCGAGCGTCGCAACCGCGATGCCGATCGGCCCGGTGAGCGCGGCCTCGACCGTTTCCAGCATGGTCTGGATCGGGGAGAGGTCCTGTGCGAGCGCCGGCGCGGCGGCGCAGGCAAGGGTTGCGAAGCAGAGGAGGGCTAGTGGTCGAGCTTCAGTCATCATTGTCCCTTTGAAACCAATCGTTGGAGCGCCACCACGAGGGCAGGGCGAACTGTTGCCGCCTTGAACTGTCGAAGTGCCGACGGCGCCATGGACCGACCCGCGAGGCGCGACCGGATGCGATGGATGCGCGCGATATAGGCGCGGGTCTCCGCAAAGGGCGGCACGCCTTGATGCGCGATCACGCGATGCGGTCCGGCATTGTAGGCGGCGAGCGCCAGGTCGATGGTGCGGAAGGTGGCGAGTTGCGCCAGCAGGTAACGCGCGGCGCCGTCCAGATTCTGGGCGATGTCGTGGCGATCAACGCCGAGCGCGCGCGCCGTGGCAGGCATCAGCTGTCCGAGACCATACGCGCCCTTCGGGCTCGTCGCGATTGGATTGAAGGCACTCTCGGCTTCGATCAGGGCTTCGAAAAGATGGCGCCAGGTGGTCTCGTCGAGACCGGCTGGCCTCAGCGCGCGATTGAGTGAGTGGCGCTCCGCCGTCGCGCGCACGGCCGAACGGATCGCCTCTTGGGAAGGGACAGCACGAGGCGATTGCGCAATGCGCGCGGCGCCAGCGTCGCGTTGGGGGACGGTCGCTGCGGGATCCCGATGAAGTGTCCAGCCGGAGGTTCTAGCGTTTCCCCTTCGATCGAACGCCATCACGTCCGCCTGCGTCATCGAAGGCAATGTGAAACTCGCCATCAAAGCACAGAGGACGCCCGTCGCCGAAGTCCAGGTGATGCTTGAAGAGCCCCGGCCAGATGTTGAAATACCGCGGTTCGGCGCCGTAGGGCGTGATGCGCGTGGAAACCAGAATCGATTCCGGCGCGCCGGCGCGCAGATAGATGCACTGGTAGCGCGGCTTGCCATCGTCGGTGAACCCCACAAGTTCGTAGCGGCAGCGGAAGGCAACGCCCTGCTTGATGAGGTCTTTCACCCCATCGATCGTGATCAGGATCTGATGTCTTGCTATCGGCACGGGGTTCTCCTTGTGAGAACCCTTCTAATGGGGGCAGCCAAGCGCATAAAGTCACCATGAGTCAATATGTAATATTGCACATAATGACGAAATGTGGAAATTCTGGGGCAGTCATCAGCAAACCCTCGAGGACAACTCCCATGCAAAGTGCCTTCAAAGCCTGTCTGATCGCCGTTTCGCTTGCGGGTGTTCCGAAACCCGCCGCCGCCTATGACATGGATTGTGCGATCATGCTGTGTATGGCGGGCGGCTTCCCGCCGAGTGCCGTCTGCGCCGCCGCCTATGCCGAAATGATTCGCCGGATCACGCCCTGGCCAAGCCTGACGCCGTTCGGGATCTGCACCTATGCCGGCCTGCCCGTGGCGCTCGGCGGGTCGGGCACCGACGAAGCGCTCGACGTCTCGACACCGGACTATGCCTGGCTCAACCGCACCCGGGTGCTCTGGTGGCAGGGGCGTCACTGGAAGAGCAATGACGACGGAGATCAGTGGAGTTGGTCGCTGGGGTC
>JBBKWG010000135.1:0-7528 GCA_037968835.1 Paracoccaceae bacterium
GCGGAAGTTTTCGTCGCCGGTGCGAAGTTCGATCAGGTGCTGGAGCCGTTTGCGGTCAGGGCCGACGAGCTTGATACGGTTCAGTATGGATCGGACGACACCAAGACCCACCGCAAGATCAAGCATATCCTCGGCCAGCGCTACCATGACCGGGTCGGGCGGTTGCTGGTTTCGGAGTTGTTCACGGTCGGCGAGGGCGGCTGGTCCGGCTTTCCGTCGCACAAGCACGACACCGACCGTCTGCCCGACGAAACCCGCCACGACGAAACCTACAACTTCCGCTTCAAGCCGAATTACGGTTCCGGTGTGCAGATGTTGCAGCGCGACGACGGCAAGCCCGGCGATGCCTATCACATCGTTGACGGATCGACGATTTGCATTGATCGCGGCTATCATCCGTGCGCGGTGCTGCCGGGCTATCAGATGTATTACTTCACCATCCTCGGCGGGCTGAGCCAGCGCTCTTTGGTGCAGTATTTCCAGCCCACCCATGCGGCCCAGATTGAAACGATACCCGGCATCAAGGACATGATCGCGAAGTTCAAATGAGCCTTGCCACGCTGGCGGACGTGCTTCAACCGGCCTTGAAGGGCGGTTATGCCGTCGGCGGTCTGGTGACGCTTGGCTGGGAGGACATGCGCGCTTTCGTCGCCGCCGCCGAGGCCGAGGATTGTCCCGTCATCCTTCAGGCCGGGCCCTCTTGCCGCGCCCATACGCCGCTGCCGGTTCTCGGCGCGATGTTCCGGCACCTGGCCGAAAGCGCCTCGGTTCCGGTGGTGGCCCATCTCGATCACGGATATGCGCTGGATGAGTGCCGCGCCGCGCTCGATGTCGGTTTCACGTCGGTGATGTTCGATGGCTCCCGCCTGCCGCTTGCCGACAACATCCGCGAAACCGCAAAGATCGTGCGTCTGGCCCATGACGCGGGCGCGTCGTGCGAGGGCGAGATCGGATTTGTCGGCTACGAGGCGGGCGCGGAGTCCTTGGGCACCGATCCCGCTGAGGCCGCGCAATTCGCCCGGGAAACGGGCGTCGATGCGATGGCGATCTCGGTTGGCAATGTCCATCTGCAACGCGATCAGAGCGGCGGTCTGGACGAGGCGAGCATTGCCGAGATCGAGGCGGCCACGGATGTCCCGCTGGTCATTCACGGCGGCTCCGGCGTGCCGTCCGCGCAACGTCGTCGCCTGGCGGCGACCACCAATGTCTGCAAATTCAACATCGGCACCGAACTTCGGATGGCGTTCGGTGCGGCGCTGCGTAGGGCCGTCACCGCCGATCCCGCCCGATTCGATCGCGTCGAGATACTGAAGCAAACGCACGACCCGGTCATGGCCGCAACCCGCCGGGTGCTGCGCGAATTGCGCGGACGCTGACTGAACGTCGTCCTGCTGGTGCGGATTGCTCCGTGCGCGGGCCTTTGCTGTCGTCACGACTTGAACTTGGCGGTGGATGTGCATTCAGTGCGGACATGAAATTGCTTCGATCATTGCTGTGCGCTGTCGCCGTGCTGGGTCTCGCCCAGACCGCTCTGGCCGGCGATTTGCCCCGTCCGCTCGCCGATGCCGATTACGTTCCGGTCGATCCGGCCGAAGCGAAACTGGGTCAGCTTTTGTTTTTCGATCCGATCCTGTCGGGCAATCGCAATATCTCATGCGCTACCTGTCATCATCCCAAATTCGCAACTGGCGACGGCGTTTCGCTTGGCATGGGCGAAGGCGGCATCGGACTTGGACCCGAGCGAAAGCCGGACGCCGGCAATATGCCCGAGCAGCGGATTCCGCGAAACTCACCGGGGCTGTTCAACCTCGGCGTCAAGGACCTGAGCGTCCTGTTCCACGATGGCCGTATCGAGGTCGATGAGACGCGTGCTTCGGGGCTGAGAACGCCGCTCGAGGACGAGATGGTCACGGGGTTCGCCAATCTCCTGTCCGCGCAAACGATGTTTCCGGTCCTGTCGCCCGACGAAATGGCCGGTCACTATCAGGAGAACGATGTCTCGAAAGCCGTGCGCCAGGGTCGCTTGACCGGCGCGGCGGGCGCGTGGGACATCATCTCGCGACGCGTGGCGGATATCGACGACTACAGGCTATCATTCGACGCGGTTTATCCCGAAATCGCTGCAGGCCAACCGATAGCCTTCACCGACATTTCCAACGCCATCGCCGCCTTCGTCGCGTCCGAATGGCGTGCGGACAATTCAGCCTTCGACGTCTATCTGCGCGGCGAGGCGCTGCTTACACCGGCGGCGATGCGTGGACTTCAACTGTTCTACGGCGACGCGGGATGCAGTGCGTGCCATTCCGGTCCGTTGCTGAGCGACCAGAGCTTTCACGCTATGGGACAGCCACAGCTTGGGCCCGGCAAGGCCGAGCGCTTCGAAAGCCATCAGCGCGATGTCGGCCGGATGCGCGTGACCGGGCGCACCGAGGACGCGTATGCGTTCCGCACGCCGGGCTTGCGCAATGTTACCAAGTCCGGGCCGTGGGGTCATGCCGGCGCATTTTCGGATCTCGGTGCGTTCGTTCGACACCACGTCGATCCAATTGCAGGACTTGACGGTTACAGGCCCCAGGCCGTTCTGCCAGATCTGGACGTTGGCAAGTCCGACTGGGCGATCCTCGACGACCCGGCCACACGGCGCGAGATCGCGGCTGCCATTACCGGCGAACCGCGCGCAATAGGCGAGGCCGAAATCGCCGATCTGCTGGCATTTCTGGACTCGCTGAGCGACGAAAATTCGCTGAAAGGTCGGCTTGGCATTCCCGAAAGCGTTCCAAGCGGGCTGCCGATTGATCGCTAATCCGGCGTGACAGCGCCCTTGTGCACAACAATCCGCGAATTTGCGGGCGCGCTGGTCCATTCCGACGCCGTCCCGTCCGGCCAAAGCACACGGACTTCCGCTGTCTCGGCATCGGCCAACCCGAAATGAACCGGTCCCGCCTGACCGCCCGCGTGCCCGCCTCCGACCGTGATCTCGCGCGTCTGAACGCCTTCGCCGGTGCGCACTTCGATCCAGCCACCGACCGCGCGGGTGTTTGCGCCATCCATGCGCGCCTCGACCCCAAGCCAGTTGCCGATGCCGTCGCTGACGTTCTGCCACAATTCCAACGGCGCTCTCCGGTTGACGACCACCAGATCGAGCCGTCCGTCGCCGTCGAAATCGGCCCGTGCCGCGCCGCGCGCGCGTTCGGTCGTAGCGATCCCGGCTTCGACGGACATCTCGCGAAACGTGCCGTCCGGCTGTTGCATCAGCAGGTTGTTCGGGTCCTTCATCGCATTCGACGGCATCTGATCGACGTTGCCCTTGGCGATGAACAGATCGGGCAGGCCGTCATTGTTCACATCTCCGAATTCGGCGTGCCAGCCGGTCGAGGGACGGCCATCGTCGCCGACATGCGGTCGCTGGGCGTATGATCCGATGGCAAAGGGGGCCGAGGTCAACGTGCCGCCGGTATTGAACTGCAACAACTGGTCGCCCATCGAGGTCAGCATGACATCGGGAAAGCCATCGCGGTTCACATCCTGGCTGGCGATTCCCATGCCCCAAAGCGACACCCTGGCCCAGCCATCAGCCTCGGTGCGTGGGGCGAGCGGCGACAAGCGCCACATCTCCTCGAATCCGCCGCGTACGTAATAATGCCGGTCATTCGATATCCTCAGCTCCGGTTCGCCGCTGCGCTGCCAATCCGAGATCAGCATCGAGAGCGCGCAATAGCCGGGATCAAGCAGGATCGGCGCGCCGTAGCCTTTGCCGTCCGGACGGTGGAGTTCGTTCACGTCGCACGCCTCGAACGGCCCGTCGGGGTCGTCGCGGTCGACGTAATTGCCGAACGCCAGCGTTGGCCAGCCATCGGCACTTTCCCACGTTGCGCTGAAAGCGGTGGTCCAGCGGTTTCCGGCGACAAGGGCCCAGTCAGCCGTCGCATCCGAAAACCCACACGCGCCATCGCCGCGCAAAAGCATGTTTGGCCCCACCCGCAATACGGCGAGGTCGAGAATGTCGTCGCCGTCTATGTCGAGCGGATAGGCTCCGGTGACGCCGGTCAGATCGGCAATCGTGCCTTTGGCGAAAGCGATGGGCGCGCCAGCCTCGGGGGTATTATTGACCATAAGCAGGGCGGGTGCGGTGCCGCCCGCCGCGAAGAAATCGGGCAAGTCGTCGCCGTTGCAGTCGAAGACCGCCACGCCACCGCCGACGAAGTGCTCCCAGTCGCCGACATAAGAGTGCTGGACCGGCAACGCGGCGCTTCGATCGACGAACAACGGGTCGGCATCGACCGCGCTGGCGGCCATCAACAGGGCGAACGCAAGCTTCACTGCGCCGCAACCTCGCGTGCGCCGGCAAGTTCGGTTTCCGTCACCAGTGACAGCGCAAGCGCCGCCGCGCCATGCGCCCAAAGCAGATCGCCCCACGCGTGAACCTCGATCGGCGGGGCGGCGCGGCCGGTGTTCAGCACCAGCTTGTCGAGTTCGGCAAGCGTGTCGTCGGCGTAGAGATAATCATAGCGCATCCGCTCGCCCGACAGGATGATCAGCGCGGGGTCGAAAAGGTTGATGACGTTAGCCAGACCCACCGCCAGATACCGTCCCGCCCGCCGGAAGATCGAGCGCGCGGCGGTGTTTCCGGCCTTGGCGTGGTCATAGAGGCTTTCCAGCAGGATCGGCAGCGATTGCGCGTCCTTGTGGGTCCAGTTGAGCGCGGTCGTCGCTTCGCGGGCAAGGGCGTAGTCGGCGACATAGGCCTCCAGACAGCCGCGCTGGCCACAACGGCAAAGAGCGCCGTCAAGCTGAACCTTGGTGTGGCCAAGCTCCATTCCAAGCCCCATCGCGCCCCGGTAAAGACGATGGTTCAGAACGAACCCCATACCGACGCCATGCTCAATGGTGACAACCGCGAAATCCGCCATCTGCCGCCCGACCCCGAACCAGAGTTCGGCAAGGGCGACAAGGTTGGCGTCGTTGTCGACGGTGACGGGAAGACCAAGGCGGGAGCGCGCGACGCCTGCCAGGTCGACGTCGCCTTCGCGCAACAGCGGCGACCACAGGACGTGCCCGGTCCGGTTGTCGACAAATCCCGGCACCCCGATCCCCACCGCCGACAACGCCGACCGCTCGATCCCCGCGCGCGCCGTCACCTTGTCGAGGATGTTTTCGCTGGCATCCAGCAGCGCATCGGTTTCAAGCGCCGTGGTCGGCATCGGCACGACATAGGACGCCACCAGATTGCCGGCGAAATTGACGATGGCGGCACTCAGTTCACGCTCCGACAGCTTGATGCCTGCGACGAGGTGCGCATCGGCACGCACCCCAAGCGCCACGGGCGGGCGGCCGCGGACGGTGTCGCCGGTCTCGCGCCGGACGGTGACTTCTTCAAGCAACCCGTCGCGGATCAGATCCGAGGTCAACGTCGTCACCGATGCCGGGCTGATCCCAAGCTCCTTGGCAATCTGAATGCGCGGCATCAGGCCAACGGCGCGCACCCGCTCGAAAATTTGCTGCCTGAGCGGGCGCATCGATTCCGAAAGCGGCGCAATCAGCGGCCCGACACCCTCGCGATCTTTGGACACATCGCCTGCTTCAACGGTCGGTTTCATATTAGTTCACTTCCTGAATTTAAGCAGAGGCATATCGTGCGAGTATTGCATGAAATCGCGCCTCCTTTGGTGGGCGAAGTGAAAAAACTGGTTGAATCGAGTATTGTCAGCATTTTTTATTTTGACAACCAAAATTAACATTGGCATGTTCAGATGGTCAAACGAATCTGTCTGACCGGACCCCAAGCGGGACCGAATAACTGGGAGGATTATCATGAAGAGAAGAACACTTCTCGTGGCCGCAGTGGCTGCGACCTGCTTCACCGCGCCCGCGTATGCGCAGGACATCACCGTCGGCGTAAGCTGGTCGAATTTCCAGGAAGAGCGCTGGAAGACCGACGAAGCCGCGATCAAGGAAGCCCTGGAAGCCGCCGGCGCAAGTTATATTTCGGCTGACGCACAAGCTTCGGCCTCCAAACAGCTAACGGACGTCGAATCGCTGATTGCCCAGGGTGCAGACGCCCTGATCATTCTGGCGATGGACAAGGACGCCATCGGCCCCGCACTCGACGCGGCTGCCGCCGAAGACATTCCGGTTGTCGGTTATGACCGTCTGATCGAGGACGAGCGCGCCTTTTATCTAACGTTCGACAACAAGGGCGTCGGTCGCATCATCGCCGAGACCGTCAGTGCCGTTCAGCCCGAAGGCAGCTATGCCATCATCAAAGGCGATCCGGGCGACCCGAACGCTGCGTTCCTTCTTGAAGGCATGATGGAAGTCATCGGCGACGACGTTCAGTCGGGCAAGATCACGATCGTCGGCGAAGCCTTCAGCGATGGCTGGAAGCCGGAGAATGCTCAGAAGAACATGGAGCAGATCCTGACCGCCAACAACAACAACGTCGATGCCGTGCTTGCCGAGAACGACGGAATGGCCGGTGGCGTCATCGCGGCGCTTTCGGCTCAGGGTCTCACGGTTCCGGTCGGTGGCCAGGACGGTGACCTTGCTGCGCTGAACCGCGTTGCACGGGGCAATCAGACCGTGTCGGTCTGGAAAAACTCGCGCGATCTGGGCAAAGCGGCCGCTGAAATTGCCGTGGCTCTCGCCAATGGCGCGGCGCTCGATTCAATCGACGGTGCCGAGAAGTGGTCCGGCGGCGAGAAGGGCGTTGAAATGAACGCCATCTTCCTTGATCCGACGCCAATCACCAAGGACACGCTGAACCTCGCAATCGACGCGGGACACATCAGCAAGGAGCAAGCCTGCGAAGGCGCTGCTGCCGACGTTCCGGCTTGTAACTAAGGCCGTTCGGTTCGGCGCGGGGGACATCCTCCGCGCCGACCCCGACTTTGCGTGGTCCGCGTCTTTTACGCCCGCACTGATGGGATGCTGCGGCAGTTCGTCTGCCGAATGTCAGCACGCCGTCGCCTTGACGTTCCTCAGCTCTGGACGAACCAATGACCGATACAACCTCTCCGCCCGTCAATCCGGTCAAGCCGGAAGACGGCTTGTTCACCCGTTTTCTGAAGGCCACCGAGCTTGACACCCGACTGATCGGGATGGTCGGCGCACTGGCGCTGATCTGGGTCGGCTTTCATATGTACGGCTCTCTGGTGAACGGCTTCGGCGCGTTCCTGACGCCCCGCAACCTCTGGAACCTTTCGGTCCAGACCTCGTCCATCGGCATCATGGCAACCGGCATGGTCCTGGTCATCGTGACCCGCAACATCGACCTGTCGGTCGGTTCGGTCCTGGGGTTCTGCGCCATCATCATGGGGATGTTGCAGGTGTATATCCTGCCGCCCATCCTCGGCTTCGGTCACCCGCTGATCTGGATCCTCGCGGTCATTGCAGGGGTCACGACCGGTGCCATCGTCGGTGCGATCCAGGGCTTCTTGATCGCCTATCTCGCGATCCCGGCGTTCATCGTGACGCTGGGCGGCCTACTGGTCTGGCGCGGCGCTGCGTTCCTGATCGCGCGGGGCGAGAC
>JBBKWG010000136.1:0-25421 GCA_037968835.1 Paracoccaceae bacterium
TTGGGCGGGGTCGATGTGGCCGTCTGTCGGGTCCCATAGCCCACCCAGCAGATTGTCGGTCGAGATCAGCGGGTGGCGGCGGGCACATTCGGCCGCGTCGATGACTTCGAATTCCACACCCATCCCGGCCGCCATTGAGGTGAAGTGGCGATAGCCGTCCATTTGTGCTTCGGTATTGGTAAGCCGTATACCGCCATCTCCGTAGTTGTAACCAACCGGATAGTCAGGATCGTCTCGCAATTCCTGATAAAGCGCGATGGAATGGCTTTTGAGGCCCACCATGGTCTGGTTCATACCGAAATTGGTGACTTGAGCGGCGGAATGCCACGTCGTTCCGGAAGTCAATTCGTCGCGTTCGACGAGCATGACATCGGTCCACCCCTCCTGCGTCAGATGGTAAAGCAAAGAACAGCCCGCGATCCCGCCGCCGATCACTACAACCCTTGCCTGATCCCGCATCGCCATCCCTCTTTTGAATTTCCAGAACGTCTCACCTATCAACCCGTCGTGATTGAGGCCGTCAATGGAAAATCAGGAGTTTCGGTATTTCCGGAGATGCAGGAGTCCAGAACTCGCCGTTTCTTCGTTGCGCCTATTCAAGTGAAGATCAGCGATCCAGTGGAAAAATTGGGCGCGGAACTGCATTATAATTCATCGCAGCATAGTTCAGCGTGCATAATGCGCCGCTGTCGCAGACGATGATGCGTCCGGCTATCGGAGCGAATGCGGCGCGAAAGTGCTGCATCGATTTGAGTGCGACAACTCTTGACGCCGCAGGATCGATTCCGAAAGTTTCGAATTGCCGCAGGTCGAGCATCTGATGTGCGATGCTGACAATCAGGATGTCGATACCCTGAACGGAAAGAACCGCCGTGGCGCCAAAACTGCGCTGCAAGCCTCCCAGGATCGGGCCGCTGCCGACTACGTTACCCATACCGCGCCATTTGAGCGTACCCGTTACTTCGATTGGACCACCGCCGAATTCAGGCGCGGTTTTCCCGCCCAATCGCAGGCTGATTGTCGCACCGACGTTATGGGCCTGCAAATGAGACGCGGCCTCGGGGTCTATCATCGGACCAAAGCAAGTTTCGTTCACACCGGCGTCGAGCAATGCGCTGAGAAGAGCCGTTGAATCGCCGTATGCGCCAGAGCCGGGATTGTCCGCATAGTCCGCGATTATCAAGGGACCGCCGCCAGCGCGCCAATGCGTGGCAACTTCGGCCGCTTCTGCAACGGTGAGGTAGTTGTTCAGAATTTCGTCGCGCCGCGCCCAAATGTCGTCAGCGAGTTCCTCTGCGATAAGGTCAGCTCCGGCCAGTCCGGCCTCGGCCGTGACCAGCACCGTAGGGCCAACCTCCGCTATGTCGGCACAGGGAAACGCGCCATTGATGCTGATGGCATATATGCCCTTGCGGGCTTCAAATGCGCGCGCCATTGCGTGACGTTCGATCATTGGACCAATGTCCGTGCGCCCGCCGTTCGCTTCTTCAAGCATTGGCCGATGCGCGCGCAGGGTCACGGGTTGAATATCGCCACTTATGGCTCGGTGAAGCAATTCCGCGGTCCGGCGGCCAGTGGCGCGGATGTCGACATGAGGATACGTGGTGAACGAGACTAGGATCTGTGCCAGTTCGCACATTGCGCCGGTCACATTCGCATGCGGGTCCAGCGTGACGGCAATTGGCAATTCCGGTCCAATGATCGCGCGCAACCGTCGCAGGATTTCACCTTCGCCGTCTTCGCACGATGCCGTTACCATCGCGCCGTGGAGGATCAGCAGGATGCCGTCCCATCCGCCCAGTTCCGCGGCCCGAATCAGCGGCGCGCAAAGTTGGTCAAATGCGTCGTCGGTCACGCGACCGCCAGGACCAGCGGCTGCACTAATAACGTGAGTTACATCCCAGCCATAGAGTTTGCCTGTATCTAGTACGCCCGCCAGTTCAGTATTACTGGAACCGCGAGCGGCGACGGCGGCGGGACCGTCCAGTAGATATCGGTCCCGAAACGCCGCTATATCCGTGGGGCGGATGTTGAACGTATTGGTTTCGTGCGAGATTTCAGCGGTCAGAATGCGGAAGGCCACGTTTCGAATCCTTCAGATCGGGTGGTGGCAGGCAACGGGATGTCCTCCGCGCTCGGCCAGTTCAGGTGTCTCGCTTCGGCAAATGTCTGTCGCCTGCGGGCAACGGTCGGCAAAGGCGCACCCGGGCGGCAGGTCGAAGGGGCTTGGCACCTCGCCCTCCAGAGGTGCAATCACGCGCCGTTGCTTTGGGTCCGGAGCAAAGGTGCTGTCCATCAGCGTTTTGGTATAGGGGTGGCGTGCCGCCAGTTCGGTATCGGGCAACGCTTCGACAACGCGACCAAGATACATCACGAGGATCTCGTCGCAGAAATACCGCACAAGGCTGAGGTCGTGGCTGATGAACAGATAAGTCAGCCCGAGATCGTCCCGCAGTTGCTCCAGAAGGCTGATAATCTGCGCCTGCACGGACACATCCAGCGACGCGGTTGGTTCGTCCAGCACCAAAAGCGACGGGCGCAGCGCCAACGCGCGGGCGATGCCGACGCGCTGTTTCTGGCCACCGGAAATCTGATGCGGAAAGCTGCTGGCGAGGCCGGGGTTAAGGCCGACCATCTCAAGTAATGCAGCGACCTCATCGGCTTCGGAGCCAATGGTCTTGCGACCCTGCACCACGAATGGCTCCATGACCGCGCGTTGGAGTGTATAGCGCGGGTCGATGGCCGAGTACGGGTCCTGGAACACCATCTGCATCCGGGCGCGCAAGCCACGCATCTGAGCGGGCGATTTGGCGCGCAGATCCTCGCCGTCGAAATGGAGCGTACCCGCCGTGGGTTCGATCAGCCGAAGGATCAATCGGGCGAGCGTAGACTTACCACAGCCGCTTTCCCCGACGACACCGATGACGCGTCCCTTGGGCAGATCGAAGGACACGTCGTTGACCGCATGCATTGCGCGCGCGCGACGAAAGGGACCGCCCGAGCTGGTGAATTGCTTGGAAAGATTGCGAACTTCGAGCAGGTTGGTCATGGAGCGGACCCTGCAAAATGGCAAGCGGCGGCACTGTCGCCGTTATGAACAAAGGCTGGCCGTTCGGTCGTGCAGATCTCTTGCGCGCGGTCGCAGCGTGGATGGAACGGGCAGCCCTTGGGGTAGTTTAGCACCGTGGGAACGGTGCCGGGTATGCCGATCAGGTGTTCATCCTCGCTGAGACCTTTGGGGATGCAGCCGATAAGAGCCTGGGTATAGGGATGCTGCGGCGCGTCGAAGATTGCCTGCACCGGACCACGTTCAACTGCCCGTCCGGCGTACATCACGACAACCTTGTCACAGGTTTGCGCCACGACGCTCATGTCGTGGGTGATAAGCACCAGTGCCAGATCGCGTTCCTTGACCAGATCGTCGAGCAGACGGATGATTTGGGCCTGCACCGTCACGTCCAGCGCCGTGGTCGGTTCATCCGCGACCAGCAGATCGGGATCGGCGGCAAGTGCCATCGCGATCACGATGCGCTGTTTCATACCGCCCGACATCTGGTGCGGATAGCGGTCGCAGATCAGTGCGGGTTCGGGAATGCGTAGCGTGCCGAGAATTTCGACCGTGCGCGCACGAGCCTCCGCCGCCGTCTTACCGAGATGCAGGCGCGACACGTCGTCGACCTGCGGCCCGATCTTTTGCAGAGGATCGAGCGAGGTCATCGGATTCTGAGTGATCATGCCCAGACGCCCGCCACGCAGCTTGCGATAGGCGGGTTCCGCCAGCGTGGTCAGTTCCTGCCCGTCGAACATTATCGACCCTGCAGTGATGCGGCCACCCGACAGCGGCAACAGCCCCATGACGCTCATTGCCGTCAGCGACTTGCCCGACCCACTCTCCCCGACGATGCCGAGCGTTTCGCCCTTGGCCAGTGAAAAACTGACGCCCGACAGGGGAGCAACGGCACCGAAGGCAACCTGAAGATCGCGAACCTCGAGCATGGTCATGCCCCTCTGATCCGGTCGCGGATATCCAGCGCGCGGATCAGTTCGTCACCAAACAGATTCACGGCGATGACCGTGACGGCGACGACGACACCGGGAAAGATGATGACCCAGGGGCTGAGAAACAACTGCGCGGTGCCCGACGACATCATCGCGCCCCAGCTTGGCGTAGGCGGCTGTGCGCCAAGGCCAAAAAAGCCCAAAGTCGCCTCCAGCACGATACCGTCGCCGATTGCCAGCATCCCGACGACGATCACCGGGGCTATGGCGTTTGGCAGCAGGTGTTTCAGAAGGATGTGATGTGGTTTTGCGCCAAGGTTGATCGTCGCTTCGATGAAGGTCTCGCGCTTCAGCCGCACGATCTGTGCGCGTGTCAGGCGGGTGAACTGAGCCAGATAGGCGATGGCGATGGCGAAGGTCGTCGAGGTCAGGCCGGGGCCAATGATGGCCACAAAGATAAGCGCGATCAGAATGTCGGGGAAGGACCAGGTAAGGTCCACGACCGTCATCACCGCCCGCTCGAATAGCCCGCCGAAATAGCCTGCTGCGGCGCCGAGAGTCATACCCACGGTGATCGAAATGGCGATGGCTGTCGCACTGACCGACAGAGAAGTCCGCGCGCCGTAGATTACGCGGCTGAGGACATCCCGGCCAAACTGATCGGTGCCCAACAGATGTGGCCAGCCCGGTGGGGCGTTGCCGTTCATCAGGTCCTGCGCGGCGTAATCGAAGGGCGTGATCCATGGCGCGAAGATCGCTGTCAGCAGCAGCAGCACGAGGAAGCCGCCCGCAATCTTGCCAAGCCATGACCCGAAAGCGCGGCCAAGCGATGTGTTGCCGAAACCGGCCATTGCGCGGGCAGCGGTGCCAGTCATGCTGGTCATGTCTTGCCCTCACGGATGCGGGGATCCATCGCGGCCTGCGCCACATCGCCGATCAGCGTGCCGAGCATCACGGCGAGCGCCAGCATAAGCAGGCACCCCTGCACCACCGGGTAATCGCGCTGGCCCAGAGCGCGGATCAGGAGCGACCCAAGACCGGGACGGCCAAAGACGAATTCGACCGTAACTGCGCCGCCGAGGATCCAACCTATTCTCAGCGCAAGAATGGTGACCACCGGCAGCATTGCGTGCGGCATCAGGTGGCGGAACAGGATGGTATTGGACGACAGCCCCTTGGCGTGCAGCAACGTCACGAAGTCTTCGCGCCGCGTATCCATCAGGGCAACGCGCGTGACACGCGCCACAAGTGCAACGCCGCCAAAGCCGATGGTCAGCACCGGCAAAACCAGCGAATCCCAACCTTTGGCTCCCGACACGGGAAACCACTGCAATTGAACGGCAAAGAAAAGGATCATCAACAGCGCCAGCCAGAACCCCGGAACCGTGGAACCCAGAAGAATGAAACCGCGCACGAACTGTTCCAGGATCACGGACCTAGTAGAAGCCGAGATGGTGCCAAGGATAATGCCGACGATGCTCGAAAACGCGAAAGCCAGTGCCCCGAGTTGTAAGCTGTATGGCAGGTTCTGCGCGATCAGGTCTGCAACGGGTCGGCGCAACACGATGGCCTCGCCGAAGTCACCCTGGAACATCGCTCCTATCCAGCGGAAATATTGCACGAACAACGGCTGATCGAGTCCGTATTTGGCGATTAGCGCAACACGGTCAGCGGGCGATGATCCAACCCGGATCAAGTTGTCGATCGGATCGCCCGGCAGAAGATGGACGATCATGAAGATCACGACCGAGATCGAAATCGACACCGGGATCAGCATCAGCATGCGGAAGAAGATGTATCGCAACAGCATGGTTCAGCCCTTTGCGGATCGCGGTGTTCACCCACCCCCAATCCGGGGATGGGTTGTCGCAAGCGGTCGCTTTTATTCGACGACAGTCATGTCGAGAACGGTCTGCGAACGGAACCGTGTCCCACGCACCGGATCAGGCACGGTCACTTTGTCGGAATTATAGGCAATGTTCTTCGTTGGCTGATAGATCGGCACGAAGAGATGCTGTGACAAAACATACTCGTGGTATGCCTTGAAATTGGCGATACGCTCGTCCGAATTCTTGCTTTCGGCCATTGCGATCTTGTTCAGGCGCTCGCCTTCAGGGTCATTCCACATCGAGACGTTCGGATAACCCAGTCGCTCGCCGGAAAAGAACCAGTCCAGAATGTCCGAATTGTTCCAGTCATAGCCACGCACGGCCAATTGGTGCCGGTTCTCCTTGTATTCGTCCCGAATGGTCGAGCTGTCGAAAACGGTAATCACCGCCTCCATCCCGATATCGGCCAATTGTGCCTGCACAACCTGAGTAACGGACGTGAATTCCGTACCATTTTGGGTGAAGAGTTTTACCGACAGGGGCTGGCCGTCTTTCATCCGAACCGGCCCGTCGCTTTTGACCCAGCCCGCTTCGTCCAATAGCGCATTCGCCTTGTCCAGATCGAAGCTGACGTTCAGCGCGGGATCAACCTGTGCTTCCGGGAGTGACGAGATCAGGAAGTTGTGCGCCGGCGCGCCCACGCCGTTATAAATCGAGGCAACGATGGCTTCCTGATTGATCGCAAGGCCAGTTGCCTCACGCACCTTTATGTCGTCGAAGGGGGCGGATGTGACGTTGATGGGCATATAGTTGATGCCGGTGCCGGGCATCTGGATAACGGTGATATTGCTCTCCGCTTTGAGAATTTCCAGAAAGTCGGTAGGGACGCCCAAAAGCAGGTCGATTCCGCCAGTCTTGAGTTCAAGAAATGCTGTGGACTGATCCGGCACTTCGCGGAACGTGATCTGGCCAATATTCGCGGCGCCCTGGTTTTCCGAAAGATCGGACCCCCAGGCGTAGTCATCATTGCGCACCAGAACGGTTTCCAACCCGATAGCGAAGTTTTCCAGTTTGAAGGGACCGGTGCCCACCGCGCCGGAAACGCCGAAATCATCGCCCATTTCGTCGTAGGCAGCTTGCCCCGGAATGCCCATAAAAGTGGAAGACAGATTATAGAGCAGGTTCGGCTCGGGCCGTGACATGATCAACTTGACGGTCAGATCATCCACCACTTCCACGGATTCAACGGCCGCGACCAGAAACGCGTTCTCTGTTTCGGCGAAATCGGGAATCCAATCTGCGACAGTTTGCGCGTTGAACGGCGTGCCGTCGTGGAACGTGACTCCTTCCTTCAGATGGAAAACCCAGGACATGCCGTCGGGGGCTTCGTCCCAAGACGTTGCCAGATGCGGGTGATAGGACTGGTCGGCATCCTGCTCGACCAGCCGGTCATAGATGAGAGATGCTGCAGAGTTCAGATTGCTGGAGGTGACTGGATTATAAGAGGTGGCCCCCAGTTCATCCGCAGAAAACGCAATCGTCACATCCTGTGCCATTGCTGCACTTGACAGGAAACCGGCTGCGATAAGCGCCGTTCCTGACAGAAGTTTCGTCTTGGTCGAATAGCGCATTGGTTTCGTCCCTATGATTAATAGAAGTGTTTCAGTTAGTCTTATTGCTCCGTATTCGTTTCGCGGCGGCGCTTCCGACATGGCCGGTGAAGCGTCCGTAAAGCTCGGCGATGCGGTTCATGCGATCTTCAACCTCGGGGCCCAACTCCATGAACACGCCGTTTACCAAGAGGTTGGCGAGGCTCGCCATCTGCGCTGTGGATTCCCAGAACAGGTTAAATTCGGTCGGAACCACGAAAATCTCGTTAGCGACATCGCGACCCCAATCGCAATAGGGATCGGTGATCAGCGTGACAGGTATGCCCACTTCCTTGGCTTCATTGGCTAGGTCGCGCGCCAGCCGGGAATAGCGTCGCGCCTCGAAGATCACGAGGGCAGCGTCGGTATCGTCTCGCGCCAGCACCTGCGCAAAGTTTCCACCTGCCAAGTCAAGCAATTCAACCCCGTCTCGCAGGTATTGCATCTGATTGACGAATATCTGCGCCATGCCGCGTTCGGTCTGAAACCCGGTTGCGAAGACTGCCTTGGCCGATGCAAGACGCCGCACCACCGTTGCCCACGCGGGCGAGTGGGCGATTTCGTAAACTGCGACCAACGCCGCCATCTCAAGCTCTAGTCCACGCACAAGCTGGTCTTCACCGGCATGATGGCGGGCCTGAAGGTCTTTGAGACGGTCGCCGATTAGCCAGGGTTGATCGCTGATTTCTTGGCGCAGGTGCGATTTGAGGTCCTTGAAACTGCCGTAGCCCAATGTCCGGCAAAATCGACCCACCGTCGGTTCACTGACAGAGACTTTTCCGCCAATGCTGGCGGCCGTCTCGAATGGCAGCGAAGCGATCTCGGCCAACATATAGTTGGCAAGAGAGCGATCCGCTTTTGAAGCAGACGCGCTGACATCCGTCAGCCGCTGTCGCAGTGATTTTGGCATTTGCCCTCCCCGGGGCGTTTGATGAAGTAAGTAATAAAACTTTCAAATAGTCAATCAATTTAATTTATCTTGCAAATTCACGGCCTGGAGTGTCAGGTTGTTGCGCGGGTTCAAAGAAACCGCTCGCACGGCAGGAAAGCGCAGCCCCACGTGATCCACGACTTCATCGTAATCGGCGCGGGCATGGCCGGTGCTTCGGCAGCATACGAACTTTCGGCTTCCGCCAGCGTGTTGCTGATCGAGGCCGAAGCGCATCCGGGCTATCACAGCACAGGTCGGTCAGCGGCACTTTTCACCCGCAACTACGGCTCTCCGCTCGTGCGCCGCATCAATGCGCTGAGCGAACCGTTTTTCGCGTCTCCGCCCGATGGATTTACCGACAGTCCTTTACTCGGTCCCAGAGGTGCATTGACGGTCGCTGCGCCCGGAGTGGAGGGCGAACTCGACTCGCTTTTGGCATTATCAACCCAAGTCAATCCGGTGGTCGAGATCGCTCCAGCGGACGCACTTGTCATGGCACCCTATCTGCGCCCCGATCGCGTTTGTCGCGCCGTCTTCGAGGCTGGTGTGTCTGACATTGATGTCGCGACTTTGCTTCGCTCCTACCTCAAGGGATTCAAGGCGCGCGGCGGCGAGATCGTGACGAATGAAATGGTGTCGTCCCTCCAGAAAGTGGACGACATCTGGTCGGTCACGACGCGAAAAAA
The DNA here is from genome assembly GCA_037968835.1 of Paracoccaceae bacterium. Lineage (GTDB taxonomy): Bacteria > Pseudomonadota > Alphaproteobacteria > Rhodobacterales > Rhodobacteraceae > JBBKWG01. Next base: position 9,095 of record JBBKWG010000136.1, read on the forward strand.
TACTTACCAAGGCAAAACTATCATCAATGCTGCGGGCGCCTGGGCCGATGACATCGGAGTGATGGCTGGGGCCTCCCGTCTGGGGTTGATTGCGAAGCGACGGACGGCGATCATCGTGGCAGCGACCGAAGGCTATGCAATTTCAGCTTTGCCGTGTGTCGATTTCGCGGGCGGCGATGCTTATATCAAACCCGAAGCAGGCAACTTGATGGTTTCTCCCGGCGACGCCACGCCTAACCTGGCGCAGGATGTGCAACCTGACGAAATGGATGTCGCGGTTCTTGTCGATTGGCTTGAACGCGAGACCCTTATCAAGGTCCACCGCATTGCGCACAGTTGGGCCGGACTGCGGACATTCGTTTCAGACCAAAGCCCGGTTGTCGGCTACGATCCAACTGTCGACAACTTCGTCTGGCATGCCGGACAAGGTGGCTTCGGCATCATGATGGCACCTGCACTGGCCAAGGCGGTGGCAGCAATCTGCGGCGGAATGGAATTGCCCAAGGAATTTGCGACGCATGACGTCGATATTGCAGCGCTCGGCGTCGCCCGGCTGTCATAAAACGACTTCCGGCTTTCGCTTCACATCCGAAATTGGTTAACGTCCGAACAACACTCCATCCGTGGTCATAATTAAACCACACACGCATATCATAAGTTAACGATTGTTGTATTTATCGAGGTAACAGTATGCAGAGTATCTGCAACGGAACTTCCGGTGCTGCGATCGAGCGCGCAATCGGACGAACTTCCATGGAATTTTCACGCGAGATCTGCCGCCTTCATCGGCGCAATCGATTGAGCGCGCGATATACACCGCCCCGCAATCGAAACACAGACACGATGATGCCAACCCGCGGCGGCCACCATGACGAGTGAATACTTAGTGGCATCCGCCATCATGCTTCTTGTCGCGCTAATGCTCGGATTGCTGAAGCGACCAATTAACCGGCAATTGAAAAGCGGATACGTTGAAGAACCGCGTCGTGACCTCAAGCGGGAGGCAATTGAACTGGAATCTCAGGAAATTGCCATGCTCCGCCGCAGGTTTCGGACACGGTTTCTCTGAGAGTGATCTTCCGGCTGTGTCGTGATGTCTTGGAGAAACGCTCTCTCCGGCACGGCTCGACGAGACTTAGTAAAAATCGCAATTCACCGCGCCGCAATCGAGCGCGGTGAATTTTCGACTTGGCTTTATTCCGGTTCTCTTAATTTGCGTTCTTGTTGTACGCGCCAATTCCGCCGTGCATGGTTTCAAGCTCGTTGGCTTGTCCCTTCACTCCGTCGCCGATCGGATTGTCGCCGTTTTGCCCCGGCACATTGCCAATTCCGTGGATTTGGCCGCCGTTCGAGCCATTCCCGTTATTGCCATTCGGATTCGCGTTGGCATTGCCGCCCGCACCCTGCCCGACTTTGTCGTGAATGTTAGGATGGATCGTATCGGCCGGTGTATTTGCATTTTGAGGCGCTGCAAAAGCAGCAGAAGAAACAAGTATCGCGCAAAATGTGGTGATGGTTCTCATGGCAATCTCCCTTTGGATCTTTGTCCGTGACGTCTGGCAAAAGCCCCGAGACCCAGAACGAGTGGTGAATGAAGGCGAAATCGCGGCATTTTTTGGTCAACCCCGCGACTCGGCGTGAACAGAAAGTTTCCGCCTATTCTGCGAATCCAGCCAAGACCTGATGTGACCCGTGCTCGGAACTTCCGTCTGTACCGGCACAAGATCGAGCGAAGGCTTTGTTCTGGGCCCGAAATCAACTATGTAAGCACATCAGAGTTCAGTGAAATGAGAGATATGTCCGTTATCGAGCGCCATAACATCAAAATGAGTGGCGCCGGGGATCGGACGATTTTGTTCGCGCATGGGTTCGGATGCGACCAGAACATGTGGCGCTTCGTGGCACCTGCGTTCGAGGATCGGTTTCGCGTTGTCACATTCGACTACATCGGAATGGGTGAGACCGACGCGTCGGCATTCGATGCGCAGAAATACGCCACGCTCAACGGGTTTGCGGACGACGTCGCAGAGATAGCCGTCGCCCTTGACCTTTCCGACGCCATTTTTGTCGGTCATTCGGTCTCTTCCATGATCGGCGCGCTGGCTCTCCGGAAAGTGCCGGGGCGATTTGGCAAACTGGTAATGGTCGCACCGTCGCCTCGCTATATTGACGAGCCGGGATACAAAGGCGGGTTTTCAGAAACTGAAATCGAAGAATTGCTGGAATTCCTGGACACCAACCACATGGGCTGGTCCGAAGCCATGGCCCCAGTGATGATGGGCAACGCGGAACGTCCGGAACTTGGTGCCGAATTGACCAACGCATTCTGTCGAACTGACCCGGAGATTGCGAAGAACTTCGCCCGCGCGACCTTCCTTAGCGACAACCGCGCGGACCTTGCTGCAATAGATATTCCGACCCTGATCCTGCAATGCTCCAATGACGTAATCGCGCCCCCGGAAGTCGGCGTTTACATTCGCGATAACGTCGCCAACAGCAGACTGGTCACTCTCGCTGCGACGGGACATTGTCCCAACCTGTCGGCACCGTCCGAGACGACGGAAGCCATTCGCGCATTCTTGTAGGTGGTCCATGTCACCGGATTCCGCACCCGACGCGTACGATTTCGAAGCCTTGTTCGACGAAGCGCCATGCGGATTTATTTTCCTCTCGCCCGACTGGCGCGTCGTGCAGGCGAACAAGACGTTTCTGAGTTGGACCAATTACGAACTGGACACCATTGTCGGGCAGCCGGTCACTGACTTGCTGGATATTGCAGGTCGGATCTATTTCGGCACGCACTTCATGCCCGTACTGAGACTGCAGCATTCGTTCAACGAGGTTGCGCTGAATTTTGTCCTGGCCGACGGTACGCGACTGCCGGTGCTGGTCAATGCAAGCGAACGACGCGACGCAGATGATGCCGCACGGATGATCCTGATTTCGGTTTTCAATGCAACGGACCGACGCCGCTACGAAGCGGACCTTCTGGAAACCCGTAATGCGTTGCGAATTGCCAATGAAACACTGGAAAAACGTGTCGAAGAAGCTGTCGCGGAAAGATTGAAGGCAGAAAGAGCCCTCATTCGTTCGCAACGTATGGAGGCGATCGGAAATCTAAGCGCGGGGATCGCGCACGATTTCAATAATCTACTGCAGGTCATTGGCGGCAATATTCAATTACTGAAAAAGCACGTCAGCTCCGATGCCAGCATCCGGCGCATATCCAACGCAATGAGAGGCATTGATCGGGGTGCCAAACTTGCCAGTCAACTTCTCGCGTTTGGTGGCCAGCAACTTCTTGAACCAAAGGTTTTCAATGCTGGGCGTCTCGTCAAGATGGCCGGTGAAAGCCTTCTCAGCACCTTGAAAGGTGAAGTAGATCTGGTTCTCGTTGAACCCGAGATTGACGGGTCCACAAGTGCTGACGGCTTGAATGTCCGTCTCGACAAAGGGCAGTTTGAGAATGCGCTGCTGAACCTCGCGTTGAATGCCCGCGATGCGATGCGCAAACCTGACAGCAAGATAGCCTCGGGAACCCTCACGATCGAAGTGCGCCGGGTTGATGTCGGCCCCGAAGGCTGGAACGGCGAAACTGTCGGGAAGGTGCCACGCGGGGACTTTGTCAAAGTATCTGTGACCGACACCGGGACTGGTATGACGGATACCGTCGCACAGAATGTTTTCGAGCCGTTTTTCACAACGAAGGCCAACGGCGAAGGCACCGGGCTGGGTTTGTCGATGCTCTATGGGTTCGTTACCCAATCCCAGGGTCATATCACGATTGACAGCGAACTCGGCGTCGGGACCTGCATGTCAATTTGGCTGCCGCATGTGCGTGAGCCCGAGCATCTGTTGGAGGACTTCAACGAATTAGCCGTGGCAAAAGGAGGGGCGACCGTTCTTGTCGTAGATGATGACGCGCTGTTGCGATCCGTCGTCACCGAACTGCTCGAGGAACTGGGTTACGTTGCTCTTGAGGCCGAAAACGGGCCAGACGCACTTGCCATAACTGAAAAACGTTCGGATATTGACCTCTTGCTGACCGACATTGTTATGCCGGGTGGGCTGGACGGTGCCGCGCTGGCAAAGAAAGTCCGCAAAATCCGACCGGACATCGCAATCGTCTTTACGACTGGCTATGCTGACGCGGCCGCGCGCATCGAACTGGAAGAGAGATCTGGCGCAATACTTAAAAAGCCATACGATCACGGAGAACTGGCAAGGATCATCGAGATCAGTCTCTCTCGCGCCGAGAAAGAGGCCGCGGTTGAGGTTGACGAAACTGACGGAGTAATTCGCCAAGGATCGAATCAGAAACTTTCGGTCGCCGACGAAGCTCCTGAAACACGGATCGAAAAGCCGGCAACGTCCTTATCCGTTCTAGTGGTCGAGGATGAACCTTTGATCCGGATGGATATCGTCGAGATGATAACCGACATGGGATTTCATGTGGTGGATGTCGGAAACGGATTGGCGGCAGTTACGGCGTTGGAGAATAAGAGCTTTGATGTGCTTCTGACCGACGTGAATCTTCCGGGCTTGTCAGGTAAGGATGTCGCACAGAAAGCGGTCAGTGCGCATCCTGATATCCGCATCATCTTTATTACCGGCGAGAACAGAAGTCCTGTCCTGAATGGTGCCGACGCGACTTTACTTCAAAAACCGTTTTCTGAGGACGACCTGAAAAACGCGTTCCTTTTGTAGCGACCACTGATCGCAGCATCTCGAGGGCTGTCAGTGCAAAGATTCTCAGCGGAATTGAAGCCGACTTTGCACTAACCGTCACTCAAGATGCTGAGATTCAATGGACCTTTGTTGGTGGCGTCAGGCAGATGATGTGACCCTGCTTCTCGACCATTCGAAGTTCGCCGGGACTTCTGGGATATTGTTGGTTCTAGGCTCGAACAGCCTGGCAATTCGCATCCCGTAGTCTGCCCAGTCATTGACGCCGGGCGTAGGCCAGTTTGTCCACGCTTCCGGCGAAGTAAAATCGGGCAAGTCTGTCGTGGTCTCAAGTGTGTCCGAGTAGTCGATCGTGCGCACGCCCTCCTTGAAACTGTGGAGGCTCTGAACCCATGACTGACCCGGCCAAAGAAGCGTCACGGCAAGATGAACGGGATCATAGTCTGCCGTGAAAAGGGTCCCGAAACCTTTCGAGTATTCTCGCTGATACAGTGGTTCGATAAGGAAATTGTCGCGCAACTGCGGCGGCGACATGTCATTTGCGATCAGGTGCTCAAGGTGGGTGCGCCGCTCTCTGGTCTTAGTGAACGACGCACGGTCCGCGGTTTCCGGTCCGTGCTGGTGGTTGGTCGCGACCGGAGCGGTCATCAAGCGAATGCCACCGCCCGGCAGAAGCTCGACAGATGCCACCCGACCGGACGCGTCGGCCATTACCAGATTGTACGCCATATGAGAGGGGAGTTTTCGCAGTCGCGCAATCGCTTCTGCAACGGACTCACATGTCTCGAGCAGGTAACGAACGATTGTCGTGACGCCGAACCCGCGACCAACCTCTCCGCGCCCCCCGAACGCGAGCGCGATACAGAGTCCCGAAGCGTTGATCCCGTCGGACAATCCCCACAGAAATTCGACCATTCCCATGACCGGCTTGCCGGTCCATTCACTCCGCAGCAGAAGACCTTCATTAAGGTCCGGGGAGAGGTCGTAATTCCTGACCAACCGAACTTCTCCGGCCTTGGAATGTGCTGCCAGCGAACAGCCACCGAGATAGACAGGCGGACACCAGCCCGATAGGAACCGCGCGGCGCGATCACCCCCACCTGCGAGGTTGGTGAGCCGCGCGTGGACGTCCAAAAGTTCCGGCATGTATTGCCCGATAGCGGACACACATTCAGCGCGAGTTGGCCCGTCGTCGCCGCCACGGGCCATGAACCATGCCTCGTATGCAGGCCACGACCAGTCCCAACGGGATTTCCATTTCGGACCCGGCTGGGCTTCGGAAATCGCTTCGAAAGTCAGACTGTTGCTCATGTCCTATCCTCGCTGGCCACTTCCAGGAAGAAGCGGATCATTTCGGCCGAGGCATCGGGTCCGTTGGGATGTGTATAGGTCCCTTCGGGTGAGCCGCCGGACCAAGCGTGCGCAATGCCATCGAGTGTCCAGTTTTCCGCGACCATTCGGCCATCGGTTTGCCGGTGAAGCGTCCGTGTCGCCGAAACAGTGTTCGAAGCGGACGCTGATACCGTCTTATCCTCGCTCAGGATCGTCGCCGATCCACTCAACGCCGCGTCGATGACTTCCCCTGCATTGTTTGGAGATACCGTTGTGTCCGCGGTTCCGTGAAACACAATCGTCGGAACGGAGGACGCATTTGACGCGCGACGACCGCCACCCTGACCGCGCATCGCTGCGAATGCGCTGACGACATCGCTGGCGGATCCCGCCGCAAGTCCTGAATGGACCCCGACAGCCGCGAATACCTCGGGATGCGTGCTACCGAGAATGGCCGCCATTGCGGCCCCCGCAGACAAGCCCGCCGCGAATACCCGATCGGTGGCGACAGCATGTTCTCCGGCCACCTGCGTTGCCAGATCGGCCAACAGGGCCGGCTCACCGCGACCACGGCTTTGATCTTCGGGTCGAAACCAGTTCCAGCATCCCAACGAGTTTTCCTGCCGGTTCTGCTCGGCATAGACAACGATGAGGTTATGCTTTTCAGCATGGACGTTCATTTGTGTTCCGGTCGCGAAATCGTCGGCATCCTGTGTGCAACCGTGCAGCATCAAAACAAGGCCCTGCGCGGGTTCGCTCCGCGAGGACGGAACGAAAAGTTTGTAGTCGCGACTTCCGAATGCGCTTTCGTGCCGCCGTGTAGAATACTGTGCGCCCTCCGGAACCTGAGGAAGTTTTGATCTCTTTCCCGACAGCGGCATCATGCCCTGTGTGCGCAGCGGATTGCCGTTCACAAGGGAATCGATGACCTGACCGAGTGGACGTCTGGTCTTGCCCATTGCCCGATTGCCAAAATTGGTTGATGGGGCCGGCAACGGTTCGAGTGACGTGGATGATACGCCGTTCAAGGCATCCTGAAGGACGCGCGTCGCTTCGACCGGATTTCCGGCACGAGTTTGCTCAAGCGCACGGCCCATGGCCGCCGCGATAAGTTCGTTCATTTCGTTTTCCTAAACAGTTGAGACGTCGGCCTCAGGTGATGCGGTCTTTCAGTGCCGCTTTGATTTCGTTAGTCGCCTGAAGGGCGCCTAGCACTTTGATTGATCCGATGGTCGCCAGCGCGAGTTCGGCCGATACATCGGGCGCGATCCTTGCAAGGCCGACCACGCGGATGTCGAGTATTTCATTCTTGGCCCGCAGTGACTCAAGATCCTCGCGAGACAGATCCATCAAACCAAGCTCAAGCATGTTGCGCTTGATCGAACGTGAAACCTGCTCCTGTTCGACTGAAAGCTGGTTGCGGATTGCCGTGCGGATAAAGTCGGTGCGGTTCGAATAGAAGCCCTCAAGAACAAGCAGGTCGATACGGCCAAGGTCGACATGGCCGAGATTGATGGTGATCTTCTCATTCTCAGGAGGTCTTAATTGTTGAACCTTGGCCAAATCATTTCTCCATCCATGTGGATGGTATATGGAGTTCACTCAGATGGCGTCAAGTATCGACGCGGGGAAAATGCAGGTGACTTTACGTCCGACTTTCGGCGCTGTTTGGCAAAGCTCACTATCCGTGAGCTATGACGCGGGAGAAGTCGCCGGAGTATCCTCTTTGACGACGACCTCATCGCGACCGCTTAGGAAACTCGACAGCGTTGATAGGGATTCGACATTGTCGGCCACGACTTTCAGCACGACCAGCGCAGGGACTGCGAGAAGTGCGCCTGGAATTCCCCAAAGCCACGCCCAGAAAATCACCGTGACGAAAACCGAAATCGTATTCAGGTTCAGCCGTTTTCCGAGCAGAACCGGGGTGATGAAATGGCCTTCGAGCGTAGTCAGGGACAGATACGACAGCGGTGCAAGTGCCGCGTAGCTCAGCGTGTCAAATGTAACGATTGCAACGCCAGCGACAGCAAGAACACCGACGATCGCGCCTATAAACGGAATGAAATTCAGAAGAAACGCGAGAAAGCCCCAAAGGTACGGATACGGCATCCCGACAACGAAAAGTGCCATCGTGATCGCCACGCCGAGCATGGCATTGATAGACGCGATAGAGAGCAAATAATGTGAAATCCGCCGTTCGATGTCATAGACAATCGTAAGCGCCTTCTTCTTGTCTCGCATCTTAGGAAACGCCTGTACGAGCTTGATGTAAAACAGGTTTCCCGACGCGAGAATGAAAAACGCCAGCACCATCCCGACGCCCAGTGACGTCAGGAATGCGGCTACATTGCTGATGGCCGAGCTCAAAAGCGGTGGCTGTTGGACAGATACTTTTTGAACGTCACCTTCGGTGGGCTGTGCGAGTTCTTCAACCTCTTTTGTTGCATCCTTCACGGCTTCAACCGATGTCATGACACTAGAAAGGCGGTCGCGGATTTCGTTGCCAAGATCGGGCAGCTCTGTCACCCAGCCCGAGACGGTTCCGCTGAGCAGCAACGTCATCACTCCCAGTGAAGCGAGCAACCCGAAGATAAGGAAGCCTGCTGAAATGTATGACGCGATGCCAAACCGACTGGCTCCGCGCACGAGGGGACTGAGGGTTAGCGCAAGCAGCACTCCCAGCACCAACGGCAACAACATGGACTTCGCGAAATAAGCCACTGCGAACAGCATGAGGATCAGGATTGCCCAAAGAATTTGTCTTATCTTTTTCAACTGGACAGACGCGGGATTCTGGTCTGGTGAAGTCTCGATGTTCTGAATGTCACTCAACGGCTTCGGCCTTGTAAGAGTCGGCAGCCGTCGCACCCCGAGAGCCCAACGGCATATCTTGACCAACTGTGGTGTCGTATTGTGTTTGCGCCTCGGCCTCGGAGTTCAACTCGGCACCAAGCAAAATGGCGTAGGCCGAAATCCATAGCCAGAACAGCAGGACTATCGCTCCCGCGAGTGTTCCGAAGGTCTCGTTATAGCTTCCGAAGGTCTCGGCGTAGATGGCAAATCCGGCAGACCCCAGGATCCAGAGGATACATGCGAGCATCGCGCCAGGAAAAATCCACTTCCACTCTGCCGCACTTCGGTTCGGGCCGAACCTGTAGAGTGCCGATATTCCAAAAACTGTCGCCACGAAAAGAATGACCCACTTTACAACCGAAATGAGCAATTCCGTGGTCCAGCCAAGCGATACAATCTCAAGCAGGCCCGGCAGGACCAGTATCGTCCCCAGCCCGAAAACCATTCCGATAACGAGCATGGCGGTCAATCCAAGGACCAGCGCTGTCCGGTGTATGAAGCCGCGCGTTTCCGTTTCGTTGTATGCGATGTTGAGTCCCTCAACGAGATTGCCTACGCCCTTGGAGGCGGAATAGATGGCCAGAGCCAATCCAACCAAAGCCGCAATACCAAGCCCTCCTTCCTGCGAACCGGCGATTTCTGTCGCCTGGCCAAGTATGATCTCTGCCGCCTGTTCAGGCAGAATGCTGGAGATGGTTCCAACCTGCGACGCGATGTCGGCAGGATCGAGAAATATGCCGGAAATCGCCATGATTGCTGTGATCGCGGGGAAAAGGGCCATGATGCCGTAAAAGGCGATACCTGCGGCAATCAGACCAATTCGGTCCGAACCGATTTCAGATTTCACGCGCCAAAGAATTGACTTCCATCCCTGAATGCCAATTTCGGACGGACTTTCTGCCACCGCGCCGGTTGCATCATTCATTATGGAACTTTCCTGAATTCGATGGGCCGGGACATCGCGCCCCGGCCCCTGATCGTGACATCATGTGTCCGACTTGTTTGGCGACACCGAAGTCACCCCTTGAGAAGGCGCGGATGGTGCATTGCTGGCCGAGACATCGCCATGTTTGGCGGCCTCGTCCTTCGCTGCATTTTCCAGTCGGCTACCAGCATTCCGGGCTGCGTCAGCCAGTGAATGTTCGGCAGATTTATCGCCAGGCGTGCGTTTGTCCGCTTCGGTGCGTACGTCCTTGACGATATCCTTCGCTTCTTCCGCAACGGCATTCGCGACGGATTTGGCACGGGTCATCTCGTGGCGATAGATACGCTCCGCTTCCCGGAACATCGCATCGCTTTGCTGCCCGATATTTTCGTCCTCATACCGGGTCCGTGGCAATGCGCCACCAAGTGCAGCGCCAACGGCCAAAGCCAAGGCTCCGACAACCAGCGGCTGATCCTCGAAGAAGTCACCGGCGCTGGCAGCACCACTTTGCACTGCACGCTTTGCTTTCTGGCGACCTATTATCGCGCGTTCGCGTGCCACGATGACCCGCGCTCGAGCTGCTTCGCTCAAGTTCTCGGTGCCCTCGGCGATACCGCTATATGCCCGCGATAGGGCGGAAGCTGCGCTTGAAGCCCCAGCCGAAACCGCACTGGCTGCGTCAGACGCGCCGGAGGCGATGCCACTGGCCACACGTGACGCACCGGATGAAACGCTTTCCGCCGCGCCTTTAGCATTTTCCGAGACACTCGATTGCGCCTGAGAAGACCGTTCAGCCATCTTCACGTGGGCAGCTTCAACACGCTCTTTGAACGAACGGCTGTCGTCATCGTCGTCGTCATCAAGTTCGTGATAGCCGACGTCACCGTAATCGGGATCGGAGCTTGGTCGCGACCAGTTCTGCGCACTCGGATAGGTCCGGACGCTTTCAGTCGAACGGATTCGATCCCTGCGGTCAACGGGGCGCGCTGAATCGTAAATCGCATCGTATGCGGAATCGTCGGCGTCGATTTCGTCGAAGCCACCGAATCCGTTCTGATCCGTTTTGGTCAGATACCGGCTACGGGGCGAGCGAACATCTTCGACTTGGTACGATGTATTCGAGCGTCCGAAGATCATCCACGCCAGACCAACTCCGGTCAAAGCCAGTCCAATCGGATTTTCCTTGACCGATCGCGTAACCGCGCGCCCGATGTCGCCACCGTGGTCGCGAAACTGGTTGGAGATTTGACGAACAACCTCTTCTGGCGTGAAACGATCCTGAATCGTTTCAATCGTCTCGGAAAGCTGCGCGCGTTCACGCTCGATTTCTCGTTCGATCTCTGTCGCTGATTTCTGTTCAGACATTGCTAGCCTCCTTCACGGCTTCGACGTCACGTTTCACATTTTCTGCAGCCCGGCTCGGCGCGATGCTGGTCAATTTCAGCTTCGCGATTCCGCTCGTCGCCATGACATAGGCGATGATGCAGAAGATGATGCCGACAAGAAGTGCTGACCAGATTGCGGGTAGTCCGGCAGCGGTAATTGCCGCCACAAGTGCGCCGGTCAAAACGTTCAGCGCAGTGATAAGGAAAACTGCGGCCGCTATGACAAGACCGATCCCCATCAAGGCGCCGTCGATGTTTTCGTTCATTTCGGCGCGGGCAAGGTCGATTTCTTTGCGCACCAAAGCACTGACATGGCTAAGCGCGTCGCCAATCAGGCTGGAAGTTGATTTGTTTTTATCTTCGAGACTCATTTTTAAACCTCCGAATTTCTGGAAGGACGCGTTGAAGGCAGTTCACCTTGCGAACCCGAATAGCCGTCGGTTCGCGCTTCCAGTCTGTCGTCACGCGCCCGGTCCTTGGCGCTCGCTTTCGCAAGACGTGCAGCCGTAAACCCGATCAAGGCTGCGCCCCCGAGAAACGCGATTGGGTTGCGACGTGCGAACCCCGAGACTTCGCGGGACAACTCAGCGAGATCTTTTGACCGGATCGCATCGGAAGCATCGGCAAAGCCACTGGCAATCTGGGACATCGTTCTGGCTTGGGGGGACCCGTCGCGCATGTCATCGGCTGCTTTGCGCAGCGAGTCAGCGATCGACGAAACTTCGTCGGCCGCTTCATTGCGCTTGTTGGCTGTCGCATTCTGGACGGAGGATTTGACCTCCTCCGCCGTCTGGCTCGCCTTTGTCTTCAGATCGTCGGCAAGCGACTTGGCGGCAGCTTCCGCTTCAGTTTCCGAGGCGTTCTGTTTTGCTTGTTCGTTCTGCATCTTTTCCTCCTGGCGGACGTGACGTATCGAACACGGAATCGCACTTCCCGTTTCATGATCGAGGTCACTCTTTGGATTTCTGCATTGATAACGGGGGGACGATTGGGATTGTTCCACGCCCTTGCGAAATTCTTTACGAGCTTAAGCGGGGATGTTGACGCGAGCGCAATCGGATACCAGCGCAACAGCGATAGCTCGCGTAAGAGCGACGGCCCGTAGATTTCGGCAAGCGCGCCAGGTGCCGAGCGATTAGATGGCTCGAAGATCAGCGCCGTTTCCTTTTCTTCGCGGTGGACCAAGTCATACAGACTTCCCCTGCGTAACGGGAATGCGTAAAGTCCACCTATAAAGGGCGATCAGAAGAGTTCGAGAAGAACGACAACCGCCCTTTTTCAACATTTGGGAGGTTAGAATGAGAAAATTGATCACGGGCGCAATTATCGCGCTTGCTACCGCGACATCCGCAACAACGACACTCGCCGAGACTTCGGACAAGCGTATTGCGCTGTCCAATAACTATGCAGGCAACTCGTGGCGACAAGCGATGCTCAAGAGTTGGGAAAAAGTTGCCGGCAAGGCCGCTGAGGACGGAATTGTCGCTGCGGCGGACGCCTTCACCACAGCCGAAAACCAGGTCACCGAACAGGCTGCACAGATCCAGAACCTCATCCTTCAGGGATATGATGCCATCGTCATCAACGCAGCTTCGCCCGAGGGTCTGAATGGCGCGGTCAAGGAGGCCTGCGATGCTGGCGTCACCGTTGTCAGCTTCGACGGGATTGTCACCGAGCCATGTGCATGGCGGATTGCCGTGGACTTCAAGCAAATGGGCAAGGACGAAGTGCTCTATTTGTCAGACCGTCTGGACGGGGGGAATCTCCTGGAAATCCGAGGCTTGGCAGGCGTGTTTGTGGACGACGAAATCAGCGCTGGCATACACGACGGAGTAAGCGAGACCGGCAAATTCGAGATTGTCGGGTCGGTGCACGGCAACTGGGCGCAGGATGTCTCGCAAAAAGCAGTCGCCGGTATTCTGCCGTCACTGTCGGATATCGCCGCAGTCGTCACTCAAGGTGGTGACGGCTACGGTGCGGCGCAGGCATTCAAGGCAGCGGGCCGCGACATGCCGATTATCGTAATGGGCAACCGCCACGATGAACTGACGTGGTGGAAGGAACAAAAGGATGCCAACGGCTACGAGACGATGTCGGTCTCGATCGCACCGGGCGTCTCGACCCTCGCCTTTTGGGTGGCGCAACAAATCCTCGACGGCGCTGATGTCCCCAAGGACCTGACCGTTCCGTTCCTGAGGATTGATCAGGACAATCTTGAAGAGAACCTGGCCAACACCGAAGAAGGTGGCGTCGCAAACGTCGAGTACGCGCTAGAGGACGCCCAGGCGGTCATCGAGGGCGCAATGTAAGCCGGGCAGCGTCCCAGCGCATGAACCAGACAGAGCCTATCGTCCTGCTGGACGGCGTCGAAAAGAGATTCGGCGCCGTCCGTGCACTTGCCACGGTAAGTCTTGAATTGCTTCCGGGTGAATGTCTCGGACTGGTTGGTCACAATGGGGCCGGCAAGTCGACGTTGATGAACATTCTGACCGGAAACCTGCCGCCTGATGCAGGTCGAATCGTGATCGCGGATCAGGACGTTTCCCAACAATACAGCGCGCAGATGGCGATGCAGCACGGAGTGCGATGCGTCTATCAGGAATTGTCGCTCTGTCCCAATCTGACCGTGGCCGAAAACGCCCGCATCTCGCATCCGTCCATTGCCGGCTATGGCTGGCGAGGCGCCGCCAGACAGCTCATCGGAAGCATGCTCGATCAGATATTCCCAGGTCACGCCATTGCCACGGACGACGTCGTTGCAGATCTGTCGATCGCGCAGCGCCAAATGGTCGAAATTGCCCGCGCATTCGCCGTTACAAGCGCCGAGGCGAAGGTCGTCATCCTGGATGAGCCGACCTCCTCGCTCGATGCGGTCGCCGCGAAGAAACTGCTGGCCCATGTTCGCCGATATGTCGAAGCGGGCGGCACTTGCGTGCTGATTTCACACCTCCTCGGTGAAATCCTCGGCACGTCCGACCGCATCGCCGTCATGCGGGATGGTGCCATCGTCGCGCTTGATACTGGCAGAGCTTTCAGCCGCCAATCGCTGGTTGCTGCGATGGGCAGCGTTGCCGAAGCCAATCGCGGCGGTGACAAAGGACAAGTCAGCATTCGCCAGACTGCGCCTATTGTCGTCCGCGCCCGCATCGACTCTACCCCAGCAGTCGAATTCACCGCGCACAAAGGTGAAGTCGTTGGGCTTGCTGGGCTGAGCGGGCAAGGCCAGACAGAATTACTGGTGCGGATTTTCGACCGCAAATCGGGTACGACATCGAACGATGAGGTCGCGCTTGTTGCGGGGGATCGCCAATCCGACGGGATCTTTCCGCTGTGGTCAATTGCCGAGAATATCTCGATCACGTCGCTGCGGGCGTTCCTGAAAGGCCCTTTTCTGGACCACAACGCGGCACGCGCCTTCGCCGAACACTGGCGCCAACGCATCGGCATACGGACCCCTGATGTCGACAATCCGATCCTCTCGCTGTCCGGTGGCAACCAGCAAAAGGCGCTTTTCGCTCGGGCTTTGGGGGCCAAGGCCGGTATCATCGCGATGGACGATCCGATGCGCGGTGTTGATGTCGGCACCAAACAGGAAGTCTACGGTATGATCCGCGAAGAGGCAGCGAAAGGTCGGACGTTTCTCTGGTACACAACCGAGATGGATGAGCTTCGCAACTGCGACCACGTTTACGTCTTTCGCGACGGGGGAATCGTTGCGGACCTTCCTCGGGCCGAGATGACCGAAGAGCGTGTGCTTCATGCCTCGTTCCGGGCTGACGCATGAGCGGTCTGTTGTCTCCGAAACTGCTTAGAAGCCTGCTGCCGCCATTATCGCTTGCAGCCCTCATGATAGCGATTTTCTGGCTTCAGCCGCGCACAATGAGTTATTTCGGGCTGAACCTCCTGCTTAACCTCGCCATCCCGATCGCCCTTGCGACAATCGCTCAGATGTTCATCCTTTGCGTCAACGAACTCGACCTCTCCATCGGCGCGTTTGTCAGTCTTGTCGCCTGCATCACTGCGACATGGGTCCATGACACGCCGCTACTTGGAGCCTTGGCGCTCGCGGGTCTCATTGCCGCATACGCGGTCCTTGGCGCGGTCATACACATTCGCAACCTGCCGTCCATCGTGGTCACGCTCGGGATGTCATTCGTCTGGCTCGGCCTGGCTGTGCTGGTATTGCCGACACCGGGTGGCAAGGCACCGGAATACATCCGGACACTGATGACCCTGAAGCCACCGCTGGTTCCGTTTCCGATCATCGCCGCGGTGGCACTGGCCGCCATCGTTCACGTTGGTCTGATGAGATCGGCTTACGGTGCCGTGTTACGCGGCGCGGGTGGCAATCCGGCTTCACTGGAGCGCGCCGGATGGTCGATTCTCAAGATCAAGATGACGATGTTCGCTTTCGCCGGATTTTTCGGAGTGCTCTCGGGAATGGCGCTTGTCGGTCTTACCACCTCGGCGGATGCGAATATCGCCCTGCGCTACACCTTGTTGTCGATCGCGGGTGTCATCCTTGGTGGCGGTGAGTTCGTCGGCGGCAGGGTTTCACCAATCGGCGCCGTCATCGGTGCGGTAACCCTGGCACTTGCCGGTTCGTTCCTGTCATTTCTCAGGCTCAATCCGGATTGGCAGATCGGCGCACAGGGCGCGATCCTGATCATTGTCCTTGCGTTGCGGGTTCTGGTCAGACGCGCAGAGGCGAAACGATGAGCGGGGCAATCAAACTGATCCGTCAACCGTGGCTTTGGGCATGGCTCGGCGCATTGGCCGTGTGGCTCGCAACTGCTGTCTATACGGGCGGAAAGGGATCTGGCGAGGTCCTGTCCGCCGCGCTTACCTTCGGGTCATTTTTCGTCATCGTCGCACTTGGACAGATGTTCGTCGTCACTCTGGGGCCGGGCAATGTCGATCTATCGATTCCCGCCTGCATGACGCTGGCCGGCACGGTTTCGATGAAAGCTATGAACGGCAGCGCCTCGTTGATTCCGCTCGGACTGCTCTTGGCAATCGGGATCGGTATCATTGTCGGCACCCTCAACTATACACTTATCCGGCTTCTGCGCATTCCGCCGATCATCGCTACGCTGTCTTCAAGTTTCATATTCCAGTCCGCCGCGATCTGGTGGAATCGGGG
>JBBKWG010000137.1:0-6263 GCA_037968835.1 Paracoccaceae bacterium
CTGAGGTTGCCACCGCGATCGTTGACGGCGTATTTGACGTCGGCACCGGCGGCCCAGCCCGAGGATGCCCTGAATTCGGCCAGCGATTCCTCGGTCATGAAGTAGAGGACGTGGGCGTATTGCTGCGCGCCCGCCTGGATGCCGAAGCTGGCCTGAGCGGCGGAATAGTAATCTACCGTCACGTCGTTGACGCGAAGCACACCGCGACCGTAGCTGCCGCCGACGCCGAAGCTGGCCTCGGTGATGAGCGGCATCACGAGCATGCCGACCGACTTGTCGCGCAGATCGCGGGTGCCGGGGAAATTGTTGTCGAGATAGGAAAGCGATGCATCGGCGCGGGCGTCGATATTGGCGGCGCCGGGGCTGCCGATGCCGTTGCCGCAGGCGGCGAGCGCCAGAGTGGCGACGGAGCCGGCCAGCATGGCGCGGCGGGGAATGCGTGTCATGGATTCTGCCCTTTTGGTCATTAAGCCTCGGTGACGGCCTTATCTGGCTGTTCACCACCAACTATAGGGGAGGTGGCGCGGGGTGTCACGCTCTATAGTGGTTTTCAGGTGTAATTGGCAGGGTGCCGGTTCAGGTTTCGGCGAGTTTTTCGGCGACTTCGAGGGCGAAATAGGTCAGAACGCCGTCGCAACCGGCGCGTTTGAAGGCAATCAGGCTTTCGAACATGGCGCGTTCGCCGTCGATCCAGCCGTTTTGCGCAGCACCCTTGATCATCGCGTATTCGCCCGACACCTGATAGGCGAAAAGTGGCGCGTTGAAGCGTTCTGACACTCGCCGGCAGATGTCGAGATAGGGCATTCCTGGCTTGACCATCACCATGTCCGCGCCTTCGAGCAGATCGCGCTCGATCAGGCGCAGCGCCTCGTCGGTGTTGCCGGGGTCCATCTGATAGGACTTCTTGTCGCCGGTGAGCAGTCCTGACGCGCCGACCGCATCGCGAAACGGGCCGTAGAACGCCGAGGCGTATTTGGCCGAGTAGGACATGATCGTGGTGTCCTGAAATCCGGCGGATTCCAGAGCGTCGCGCATTTTGCCGATGCGGCCGTCCATCATGTCGGACGGGCCGAGAATATCGGATCCGGCGGCGGCCTGCGCCAGCGCCATTCGAACCAGCGCCTCGACGCTTTCGTCGTTCACGATCACGCCGTCCCTGACGATGCCGTCGTGGCCGTTGATGTTGTAGGGATCGAGTGCGACGTCGGTCATGACCGAAATACCGGGGACCGCATCCTTGATCGCGCGGGTGGCGCGGTTCGACAGGTTGTCGGGGTTCCAGGCTTCCTCGCAAAGCTCGGTTTTGTGGGCGGTGTCGATGTAGGGGAAAAGGCAGATCGCGGGAATTCCGAGATCGGCGGCGCGGCGGGCGGCGCTGACGGCGCGGTCCACGGTCAGGCGCGCCACACCGGGCATCGAGGCGACGGGCGTTTCGTCGTCCTCACCGTCGCGCAGGAAGATCGGCCAGATCAGATCGTCGACGCTGAGCGTGCTTTCGCGGACCATGCGGCGCAAGGCGTCGGTGCGTTTGGTGCGCCGGAAGCGCGTCTGCGGAAAGCGTCCAGTTGTCATCAGATGCGCTCTTTGTGTATGGATCGGGCTCCAATTGCGGTAGCGGGCGGCAGAAGGCTGGTCAAGCCTTCCGGCTTTTCCTAGTGTCCCGCGAATCTCTCGCATAGAGGCAGCGTGTGAACTGGTACGAGACCGTCTTTGAAGTGATCGACATGCGATCCTTCTCGAACCTGTGGTACTGGATCGCACTGGCGGTTTTGTGGTCATCGGTCAGCCAATGGGTCCTTGGAGTTCCGTTCGACATGATCCTGCGCGCGCGCCGTCAGAAAACCGGCGAGGCGGTCGTGGATTTGCAGGACATGGTGCGCGTCAACGTCAACCGCATCCTTTATATCGCCGAAGTGTCGGGGGTCTGGCTGATGCTGTTCGGCTCGGCGGTGTTCACGGCACTGGGGATCATGGCGTTCGGCTATCAGTTGGAATTTGCGCAGGCGCTGTTTCTGCTGGCGTCGCCGATGATCTTCCTGGGGTTTCTGTCGGTGCGCACGGCGCGCCGCATCCGCACCAGCGGCGCTGCGGGCGCGGACCTGGTCAAGCGGTTGATGCGGCACCGGCTGGCGACACAGATGGTCGGGGTCGTGGCGATTTTCGTGACCGCGATGTTCGGGATGTGGCAGAACCTTTACACCGGTTACACCGGGTTCTGAGCGAGATCGGACCGGCGGGCGGTTGACAGCGCCGCGCCAGTCGTTACGTCCCGCCCCATGGCCAATTCCCCCAAGGTCCCGAAACGACATATCACCGTCAGCGGCGCGCCCGAGGGGTTCGATGCCAGCCTGTTGCTGTCCGAGCTTGAGGACAGCGCGGCGCCGGTTGTTCACGTCGCGCGCGACGACAAGCGGATGGCGGCGATGGCCAGCGCGCTGGCGTTCTTTGCGCCGCATGTGCCGGTTGTCACGTTTCCGGGCTGGGATTGCCTGCCCTACGACCGGGTCTCTCCGAATGCCGACATCTCGGCGACGCGGATGGCGACGCTGGCGGGTCTGGCGCATGGGATGCCCAAGCGCTTCATCCTGCTGACGACGCTGAATGCGGCGACGCAACGTGTGCCTGCGCGCGACGTTCTGCGCGAGGCGGCATTCTCGGCGCGGGTCGGGGATCGGATCGACGAGGCGGGGTTGCGGGCGTTTCTGGTTCGCATGGGATTCGTGCAGGCACCGACGGTGACCGAGCCGGGCGATTATGCGATTCGGGGCGGGATCATCGACATCTATCCGCCGGGCGAGGGCGGGCCGGTGCGGCTCGACTTTTTCGGCGACGTGCTGGAGGGCGCGCGGCGGTTCGATCCGGCCACGCAGCGCACCACCGAGGCGCTTCAGATCGTCGAACTGGCGCCAGTCAGCGAGGTCATTCTGGACGAGGCGGCGATCACGCGGTTCCGCCAGAGCTATCGGCTGGAATTCGGCGCTGCCGGGACCGACGATCCGCTTTACGAGGCGGTGAGTGCGGGGCGCAAGCACGCCGGGGTCGAGCACTGGCTGCCGTTCTTTCACGAGCGGCTGGAGACCCTGTTCGACTATCTTCCTGACGCGACGTTTGCACTGGACGATCAAGCCGAAGCGATGCGGCTGGCGCGGTGGGACACGATTGCGGACCAATACGATGCCCGCAAGGAGGCGCTGACGGCGAAGGGGCGCATCGACAGCGTCTACAAGCCAGCTCCTCCGGGGCAGCTTTATCTGGATGATGCGGCCTGGGTGGCGGCGACGGCGGACCATCGGATCCTGCAACTTGTCGCGTTGCCGCAACCGACGGGGCCGGGGGTGATCGACGCGGGCGGGCGGATCGGACGTAACTTCGCGCCCGAGCGACAACAGGAATCCATCAGTCTTTTCGGGGCTTTGGCGAGCCATATTGATGCGCGACGCAAGGACGGTCAGGTCGTCATCGCCAGCTATTCCGAAGGTGCGCGCGAACGGCTTCAGGGCCTGATGGAAGACCAGGACACGACCGGCGCGGTCACCATTGGCGATTTCCGCGATGTTCCCGAGGGACGCGGCGGCGTGTTTCTTGCGGTTTGGGCGCTGGAGCATGGATTTCAGCGCAGGGATGGCGCGCTGACGGTGATTTCGGAACAGGACGTTCTGGGCGACCGGCTGATCCGCCAACCCAAGAAGAAGCGCCGCGCCGAGAATTTCCTGACCGAGCATCAGACGCTGACGCCGGGCGATCTGGTGGTGCATGTGGACCACGGCGTCGGGCGTTATCGCGGGCTTGAGGTGGTCACGGCGCTTGGGGCCGCGCACGAGTGCATCCTGCTGGAATACGCCGGCGGGGATCGTCTGTATCTGCCGGTCGAAAACATCGAACTTCTGAGCCGGTATGGTCATGACGAGGGCATGCTCGACAAGTTGGGCGGCGGTGCGTGGCAGGCCAAGAAGGCCCGGCTGAAAGAGCGCATCCGCGAGGTCGCCGACAAGCTGATCCGGGTCGCGGCGGAGCGGTTGTTGCGCCGGGCTCCGGTGCTGGAGCCGCCGCCCGGAACCTATGACGCGTTCTCGGCGCGGTTTCCCTACGAGGAGACCGACGACCAGTTGAGCGCAATCAACGAGACGTTGGACGATCTGGCCTCGGGACGTCCGATGGACCGGCTGATCTGCGGCGATGTCGGTTTCGGCAAGACCGAAGTGGCGATGCGGGCGGCATTCGTGGCGGCGATGGCGGGGGCGCAGGTTGCGATCATCGCGCCGACGACACTGCTGGCGCGTCAGCACGCGAAGGGCTTCAAGGAGCGGTTCCGCGGCTTTCCGCTGGAAGTGCGGCAATTGTCGCGGTTTGTCGCCGCCAAACGTGCCGCCGAAACCCGTGACGGGCTGGCGCGGGGAACGGTCGATATCGTGATCGGCACCCACGCGGTTCTGGCCAAGGGCGTGCGTTTCAAGAACCTCGGGCTGCTGGTCATCGACGAAGAACAGCACTTCGGCGTGTCGCACAAGGAACGGCTGAAGCAGATGCGCTCGGACATCCACGTGCTGACGCTGACCGCGACTCCGATTCCGCGCACGCTTCAACTGTCGCTCACAGGTGTCCGGGATCTTTCGATAATCGGAACGCCGCCGGTCGATCGCCTGGCGATCCGGACCTATATCAGCGAGTTCGACACCATAACCGTGCGCGAGGCGCTTTTGCGCGAACATTATCGCGGCGGGCAATCGTTCTTCGTCGTCCCGCGCATCAGCGATCTGCCCGAAATGGAGGATTGGCTCAAGCGCGAGGTGCCCGAAGTGACCTATGTCGTCGCGCATGGTCAGATGGCGGCGGGCGAACTGGATGACCGGATGAACGCGTTCTACGACGGCAAATACGATGTGCTTCTGGCGACGACGATCGTTGAATCCGGACTGGATATTCCAACTGCCAACACGATGGTCATTCACCGCGCCGATATGTTCGGGCTGGCGCAGCTTTACCAGATCCGCGGGCGGGTCGGGCGGTCGAAGTCGCGGGCCTATGCGTACCTGACCACCAAACCGCGCGCCAAGCTGACGTTGCAGGCCGAAAAGCGGTTGCGGGTGTTGGGCTCGCTCGATTCGCTTGGCGCGGGGTTCACGCTTGCCAGTCAGGATCTGGACATTCGCGGGGCCGGGAACCTGCTGGGCGAGGAACAATCGGGGCATGTCCGCGAGGTCGGCTATGAACTTTACCAGTCGATGCTGGAAGAAGCGATTGCCAAGATCAAGGCTGGCGAATTGGAGGGGCTGAGCGAGGCCGACGACCATTGGGCTCCGCAGATCAACCTTGGCGTGTCGGTGCTGATCCCCGAAGATTACGTGCCGGATCTGGACGTTCGGCTGGGGCTTTACCGAAGGCTGTCGGGCCTGTCGTCGAAGGTCGAACTGGAGGGCTTCGCTGCCGAATTGATCGACCGGTTTGGCTCGCTTCCCAAAGAGGTGAATACGCTGTTGCTGGTCGTACGGATCAAGGGCGAGTGCAAGAAGGCCGGGATTGCGCGGCTGGACACCGGGCCGCGCGGCGCGACGATCCAGTTCCACAACGACAAGTTCGCCAATCCCGTGGGCCTTGTCACGTTCATCAACGATCAGCGCGGGTTGGCGAAGGTGAAGGACAACAAGATCGTCGTGCGCCGGGATTGGGCCAAGACCAAGGACCGCATCCAGGGTGCATTCGCCGTCGCGCGTGATCTTGCGGAACACGCGCGGGGCTGAGGCATCGCTGACCCGAAGCCGGGTCTAGCTGGTCACGATGATGGTGCCTTTCATGCCAAGTCCGTGGTGGGGATCGCAATAATACTTGTAAGTTCCGGGCACGGTGAACGTGTGGCGGTAGATCTGGCCGGCGGGCAGATCCTTCATTTCAAAGCCTGCAGCACCGGCGGGAATGGTCACGTCTGCGGGGTGCTCGGCGGTGGCGGGATTGCCCGAAACGCTGTGACCGACAATCGAGGTGTTGCGCCACTCGACGGTGCTGCCGACCGGGACCGTCAGGATCGCCGGCTCGAATTGAAGCGTCGTGGTCAGCTTGACGATGGCGTCGGTGCCGGGGGCCGGTGACGCTGTGTTTGCAGGGCCTTGCGCACCACAGGCGGACAGGGCGGCAAGCAAGGCCGCCACGGTTATGAGTTTCAGTCGCATGGAAGTGCCCTCCTCGGGCTTTGGCGCGGATATGCGCTTGATGCGATAATCCCGAGGAGTGGCAGTTTGTTCCCGCGTTGGGGTGCTCAGAGCGGGCCG